>CBFHUP010000046.1:0-22265 GCA_965659115.1 uncultured Flavobacteriales bacterium | reverse complement strand
TCAACCCAGGACCACGTCGAGGACCATCATCAGCACAAACCCACCGATGAATCCCAATGTCGCCACGTCGGTGAACCGGTCCCGTTGCGTTTCCGGTATCACCTCCTCGACCACGACATAAATCATGGCCCCCGCCGCAAAAGCCAATGCGTACGGAAGGAGCGGTTGTATGCTCAATACAGCAATGGCCCCCACCACGCCTGCTACAGGCTCCACAATGGCGCTCAATTGCCCAAACCAGAAGGAACGTCCACGGGAGACGCCCTGGCGCCTCAGCGGCATGCTGACGGCGATGCCTTCAGGAAAATTTTGAATGCCAATGCCGATGGCCAACGCGACGGCTCCACCGATGGTGGCGCCTTCTATGCCCGCTGCAGCACCGCCAAAAAGCACACCTACCGCCAACCCTTCCGGGATGTTGTGCAAGGTGATGGCCAACACGAGTAAAGTTGTCCTGTGCCAATCCGTTTCTGGCCCTTCGGCCTCGCTGCGGTCGAAATTGATGTGCAAGTGAGGCGTGAGCTTGTCCAAGGCGTACAGAAAGAGCGCGCCCACTACGAACCCCACTGCCGCAGGCATCACGTTTTCCCAACCTTCACCACCTGTCATGTCCATGGCCGGAATGAGCAGCCCGAAGCAACTCGCAGCCACCATCACACCGCCCGTGAACCCCAACATTCCGTCGAGCAGCCTTCGGTGTAAAGTCTTGAAAAAGAACACCAAAGACGCGCCAGCCGCCGTCATGAGCCAGGTAAAGGTGGTCGCCACCAAGGCTGCAACAACAGGGTCCAAACCCATCAATGCGTCGTACAATCCCTCCATTCTATTGCTGGTCTTCTTCTTCTGGAAACAGAATCTCCGGAGACGGGCTGCTTTGATCCACCCATAACCGCTGTCCCACAGAGGGAGCCAAAAGCTGGACCTCCTCCTCGTCGGGGTATTTCACATGCAAACTGCCGTCAAACGCAAGCCGCTCCTGCACGGTCATCCGGGTGCCCAACTGTATGCCAAGCACACCCAAGTGGCGCAAAAATGCGTCTCCACCATCCACGACACCCACCACAACCAACTCCAAGTTCCGCGGGGCTTCCGTGAGCAAGGTGCGTGCCGCCACTGACCGGAAACGCCCATTTGGGCCGGGAATCACGTCACCGTGCGGGTCCAATTTGGGAAAGCCCAAAAAGGCGTCCAAGCGGTTGATCAACTCCACGCTCCCCACATGCTCCAATTCTTCGGCAATATCATGAACCTGGTCCCATTCAAACCCCAGATGATCCACCAAAAAGCACTCCCACAACCGGTGCCTGCGCAGGATGTCCATGGCCACCCTGTGCCCTTTTTTGGTCAGCCTGACACCGTGATAAGGTTGATGCTCCAACCACCCTCTTTCACCGAGTTTGGTCAACATGGCCGACGTACTGGCTGGTGTAGACGCCACTTTTTGGGCAATCGCTGTGGTACTCACGCGGTCCTCCCCCTCCACCTGAAGATGAAGGATGGCCTTGAGGTAATTCTCCACCGAAACGGTCAGCATGGGGCAAATTTAAGGCATGTCAGATTCTATATTTAGACAAGGCTAAACTTTTATTTAGCCTTACACTGAAAATCATTACAATACCTCAAAGAAAAAATTCAAATTGCATCAACATGAAAGAGCTGTTTTTGATGCGCCATGGGCAAGCCGAATCTGGATCAAGGCCAATGCCTGACCACCTCCGAGCATTGACACCAAAAGGCAGACAGGACTGCATTCAGCAGGCCCATCGGGTCCATCCACAAGCAACCCACCGCCTCCTGGCATCGAGTGCCATTCGTACGATTCAAACGGCCGGCTTGGTGTCAGAAACTTGGACCAATCAAGGCCTTAGCAGCATCCCTCCCATCGAAGTCGATGAGCGGGGCTATCTGGCTGAACCCGACATGTGGATTCAACTAGCCTCCACAACCGATGAGCGGTTCAGCGGACTGTGGATCATTGGACACAACCCTGGAATCAGCGCCCTCGTCACCGTCTTAACCGGCGAATACATGGGACTTTCCACAGCAGACATGGTGCATTTACAACTGGACATCGACCGCTGGAGCGGCATCGGCTACAACTGCGGAAAGGTGGCGGTGCGTTACGCGCCGCAAGAAGCTTAATTTGCCCCCATGGATTCATCTCTTCGTGAGCATCCCACCGCAAACTCTCACCCCTTCAAAGCGGACTTCTGGACTTTGAAGCGCATTGCAGGGGCATGCGGCGTGGCGATTTTGATCGGGGGCATGGTGCGGTTTTCTGACCTCACTGCATACCTCATCATTTCGATAGCGCTGAGTTTCATTGGCCGGCCCATTGTGAAGCTGGTCGACCGACTCAACATCGCAGGCCGCACGCCCGGTCCAGGTTTGGGAGCCTTTATAGCGCTGACCACCATGTTTGCCGGGTTTGCCTTGTTGGTCAACCTTTTCGTCCCGCTTGTAGCCGTGGAAGCGCAAGTGGTGGCGGACTTGGATTTTCAAAGCATCGCTCAGCGCATCCAAAAGGAACTTTCAAGCTTCGCTCCTCTGCTCAACACCACCGGCGCCGACGCATGGTCATGGCTCGACGCCTCCACTTTGGGAACGGGATTGTCTTCTGTTTTGGGGCCATCGGGGATCGGCGGAATACTCGGCAGCACCTTATCGGCCCTGAGTGGCCTTGTGGTGGCATTGTTCAGCATTGCATTTATGACCTTCTTCTTTCTCAAAGACCGAAACCTGTTCCCCAGCATTGTACAAGCGTTGACGCCAGACCACTACACGGAACGCATCCAGCGCATCCTCACGAACTCCACAGCGCTCCTGACCCGCTACTTCGTGGGGTTGGCCGCTCAGGTGGCCATCATCACAACGGTGATCACCGGAGGCATGCTCATTTTAGGCGTTCCCAATGCCTTTTTGATCGGGTTCCTCGCGGGGCTACTCAACCTCATTCCCTATGTCGGGCCGTTGATCGGAGCAGGTCTGGGACTGGGCATCATCTTGACCACCCACCTTCAGTTTCCCGAGATCTGGAGTCTGCTCGGCAAAGCCGGGGCCGTATTCCTGTTGGCACAATTGGTCGACAACCTCTTTACGCAGCCCGTGATTTTTGCGGGCAGTGTCAAGGCCCACCCCTTAGAGATTTTCTTGCTCATCTCGATTGCAGGGAGCCTCGCAGGCATCACCGGCATGATGTTGGCCATCCCTGCATATTCTCTGTTGCGCGTCGTCGCCAAAGAATTCCTCAGCGGATTCAAAGTGGTTCAATCCTTGACAGATCAACTGTAAAGGACTGCTGAGAAAAAGTTTAAAGATTCTCTCCCCACCTCTGGAGGAATGGGCATACCTTAGAACCCCGTATGCACGCGACTACGGGAAAGGCCAAGGCCACCAAATATATATTCGTTACCGGAGGGGTTTCTTCCAGTCTGGGCAAGGGCATCATCAGCGCCTCCTTGGCAAAGCTGTTGCAGGCCCGTGGGATGAAAGTGACCATCCAGAAACTGGATCCTTACATCAACATCGATCCCGGCACGCTCAACCCTTACGAGCATGGCGAATGCTATGTCACCGATGACGGTGCCGAAACCGACCTCGACCTGGGACACTATGAGCGGTTCTTAAACGTCTCCACCTCTCAGGCCAACAACATCACCACTGGCCGGATATACCAGAGCGTCATCGACAAAGAGCGACGCGGTGAATACCTCGGACGCACAGTCCAAATCATTCCCCACATCACCGATGAAATCAAGCGGTGCATCCAAATCTTGGGCGAGGGCGACCAATACGATTTCGTGATCACCGAGATTGGTGGAACCGTAGGCGACATCGAATCCTTGCCTTACATCGAGGCGGTGCGCCAAATGCGCTGGGAACATCCCAAAGACACCCTCGTCATCCACCTCACCTTGGTGCCCTACCTCAAGGCAGCGGGTGAACTCAAAACCAAGCCTACCCAGCACAGCGTCAAGCAGCTGCTGGAGTTTGGAGTGCAGCCCGATGTCTTGGTCTGTCGCACAGAGCACAACCTCACCAAAAGCATCCGCAACAAACTGGCACGGTTCTGCAATGTCGGCGAGGAAGCCGTCATCCAGTCCATCGATGCGGACACCATCTACGACGTGCCCTTGTTGATGCAGAAGGAACAGCTAGACGAAGTTGTTCTGAGCAAGTTGGGCGTGGACAGCCGTGCTGGGCTGAATCTCAACCGGTGGTTGAACTTTTTAGAGCGCCACAAAAACCCGAAAGGTTCAGTCGAAATTGCCCTGGTTGGCAAGTATGTAGAACTTCAAGACAGCTACAAAAGCATCGTGGAGTCCTTTACCCATGCGGGAGCGGCTTGCGGCGTCAAAGTCAACCTCAACTGGATCCATTCTGAACAGCTGCAAGGCCCAGATAACGAGGCCCTGCTCGGCAAAGCACACGGCATATTGGTGGCACCTGGATTTGGGTCCCGTGGAATCGATGGCAAAATTGAAGCCATCCGGTTCGCCAGAGAAAATGGCATCCCCTTCTTTGGCATATGCTTGGGCATGCAATGCGCCGTGATTGAATTTGCCCGCAATGTTTTGGGACTCGAAGAAGCCCACAGCACCGAAATCAAGGACTACACCCCCGACCCCGTCATCGATTTGATGGAAACCCAAAAAGGGTTGGCCGACATGGGCGGCACCATGAGGCTCGGAACCTACCCCTGCCAGCTTGCCAAGGGTTCATTGGCAGCCCAAGCATACGGGTTGACAGAAACCGAGGAGCGCCACCGCCACCGATACGAATTCAATGAAGCCTACCGGGCACAGTTTACCGAGGCTGGAATGGTGGCGACCGGAACCCATCCAGAATCCAACCTGGTCGAAATCGTGGAGATTCCCGAGCACCCTTGGTTCGTTGGGGCACAATTCCATCCCGAATACAAGAGCACGGTGATCAATCCCCACCCACTGTTCAAAGCCTTTGTTGCTGCGGCAGTTTCGTTTGGAGGAGCGTCTAATCCGGAAACCCAATCGGACAGCACAACGCAAAAGCACAAAGGCTGAGGAGAATCAGGCTGGCAATGCCCATTCTCCTGCAACATTGAACGCATGGGGATACAATTCCTCCAGTTGATTTCGGATCAAGCCGATGGGCAAGGTGCTAAAAAGGCCATAGTCTTCTAAGTACTCCATGAACCGCTCCCCTTTGCGGTCAAGGGGCTGAAACAACACATCGTTCTCAGCGTCCCAATCCAAGGGGACCGTGCCCAGCTTCTCACACAAAGCCCTGTTAAACACAGGGGTACATTTCACCCACCGATGGCCATTCCAAAAGGCCACATATCCGTGGGGCGACAGCACGTCCGTCCCCAATTTTGATTCGAGCGAAGCCGTCGCCAAATGGTTGCGCACCCGCGCAAGGCCCAATCGGGCTGGCACCCCCAATGCCCGGAACCCTGCCACCAGCAAGATGGACTTGTGTACGCAATGCCCACTCTGGTTTTCGAGGGTTCGAGAAGCCGCATTTTCCTCAGGCTCCAAATTGATCAAAAACGGATCGTAACGGATGGCGTCCCGCACAAACAAGTACCAACGTTCGAGCCGCTCCAACCGACTCCCCGCCCCGCATACCACAGACAACTGGCGCATGACCAAAGGGTTGGCGCCATTCATGACCGCATCCGACTCAAGGTCTTGGGGGATTGGGGCTATGGAAGTATTGTGATCAGCCATGGGGAGCTCAGGCCATCAAGGTAAGGTCTCAGCCCACAGTGCTGCGGTCGCGCCTGGTTTTGTCTGCAACGGGCAATTGTACCATCAGCATCCACATGATGAATACCACGCCACGTTGCACTTCCAATACCGACTCCACGCCCGCGTGCAGGATCACCAACATGACGCACAGCAGCAACAAACCTCTCCCCGTCCACCATGCCTGCAACACACAGGCGATCATGGCCAATGTCAAAACTGCAATGCCCGGCCATCCAAAGGCCACTCCCGCTTGTAACCATTGATTGTGTGGGTTCAAGCGGCGTTCCGAAGCATAAGTCAAACCATCCCGCTCATAGCGTCGCATCAATTCTGGAACCACATCGCCGGTCCCAACTCCAAAAGGGTGAGCTTGTATGATTTCCAATGACGTCTGCCATACCATCACCCGTCCCGCTGAGCTGCTTTGCACCGGCGCCTGCTCACTGGCAATGACCGCTGAGGCACTGCTCATTTCTGCAAACCTGTTGCCCGACATGGCCCAAGTAGAAATCAAAACCAACACCACAAAGCCCCCCCATCTGAGCCTGCCACTTGGCAGTGAACCTGACAATTTTCCCCAGGCCTTGTGGCTCCAACCTGACCCCATCATAGACAGACGGAGTATCGCAACAACCAAGGCCGCCAAAATGCCGGCTTTGGACCCCAGCATGCCCAGGGACACCGCAAAAAGCACCGTCACAGCCCATGAAAAAAAGGGCTTGATTTTCTGTCCCCATTCGGTCCCAAAACCCAGAAACGCTGCAGCCAAGTGCAGGCTCATATAGGTGGGGTGTACGTCTCCCGAAAACCGCGCATAACGCCACTCTTTGGGAGAATCAAGAACCAGTTGATGCCAACCGGCCCGCAACATGCGCCAACACAAATAAGCCGTGACCGACCACCCCAATGACCACCAAAAGTCACGCGCCACCTTGCGGCCCGGTATGGCCAACAATACTGGCAAAAACCACAGGGAGGACTTGACCTCCAAGCTCATTCTCCAGGCATCAAGGTCGCTCGACCACAGGCCACCGAGCATTTGGAGGCCGAAATAAGCGATCCACCACATGGCCCCACGCCTCCATTCCCAAGGCGCATGGCGGTGATTGTTCCACCAGGCAATGGTCCGAAGCACGGCAATGACAAACAAGGTGACGCCTGCCACATTTCCACCAAGGATCAATGCGGGCATCACGGCACGCCACGCCCACGATTCTGCGCGTTGAGCCAGCATCGCCTTCATCGGGTCAACGACTTGAATTCAGCAGAAGGCGGACGGCGCAACAGCACCAGACGCCAAATCCCCTCGCAATAGCCCCATCCATAGGCCATGTGCAGGACAAAAAAAGTGCGCAGCACACCCGGCACATCCCTCACGGGGACATTGCCCAATACCATAGCGGTGAATGCTCCCAGCACCCACATTACCCACAATGTAGCCAAGGCTGGCGGCGCCAAAGTCAGCAGGGAACTGCCCCCCGAGAAAGTCCATTGCCACAGCGACAACACCATCAAAACTGCCGTGCCCAGCAGCATTGCAGCAGGCGCCAATTGCCGCCAAGTTGTGACCGTCAAGTGTTTTTTGTTGACGAACACCTTCCAAAATCCATATTGGCGGTATTGACGGAACAACTGCCCAAAGCTCGAGCGCGCGTGGTAAGTCGACCGGATCCGGGGATCAAACCAAATCCTCCAACCCGATTCCGTTAACCGGTAGTTCAATTCGTCGTCTTGGTTGCGCACCAAGGAAGCATCAAAGCTGCCCAACTCGTGGAGAACAGCCTTGCGGTATGCCCCAAAAGCCACAGTATCTACATGGCCTGCAACGCCTCCAGTTCTGAACCTGGCATCGCCCACACCAAACGGAGAAGACAGCGCCAACCCGATTCTCCGGCTCAACTCGTCGCCATGCACTTGCTCCACTACGCCACCAACACATCCAGATTCAGGGTGTGCCCGCAGCGCCTCCAGGTTGCGCCGCACAAAGTCGGGGGCCACTTCTGCATGTGCGCCCAAAATGATGACCACGTCAGAAAGCGCCTCAGCAATGCCCTTGTTCATGGCTACAGGCGTGATACGGTCAGGGTTATCCAAGACACGGAGCCACGGCTCAGCAGCCACACGGCGATCCAAAATCTCCCGAGTTCCATCGTCACTGCCCCCATCAACGACCAACACTTCAAACCCCACTTCGGCCCCTTCTTGATGGGCAAGGGCATCCAAGCAAGCTCCAATATGGGCCGCTTCGTTGAGGCAGGGAATCACCACCGAAGCACACGGTTGGTTCGACATGGCGGCGAAGATAGTCTGAAGGTCAAGCTGGGCCGGCAGGCCGGGTCATGGCCACATGAGGGATGCCATCTTCCAAATAGACATCGCCCACTGTGGAGAAGCCAAAACTGCTGTAAAAACCCTCGAGGTACTCCTGGGCAGAGATTCGAATCGGCTCACCCGGCCATGCTGCATGCACCTCATCGAGGCTCCGCTTCATCAATTCCCTTCCCCAACCACCACGTCGCACGCTTTGGGCGGTGACAACGCGGCCAATGCTCACTTCACGTTTGTATGACACCCCCACAGGCAGCAACCGTGTCGTGGCCAATATTTGGCCCCCTTGATCAGCGGGAGCACCGGCTTGCTCCATCCAAACATGCAATGCGTCTTTGTCTTTGTCGTCCAAATCTTGGTAGACGCAGTCTTGCTCTACCACAAAAACTTCGGAGCGCAATCTGAGCAAACCGTACAGCTCCTCGCGGCCCAATTCGGCCCAGCTTTTGCACCTCCAAACGACGTCTTTGACCGGCTCTTGATTCATAGGCGCAAATTAGCCCGCTTCGCCCTCTACTTTTGCGCCATGGCAGGCGGTAATGTGCTTTCGGTAGAGGGGTTGACAAAGCGTTTTGGCGAACGTCTGATTTTTGAGGACCTCCATTTTGGATTAGACCGCGGGCAGAAGGCCGCATTGGTCGCCCGAAACGGAACCGGCAAAAGCACCCTCATGAAGGTGTTGTTGGACATAGAAGGCCCCGATTCAGGGACAGTCACCTTTGCCGGCAACGTGCGCATTGCGCACCTTTCACAGGACCATGGCTTGGACCTTGACCGCACGATTTTGGCCAACCTTTTTCAGGCCGACAACGATGCCATGCGGGCCATCCGTCAGTACGAGGAAGCCACTCAAGGCGAAGACGCCGAAGCCCTGCAGACGGCATACGACGCCATGGACCGGGCCGACGCTTGGAGCTATGAGGCCCAGGCAAAGGAAATCCTCGGGAAACTGGGACTCCACGATACCGACCGGTTTGTAGACGGCCTCAGTGGCGGCGAAAAGCGCCGGGTTGCGCTGGCCAAGTGCCTGATTGAGCAACCGGATTTGTTGCTCCTTGATGAGCCGACCAACCACCTGGATCTGGGCATGATTGAATGGCTGGAAGATTTTCTGGCCCGCGCAAAAACAACCCTGCTCATGGTCACCCACGACCGCTTCTTTTTGGAAGTCGTGTGCGACACCATATTAGAACTCGACAACTTCACCCTCCACAAGTATCCCGGCAACTGGAGCTACTTCTTGGAAAAGAAAACAGAACGCTCTTCCAACGAGCACGCCCAAAGGGACCGTGCGCGCTCCATCATGCGCCGAGAATTGGAATGGGTGCGGGCCACACCTCAGGCGCGCACGGGAAAGAGCAAGTCTCGCCTAGACGCCTTCAAAGGACTCAAGTCCCGAGCTTCGGTGCGGCTCGAAGAAGACGAAGTCAACTTGGAGTTGGATCCTGCGCGAATGGGCGGGAAAATCTTGGAAATGCACCGCGTCCGAAGGTCTTACGGAGAAAAAATCATACTGCAGGGCTGGACCTACCATTTTAAACCCGGAGAGCGCGTGGGCCTGGTGGGAGACAATGGTGCTGGCAAGAGCACCCTCATCCGTCTGATGACGGGAGAAGACAAGCCCGATGGCGGTAAAGTCGTTATTGGCGATACGGTGGTGTTTGGGCACTTCAGTCAAGAGCCCCCGAGTTTCGATGAAGGGATGAAGGTGATCGAAGCCCTTTATGAGATTGCCGAGTACATGCCCCTCAAAAAGGGCCAAAAACTATCGGCTGCACAGCTGCTTGAACGGTTCTTGTTTCCACGTCACCGCCACCACGATTTCATCCACAAACTGAGCGGCGGGGAGCGCAAAAGACTGCACCTTCTGCGGGTGCTCATGGGCAACCCCAATTTCTTGGTGTTTGACGAGCCCACCAACGACCTTGACGTGTTCACCCTTGGCGTCCTCGAAGAATTCCTTTTGGACTTTCCCGGGTGCCTGCTTTTGGTGAGCCATGACCGCTATTTCATGGACAAGCTGGTGGACCACGTTTTCGTTTTGGACGGAGAAGGCGGCGTCCGAGACTTTCCAGGAAACTATACGCAATACCGCATCAAAGCGGATGCGGAAGAAAAAGCCGCGTCCATGGAGCAAGCCGCGGCAGCAAAAGCAGCAGCAAAACAAGCCGCGGACAACCAACCGGCAGCACCGAAAGGGGACTACAGCAAGAGGCTCAGCTACAACGAACAACGCGAGTATGACGGACTCGAAGAGGTCATTGCCGCATTAGAAACGGAAAAGTCCAGTCTGGAATCGGCCATGTCTGCGGCTTCCATTGACCACGAAGAACTGAGCCGGCTTTCGACCCGCCTCGGAGATGTCACCTCCGAAATCGAAACCAAAACCGAGCGTTGGATAGAACTCGATGAGCGCGCCTAAGTGCGGCTTATTGTTGATCAAAATCCAGCACAAATCGGGCACTGCCTGATTTGGGCTTGGTCTGGCAGGCCAAAACAAAGCCTTGTTCAACTTCTCCTGGCTCCAAGGCGTAGTTGACCTCCATCTCCCCAGCCCCCTCGGTGACCAGTGCGCGACAAGTGCAACACACACCTCCACAGCAACTATAAGGCAAGTCAATGCCTGCATCCAGGCCCGCATCCAAAATCGTTTTGGTGCCGTCAAAATCGAGTTTGTGGGTGGATCCATCGATGACCACAAAGACTTCCTGGTCGCGGCTCTGGGCAGTCTCAGGGGCGGCAGCCGTCGTGGCAGCCGGTGCAGCGGGCTGAGATGAAGGAGACGTGAAGAGCTCAAAGTGGATGCGGTCCTCGGCGACCCCCGCCGCTGCCATGCCTTCGCGCACTGCATGAATCATGGATTCTGGACCACAGACGAACACCTCGTTTGCAGCAGACCCCGACAGCAGAGCCGATTGAACAGCCGCCACTTTATCGGCATCCATGCGTCCTGCATACAACGGAACATCGACCGGCTCACGGGTAAAGAAGTGGAACAATCGCAACCGATCGAGGTAGCGGTCCTTCAGGTCATCGAGCTCAGATTTAAAAATGACGCTGGATTGGTCCTTGTTGGTATACAACAGCGTAAACGTGCTCCCCGCCTCTGTCGCCAACACCGTCTTGATGTGCGACAAAATCGGGGTAATGCCAGATCCTGCCGCAAATGCGACATAGTGCTTGGATTGATCCGCATCCAATTCCGTGTAAAAGCGGCCATTTGGCACCATCGTCTTGAGAAAGTCTCCTGCTTTCAGGTTCTCATTGGCCCAAGTGCTGAACCTGCCGTCGGGCACTTGCTTGATCGCCACTCGGAGCTCCTCGCCCACTCCGGCACAAATGCTGTAGCTGCGGCGCACAGCTTCACCGTTAATTTCCTGATCGAACGTGAGGTATTGTCCCTGTTTAAAGGCGTACGCGCCCTGAAGCTCTTCTGGAACTTCAAGCACCACGGAAACGCAATCAGCGGTTTCTCGGCGGACTTCGGAAACTTGGAGGTTGTTGAATCTGTCAGACATGAAATGCGAATCTCGGAAGGAAAGTGATTGGATGGAGAACCCATTATGCCCCTGATCGGTTCTCTCCGCATTCCCCGATGTATTTTTGAAGCGCATGGAAATGGACCTGTTGCAACGATTCGAGGCTTATGTGGCCTCTGAAAAAAAGATTGAGCCGAAGGACTGGATGCCTGACGCGTACCGCAAAACGCTGATTCGCCAAATCAGTCAGCACGCCCACTCAGAGATTGTGGGCATGTTGCCAGAGGGCAACTGGATCAGCAGAGCGCCCAGTCTAAAACGCAAAGCCATCCTGATGGCCAAGGTGCAGGACGAAGCCGGTCATGGCCTGTATTTGTACAGTGCCTGTGAAACGCTCGGGGTCCAACGCGACGACACCATTGCAGATCTACACAGCGGAAAAGCCAAATACAGCAGCATTTTCAACTACCCGACCCTCACCTGGGCCGATATGGGTGCCGTGGGATGGCTGGTTGATGGAGCCGCGATCATGAACCAAGTGCCCCTCTGCAAATGCAGCTATGGCCCCTATGCCCGCGCCATGGTGCGCGTGTGCAAGGAGGAAAGCTTCCACCAACGTCAGGGCTTCCAAATCATGATGACGCTGGCCCAAGGCACAGAAGACCAGAAAGCGATGGCGCAAGACGCGCTCAACCGCTGGTGGTGGCCATCGATTATGATGTTTGGCCCTCCGGACGACAACAGTCCCAACAGCGCCCAATCCATGGCTTGGAACATCAAACGGTTTTCCAACGATGAGTTGAGACAGAAATTCATCGACCTCACCGTACCACAAGCAGAACTCATCGGGTTGACCATCCCCGATGCCGACCTGAAATGGAACGAGGAGACGGGACATTATGAGCACGGCCCCATCGATTGGGCCGAATTCAACCGCGTCATCGCAGGTCACGGCCCCTGCAACAAAGAACGCCTTGCCGCCCGGAACAAAGCATGGGACGACGGCGCTTGGGTCCGCGAAGCAGCGGGTGCCCATGCCGAGAAACGCGCAGCACGCAAGGCCGCATCCAACACAGCAGCCGCCTAAATCCAAGGACGTGGAAAAGCAACACTGGCCCCTCTGGGAAATCTTCATTCGCAGCCGCCAAGGCCTCTCCCACCGCCACGTGGGCAGCCTGCATGCTGCCGATGCTGAAATGGCCATCGAAAACGCCAGAGACGTCTACACCCGGCGACAGGAAGGCGTGAGTATCTGGGCGGTCCCTGCCTCCGAGATCACGGCATCCTCCCCGGACGAAAAAGACGTCCTCTTTGACCCCGCGGACGACAAAGTGTACCGCCACCCCACTTTCTACGACCTTCCCGACGAGGTCAAAAACATGTGAGCGCCCCATGAACGCGCGCTTTGAATACCTCCTCCGTCTTGGAGACGATGCCCTCATTCTGGGCCAACAGCTCGGACTTTGGACCGGACACGGCCCTGTGCTCGAAGAGGACATTGCTCTGACCAACATCGGACTCGATCAAATCGGCCAAGCACGGGCTTGGCTCACCTTAGCCGGACGTGCCGAGGGCGATGGCCGCGATGAAGACACGCTGGCCTTTCACCGGGACCAATCCAAATTCCGGAACGCACTGCTTTGCGAACGGCCCAATGGGCATTTTGGGGACACCATCGTCCGTCAGTTTCTGTTCGACGCCTATGCCATGCCCTTGCATGCAGGTCTCGCTCAATCCAATGACGCCGAAATCTCCGCCATCGCAAAGAAGAGTGCCAAGGAGAGCGCCTACCATCTGCGTCACAGCCAGGCCTGGATGATTCGGCTGGGCGATGGAACCGATGAAAGCCACGCGAAGGTTCAAGAGAGCCTCGACCTGCTTCTCCCATTCGCCGGCGACCTTTTTCATTCTGATGAAACCTCCTCAACAGCAGCATCCGAAGGCTGGGGTGTAGATCCAGCGGGACTCAGGGCTGCATGGGAGGCGACCTTGACCGAAACGCTACAAGAGGCACAATTGCGCCAGCCCGATGCAGCGCTAGAACAGGTCGGCGGACGTGTGGGTCGTCACACAGAACAGCTGTCGTTCTTGCTCGCAGAAATGCAAGTGTTGCCCAGAACCTACCCCGACGCCAAGTGGTAATGCGTTCTGCCGACGATTGGCTCAGCTTGCTGCAAGGCGTACCCGACCCGGAAATACCGGTTCTGAACATCGTCGAAATGGGCATCGTGCGCAGTGTGACGTGCAGCTATGAATGTGTGCAAGTCGACATCACGCCTACCTACATGGGATGCCCTGCCATGGATGCCATTGCCGACGACATTCGTGCACAACTGACACCCCTGGCATCACTCGAGGGCAAAGGGTTAAACGTGGAACTGGTCTACGCTCCAGCATGGACAACAGACTGGCTTTCCGACGGCGCCAAGTCCAAATTGGAGGCATACGGCATCGCCCCACCGGGAAAAACAACGGATAAAAGGGCCTTGAACGGTGAAGCTCCCTCGGTACAATGTCCCAAATGCAAGAGCGGAAAAACAGAACTCATCAGCCTGTTCGGATCCACCGCATGCAAGGCGCACTACCGTTGCAACGACTGCTCCGAGCCGTTCGACCATTTCAAATGCATCTAAGAGACTGCAAAAGACTGGTCTGAAGACCTGTAGGATTACGCTTACAAATTATCCTCCTGAGGAGCCCGGGAGGAAATTACATTTGTTTCATGCGAACCTGCCTCCTGTTCATCTTGATTGCCATGCTGGAATCTACACAGGCCCAGGTCGTCTATCCATTCAACCCCGACAGCAATAACGACACCCTGATTGGTGCGGGAGATCTTTTGGAGACCCTGTCTTCATTTGGCAACACCTTCCAACCTGCATCAATTACAGTGGACAGCATTCCACTGGAAACGGTGCTGACCGAACTCATCGCCTTGGTGGGTGAACTTCAAAATCAGGTATCCGACCTCGAGGCTTCGGCGATTACTGCAGACTCTGTACTCACTTTGACTTGGAAAAAGTCCTTCTCCAGTATGGACTTGACGCAAGCTGAATTTATAGACTCCGACCTGTCTTATGCTGATTTCACGGGCGCCGATCTCAGTGGCATCAACATGTCAAATTCCGACTTGTATCTGGCCAGCTTGAATGGGAGCAACCTGAGCAATACAAACTTGAGCAATACCGATTTGTACCAAGCTTCTTTGATGGGAGCAAATCTGAGCAATGCCGATCTGACCTATGCGTTTCTTGGAGGAGCGGACCTCACAGGCTCCACTGTGGATGGCGCGAATTTCACCAATACATACCTCACCGGAGCGACCATGTTGTGTCTGGTCGGCTGTCCAATTCTTATTCCTGATGGTTTTGAATGCGTCCCAGACGACGGATGCGCTGAGCCCGGCCGGACCAAAATACAGGCGAACTGATCGCGTTTAAAGCCGAGACCGGAGGCCCACAACGGCTCAACGCAAGCCGGGCTGCCCGGCCACAACAATGTGTCAGAACAGCCCGGGCCAACTTCCGTCATGGAAGTTCAGCGTTTTAAAAACCGGCGTTGAGAAGCGGGAGGCCCCACTGACCTCCATCACTAACGACTTGCATCAAGTAAGTGCCTGCTGCATCTGGGCGGGCAATGCGGTAGACATAGCCCTCCTCAGCCTGAACCTGGCCTGACCACACCACACGACCGGCAGCATCCATCATACGCAGCTGGGTCGCACCCAAGTCACGTCCAAAGACCAATGTCCAATGGGTGGCGTCCTCGCGCACAGTGACCGGAGCATCCAAGACACGGGCTTCATTCCAATTGACCACCAAGAATGGCAATTCAACGATATCGGCACAAGCGCCATTCCATGCTTCGAGCTCGACCACATGGCCGCCGACATTGTTTACCGGGAAGAACAAAGGTTCATCCATCCCCACAACTTCGCCGTTGACCACCCACCGGTAGGTTTCCTCACCGTAGCATGTGGAAAGGGCTTCGAGCGCAGTTCCACCAACAGGGTCCATGATCACCATTGCATCATATTCGGCATCTGCCTCAACTGCAGAAGGGTCATACAAGTCGAGTACCACCGTCTCCTCCAAGCACAAGTGTTCAACTTCGAGGGCGTAAGTGCCTGGCTCCAATCCGCTCAGGGAAACCTCTCCGCCTTCCTCGACATTGGACCAGACCGCTTCATTGCCCAAGCGCAGTGAAGAAACAAAATCACCATTTCCGTACAACTCGAAATCAAGCGAAACTTCTCCTTCATTGCACGCGGGGACTTCCCAGTCAAGGCCCAACAATTCGGGCTGCTCGCCCGGCGTCACTGTAAAGCTTCGGCGCTCACTGCCACATTGCATTCCAGGTCCAGCAACGACCAGACCGTAATCACCAGGTGCCAGGTCTTCAAATGCCGCAGAACCGGTTGCCCCAATGATTTGATCGAGCACATTGTCTCCTCCATCTGTCAAGAGGACATTCGCAGGCTCTTCACCCAAGGAAACTTGAACACGGCCGTTGTTCAACTCGGGGCAACTCGGAGGACGGGCAGCCACAGCGGCAGTCGGTACCACTTCCACCACAAAGCGACCCTCTGCAGCTTCGTGAGAAGGCAGCGTAAACGTCATCTCATCGCCCACACGGGACACGATGATCTCTCCAGTCTCTGTATCCGTGACGGTAAGACACACCTCGGCACCTTCTGTAAAACCAACCACACGCATGGTCGTTGCCACATTGGCTTTGGATTTGACATACAGATCCATGGCAGCATTGCGAGGCATGGCCTTGGCGCTGTAACGCCTATCTCCTGATTGCACAGCAATTTTACCAGGGTAAGATCCCGATCCCGACCTGAAACTGAGGTCATGGGCAGGAACATATTCCAAAGCTCCTTGATCTCCAATCCTGAGGACGACCACTCCTGAGCCGAACTCGTTCTCTAACTCCAAAACGCACTGGGCCTCAAAGTCACCCAAGTTTTCACTGCGAATAAACGCCTCACTGCCCCCACCCACTTCAATGGCTGCGCTGGGGATGGTCAACGTACCCGTTGTATCTGTTTGATGGTTCATCTTGACCCAAAAGCCTTGGCCGGGCATGATATACTTGGGGGCAGAATTCAATTCGGGAGTAGACTCTGAGTACTTCTTGAACACCCTTTCTTGGGTATCGAAGATCAAATACTGGTCCTCAACCAATGTGCCATTTGAACCATAATCAGCGATCTCGTCCCAGTCGATTTTGGCTTGGTAGGGGTTGTAAACAAGGTTCCAGCCATCATAGATGCTCGATGGCGTCCGGGTCACTGGAAGGCTCACCACACCACCTGTAGAGTGATTGCGGAGAGTCCCCGTGCTGTGCAATGTCGGCGTTTGAGAACCGTAAATCACCAACCAAGCTCCTCCCAAAGTGTCCAAGGGCGTAGTTGGTAAGGTGGGGTACACGATGCCTCCCTTCTTTTCGCTCCAGAATTGAACGGTAGAAGTAGAGCTGGGATAGTCGGAACCCGCTACACCAGAGAAATAAAAGTCCGTAGCCGAACCAAAGTCAGCCATGGTGGCCCCTTTCAGGGGACTTCCAAAAAGGGTGTATCCAAGGTTGGTGACGCCGTCTCCATCTGGAGCAATGAAGCGTTTGACAATGGCTTTTGCCGCTTCTTGGGAGCCGGAGCTGTTGTCCTCCAAGCTGGCACCGGTGGCGATCATGTCGAGCATGCCTGTTCCAGACGCATCCGATGAGAAAGTCAAGACATTGCCGTCCATTTCTACCACCCCCTGGTCGATGTCCAATACTCCCGTCACCCGGGCATCCGCAGCGAAAGTGACACCAGCACTTGCAATACGCAACGTATCGAAACTCACATCGAGTCCGGTCACCGTCTGAGGGGAGGTCCCGGTAAGCTCTATTTTACCTGAAATCAGGCTGCCATCATCCATGGTCAAATCACCTTTGACCCGAAGCACAGCGCCCGCATTCAGAGCCAACTGGCCTCCTGCACCAACAGTGAAGTCATGAAGCTCTAAATCGGAAACACCTGAGTCCATGCTCATTTCCCCCTTGACAATCAGACGTCCCGTGCCAGAGACCGTTCCTCCCTTGTGAAGGACATCGCCATCTACAGTCAGTGTCAACCCATCTGGAATCACCAGTTCTGAGCCAGATTCCAAGGTCAATCCCCCAAGGGTATAGCTTCCCGCAGGCACCGTGACTTTGGTGTTTGCCGAAATGACAGCATGGCGCGTTCCGTTTTCAGTCACCGAATGAATGTCGATGTAAACAGATGAGGCATTACAGGTGTAGCCGGCCTCACTGCACGGCTTTCCGGCCCAAATGGTGCCGTTCAGCTCTCCATCTTTGCGGCTGTACACCGTATCCCAGTCATACTCACAGGAACCATCGTCACTCGAAGCCACGAGGCCGTCAGAGGGCGACGGATCGTAGTTGCTAGCGTCAGCATCGGTGCAACCGCGCTTCAAACCGAAAACTCCTACCTCGTCAAAAGCATGGGATGCCACGGTATGGGTTCCGGAGGTGTTGTTTTCCACCTCAATTTGAATGCTCAATGAGCCAGAAGCCACACTGATCTTCTCGTTGACCGAAACAGTGGCGCTTGAGACACCCGTGATTTCGGCCAGCAGAGGCGACTGTAAAGTGGAACCATCCACCCATCCCATCTGCGCGTAATCCGAAGCAGCCTGACCTCCAAGGCCCATCAACTCACCGGTCACATACAAGCTGTCAAAGTCGGACACATCAATGGTACGGGTAGACCACCGCATGTAATCACCATTGGTATTGAAAGCCCTCATGATGGTATCCGAGGACAGCTCCTTTGTGGCAAAATAAATGGGCGAAGGATTCAATGCCGAGCCCGTTCCGATGCTGGCATTTTCAAAGTCAAATGTCCATTCTGTTTCGAGGGCAGCATTGTCCTCATTTTGAACGCCATCGCTGTCCAGGTCCAGTGAACCATCATAACCGTAGTCCAATCCACCTTGCGCTTCTCCATTGGAGGCAAAGTTTTCTAAGTAGACCGCCTGCAAGGCAAACCCCTCACAGGTGCATGTGCCGTCGCCTGCATTCTCATAACGGTCTGAAAAATTAGAGGCGTCTCCGTCGTCACAAGCGTCTCCAATGTATTTGCACTGTGAGACGTCTTGGGTGATGGCCAAAGCGCTGTAGGAACAGGCGCGTTCGTCCATACAACCAATGTCACGACAATCGCCGTTGACGTCCTTGCCCGTCTGGCAGTAAGCACCATAAACAGACATCTGTTCCAACCTCAGGCTGGATTGCCACATGGCATACCCCTTGACCACAATCGCCAAAGATGTTTTGGCATTGGTCGCTATGACTTCATCAAAAGAAGTGAACTCACCGTGGACATGAAGAACCTCACGTTCGACACCGTCCTCCAGCAAATAGAAAACAAAACCTCCTGTAACGTCGTCCTCCTCAAAGTCTGTCGTCTCACTTCCAATCAAACGCACTTTGGTTGCTGTGACATTGGCCACATCAAATGAACGGGTCATCATGGTCACCGTTGTGGTGTCCGTTGTTCCCTGGCCTGTTCGGCTCAAGGCCAAATACTGTGAGCCCCCATCGGCACGAACAGTAATGATTCCTTTTTGCTCCTCACCCAACAACACCCAACCTGCTTCACCGGCACCGATCAAACCCGCGACTGTAGCCTCACCTGCGTCGTTATCGGTATCGGTTGAATTGTAAGAGCCCAAGCCTGTACCCACGCTGTAGGAGGAAAAGTCCTCGTCCATCAGCATGATTTCAGCATCAACATCATCACAGGTGCCATCGGCATCGAGGTCGATGCAAGTGTCGCTGGCATCGTCTACCCCGTCCATGTCAATGTCCGTGTAAGCGCTGGTTCCGGTGATCGAAACCTCGTCCAAGTACACAGCGTCAACATATCCCTGATTTCGGACCATGATGACCACTTGGAGACTGGTAGATGCGGTACAGGATGCATTGCTGATCGACAATGATTCAAAATCGTTGCCCAATTGAGAAGAAATCAACCGCTCAACACCGTCTTCGTATACATAGATGTAGACTTCGTCAGTACCGGAGAAAGACCCCGCTTCTGACATTTCTACATTGAGGTTGAGCGAAGAATAACCTGCAACATTGACTGTTTGAGACGCCCATGAGCACGTGACTTCGGCATTGGCCCAAACCAATTTCCCGGAGGCGTTGTTGGGCGGTGTTGGGCCACTGACGCCCCAGAACGGACGGTCGGCAGCACCTGATTCAAAGACGTTTTGGGTTTCCAAGATCCCTGAGTTGTCTGAAAATGATTCAGAAAACAAAGTGACTTGGGCATGCGTCCAAGAGAACGGGAGCAGCACGAAGGCAAGCAATAGAGAGGAGGCTTTCATCTTTTGAAAAAGTGAATTCGTCTACAAATATATGCATTCGTAGGTAGAATTCCTAGATTGGTCGATGAAACATACTCATTCACCCAAGTAAATCACCCCTACCTTAAAAACTTTATCAAAAAAAAAGGGGGCCAAGCCCCCTCCTTTACATCTGACAAAAGGCCTTTCAATCACTCCAAGACCCCGGCCCAACGGTCGGTTCGGCCTTCAGCAGATACTATTTCCAACACCACCCAACCGGAGGCATCGGGTACTTCAATGAATACTTCTCCCAAAGCGCCTGATACTGGTCCCGAATCAACGAGACGGCCAGCGGCGTCAAACCAACTGAACCCAGCTCCCGTCCATAACTCGGGGAATCGAACGCCAAGTTGGCCTCCGTGAACGCCCAGCCACTCCAGCTCTGAATTCTGGTCTTCCAGGTATTTGCCCACGGTCATTTCAAATGACGCACTGGCACTGCAACTCCAGCCATAAGTCTCCAACTCCAAACTGTAGGTTCCCACTTGTTCCACGCGAACAGCCAGAGGGGCATCCGATCCCACTTCCTCTCCTCCCAAGAACCAAGTGTAGCCATAGCCATCGCCCGTTTCACAACTGGGGCAAGAAGCCTCCAACCATGCGCCGCCATTGGCCTCTGCCTCCACAAAACTGTTGTACTGCACATCGACTGAAGCCTCTTGATCATCCATCAGGGAGATGAACTCGTAGGTCTCCAAGCAGTTGTGCTGCACCAATAGGATGTAATCTCCTGGAGCAATCTCCTCCAACACATGCTCACCGGCCTGAAGGATATCCGACCACACCTCGGTGCTGCCTTGCATCAGCGTGGTGCCATAGTCGCCACTGCCGTAAAGTTCAAAGGCCAAAGAAGCCATCCCCTCGTTGCAGTCCGATGGCATCGGTTCCAATCCCAGCAACTCTGGCTGTTCCCCAGGAGCAATCGACACCTGACGGCGGCCACCGCGGCACAGCGAGGTGCCCTCATAGGCATCGACCATGATCGCATACTCGCCTGGACCCATTGGAATCTCCACCGTCCCTGTCTCCTGGAACAGCGTCGCCGCCAATTCCATCGTCTCATAATCGGTCACCGTGACATCGGCCACAGCTTCGCCCAACTCCACCACAATCACACCCGCCTCGCTGTTTGGACAGTCTGGCGAACGGCCCTCCACAGTACCGAAGGGAACCGAGTGCAATGTGAATCGTCCAGCCTCAGCTTGGGTCGAGGGCAACGTGAACGCCAACTCAGCGCCCTCCTCCAGTACCATCACCTCTCCCGTCTCGTGGTCTTCGATGTGCGCACATACATTGGGCACGCCCAGCACCTCGATTACCCTCAGCACAGATGACATGTTGGCCCGTGATTTCACCAACAGCTCTCCATCAAACGCCTCCAAGGGAAGGTGCTTGGCCACATACTTCTGGTCGCCTACCACCACCGCAGACTCTCCCAACTGAGTGGAAGAACTCAAGTAACTCATGTCACCCTCGCGGTATTCAACGGCGCTGCCATCGGCACCAAAGCGCAACAACATCCGAGAGGCACCATTGTCATTTTCCACCTCTACCAACACCTCGTAGCTGCCTTCACTGGCACTGCGGATAAACTCCACCGCCGAGCCGTCGTTGTCGATCATCGAAGGATCCAAGGTCACAGAACCCGAACTCACGCCGCTCTTCACACGGACCCAGAAAGCCTGGCCTGGATTCACGTACTGCATCGCAATGGAGTCCTCCCCTGCCTCAGTATCGTTTGACCATTGTACGTCAGAGTTGGTCTTGCCATAACGGCGGAAGCGGCGGTCTTGGGTGTCGAAAATCAAGAACTGGTCCTCGATCACCGCGCTGTTGCTGTTTCCATCGATCACCGCGTCCCAATCCAAGCGCGCCTGGTAGGGGTTGTACACCATGTTCCAACCCGCCGAAGCAGAAACAGGGCCCTGACGCGTCACGCTGAACACCTTGTTTGATCCACCCAACTGGTGATCGTTCAATACCCCTTCCGTCTTCATCGTCGGAGATTGAGAGCCGTACAACAACACCCAACATCCGCGGTCTGTCAGACTCGTGGACGCAGATGACGCATACTCAATCGCCCCCGTCGACTCGTTCCAAAATGTGATTGTAGACGTCGCATTCGGGTATGCAGATCCTGGCCACCCCGCAGAATAAAAGTCAGAAACGTCGTTGAAGTCGCTCACCGTAGCACCCGATATCGAGGTGCCAAACATCGTGTAGCCAAAGTTCGTAGAACCATCGCCATCTGGTCCGATGTAGCGCTCTACTGTGGCCCGCGCCTCCGTGTTCATCTGATTGGCAACGCGGCCTCC
>CBFHUP010000045.1:0-23553 GCA_965659115.1 uncultured Flavobacteriales bacterium | reverse complement strand
TCCGTTCGCAAGCGTCGCAACAAGCATGGCTTCCGTGAGCGCATGTCCTCGGCCGCTGGTCGCGCTGTTCTTTCAGCACGCCGCCGCAAGGGCCGTAAGAAGTTGTCAGTATCCGATGAGCGCCGCCACAAAGGCATCGAGCGTTAAGGATTCGAACTCTTAGACATTGACAGGGCGCCCCATGGGCGTCCTTTTTATTTGGCCTGTTTTTAGACGGGTGGATGTTGTATCGCGACGGCGATCCAAGCTTTGGGATCCGTGAGTTGTTGCCATGAGATGTCCAACATTACCCCCTGGGTTGTGGCCAGGGCGCGCGCCGAATCAGGCGATACAGACCTCCATTCCAGTCCGGTCAAGAAGTCAAGTCCGCTACCGAACACCTTAAAGGCGGCTTCCTTGGCGGTCCACAGCTTGCACAATGTGTCAAGATTGTCGCCGAACGCCTCAAGTACAGGTCGGTCTGCTGGCCCCACATAGCGGCGCCGAGCGTTCTGCAGTCTGGGTGCAGCGGCTTCTACATCGATGCCAATGGGAAGGGCAGATTGTGCTGCAAACACCCATCCTCCCCCGTGGGAGAAACTGCAGTGGGCGTCATCAAAAATTGGTTTGCCATTGGGCAGCCGCGACGGTTTTGGCCATTCTGACCGGCGCAAAAGGGCGTCCAGAGTCGCGCGTTGCTCCGAAAGTGGCCCGTTGCAAGGTTCTCCAATAAGCGCGGCTTGGGTTGCAAGGGTCATGGATATGGGTTTATCGGGCATAGAAAAGTCGGGTTGACACGATGACAAACCGGTGTTAATCCTGTTTTTCAGCCTGTTACGTGGCGGCTATCTTTGCACCAAATATCAAAAAGAACGCATGAGCGTCTCCAACACTACTACCGCATTGCCTTACAAGGTTAAGGACATCAATTTGGCCGAGTGGGGCCGAAAGGAAATCCAGCTTGCGGAAGCTGAAATGCCAGGCTTGATGGCCTTGCGCGATCGCTACCGCAATGAGAAGCCTTTGGCCGGAGCCCGCGTGGCCGGTTGTCTGCACATGACCATTCAAACCGCTGTTTTGATCGAGACCCTCGTGGAGCTCGGCGCAGACGTGACGTGGTCCAGCTGCAACATCTTCTCTACCCAAGACCATGCTGCGGCTGCCATCGCTGCTGCAGGAATTCCTGTTTATGCCTGGAAAGGCATGACCGAGGAGGAATACGAGTGGTGCATTGAGCAGACCCTCTTCTTTGGAGAGGACCGTCAGCCGCTCAACATGATTTTGGACGACGGGGGTGACCTCACCAATGTCATTTTGGATCAGCACCCTGAGCTCGCTGGAGGCATCAAGGGCATTTCTGAGGAGACCACCACGGGTGTGTTGCGCCTCTATGACCGCGAGAGGAATGGCACGTTGCCCATGCCTGCGATCAATGTCAACGACAGCGTGACCAAGAGCAAATTCGACAACAAGTACGGTTGCCGTGAATCTTGTGTAGATGCCATTCGCCGTGCTACGGATATCATGATGGCGGGTAAAGTTGCTTGCGTTGCCGGTTTCGGTGATGTGGGCAAGGGATCTGCTGAGAGCCTTCGCCAGGCAGGTTGCCGCGTGATCGTGAGTGAAGTCGACCCCATCTGCGCTTTGCAAGCAGCCATGGAGGGATACGAGGTCAAGAAGTTTGTCGACGCCTGTGCGGAGTCCGACATCGTTGTGACCGCGACAGGCAACAAGGACATTGTGACCGGAGAGCACTTCCGCGTCATGAAGGACAAGGCCATCGTCTGCAACATCGGGCACTTTGACAATGAGATTGACGTGGCGTGGCTCAAAGAGAACTTCGGTTCCAGCCATGACAACATCAAGCCTCAGGTAGACAAGTACACCATCGACGGCAAGGACATCATCCTGTTGGCCGAAGGCCGTCTGGTGAACCTCGGTTGTGCCACAGGCCACCCTTCTTTCGTGATGAGTGCCAGCTTCACAAACCAGACCATCGCTCAAATCGAGCTCTGGAAGAATGCGGCCAACTACGAGAACAAGGTGTACACCTTGCCGAAGCACCTCGACGAGGAAGTGGCCCGTTTGCACCTCGAGAAAATCGGAGTGGACCTGGAAGTCATGAGCAAGGAGCAGGCCGACTACATCGGTGTGCCTCAGCATGGACCGTTCAAGTCAGATGCATACCGCTACTGATTCGTAGGGAAACCTTTACATCGAAAAGCCCCGGTCTTGCCGGGGCTTTTTCGTGGGGTCAATTTTGGATGGAAAGGACCGGAGGGATCCACGTTGTGGTGTACCGTTCTAAGGGCGCAGTGGTCGGGCCTTGGATGATGGATCCGTCAAAGATGTACCACTGGGAGTCGCTGCACGGGTCCAGTATGGTGTATCCGTCTTCGGAAAGCGTGCATTGGCATCCTGCGCCAACGTCGAAGGTGGCGTGTCGGTCCAGAACTACAAACTCATCCAAGGTGTAGCGGTAAACGATGAGCCCCCTGCTTCCACCGGATATGTAGAGCCAATTTCCAGGGAAATTCAAGCTGTTGTATGCCGGAAGGGAGAGGTTGAGGTCGATGTTGACGTCTACAAACGGGATGACCCCAGGGGTATCGCGACAGCCGCTAAAGGGCAGACAAGCCAACAAGAGAATGGTCCAGAGTTTACGCATACTTCAGGAGGTTTTAGAACGCAGTCCGAGGGGGTCTTTGGGCTTTCCGGGGACAAAGTCTTTGAGGTAGAAGGGCTCAAAGTCTCCGACGTTCTCGGTGTGGCCCAATGCAAGTTGGGATGCCGCCTCGGGCAGCAGGTCTGCAGCCGTTGGCAAAGTCTGCAAGAAATGCCATTCAGCGCCATGGTTGCCGAGGACTTCCCTGCACTTTTCGGCACCATCCCCCACGAGCAAGGCAGGCCCAGTTTCAATGTCGGTCCTGAATGTGCCGTCGACGATGCTGGCTACCGGTTGGCCTTCTTGGTCGAAGGTGTAGATCTCCAGGCGCCGTGCATCGATGGCTGGAACAATGCGCGATGGCTGTGACGCCAAGTGTGGGTATTGGAGTCCACCCTGCCGCTGAAGCCCTTTCAATGGGCATGGAGCGAGCAGGGGCAGCCCCAAAGCCGTGCACATGCCTTTGGCGGCAGAGGCTCCTATGCGCAGACCCGTGAACGATCCTGGGCCTTTTCCCACAGCTATGGCGGAGAGGTCTTTGGGTGTCATCCCTTCTGCGCGCAGCAATTCGTCGATGAGGACGTGCAGTTTTTCGGCGTGCAGGTATTGGCCATCGGAAACCTCCCGCGTGCCAATGGGCGTTCCGTCTCGTTGACCAAGGGCCACGGAGCAATTCAGCGTGGAGGTCTCGAGCAAAAGAATCATCGGGTTACTGGGCAGACAAAGAGATGGAAATTCCGCTTTCTGAAGCCCCGGTGGACGCCGTCTCTTTGGCTTGGACGCCATCGCCATCTTCTAGCTTTCGGCTCAGCAAATCATAGGGCCCTGTAATGACGGTCGCGCCTTCGGGCAGGTCTGTGAGAAGCTCAATGACGTTGTTGTCTTGGATGCCCGTAGAAATGTTGTGCTGCACGGCCTTGCCTTCCTCCAACAGGAACACGCAGAGCGAGGACGGAGCGCCTGCTTTTGCAGCGGTGTCGGCCCTTGTGGTGACCGCTTTGATGGGCACCGCGAGGATGTTGTTCTTGACTTCGGTTTCGATTTCTACGGTAGCGGACATGCCAGGGCGGAAAGGCGTCCAGCTGCTGTCCCGGCTGCTGCCGAGCGTTGCATAGCTTTCGGGGAGGATGCGGATTTTGACGCTGAAGTTGGTCACACTCTCTAGGCTGAGTCGGGCTGAGCCGGCCGCATTGAGCGCGGTATTGCCTATTTCAGTGACCATTCCATAGAAGTTGCGCTCTGTGTAGGCGTCCACTTCGATGCGCGCAGTATCGCCCAAGGAGACCTTCACAATGTCCGACTCATTGACTTCGACGTCCACTTCCATGGCGCCCAGTTCCGAGATCTTCATGATGACTTCGCCTTGGAAGGAGCCAATGCCTTGGACGCCTTCCCCTTCTTCTTTGACCAGGGCGGTGACGGTGCCGGCTTGCGTTGCCCGCAAGACGGTTCTTCGCAAGTTGTCTTCCGCCTCGTTGACGGTTGCTTCGGCACTTCTGATTGTAAACCCTGCGGAGCGCACGCCTTGCTGTGACGCTTCGAGGTCCGCTTCTGCACTCCGGAAACTCACCTCAGCTTGCTCGAAATCGGCTTGGCTTAAAACGCCTTTTTCGTGCAGGTCTTGGTTCCGGCTGTAGGCGAGTTCGGCGGCCGCATAGGCGGCCCGAGATTGGGTCAAGCGGGCCTCTGAAGTGGCGGAGTTGGCTCGGGCATTGTCCAAGGCTGCCTTGGCTTGACTCAAGCGGCTTTCGTAGATGTCGGGATTGATGCGCGCGAGCAAATCTCCTGTGGCTACGCGGTCGCCTTCTCTTACGGGAAGCTCTATGAGTTGGCCGCTGACTTCCGCAGACACTTTGACCTCGACTTCGGGCTGAATGCGGCCTGAGGCGATGACCGTTTCAACAATGCGGTGTCGACCGATGGTGTCGGTGTTGACCGTGGGCATTTCTGGCCCTCCACCAAAGACGGTGGCGAGCAAGATCATCAAGAGGATCACTCCGCCGAGGATGTAGTACCTGCGTTTCTTCATCCTTTAGAAAATATCAAAGCGCAAGCCCCTACCCGCATAGAAGTCGAGAATGGCGATGCGGAACACCAAGTCGTATCTGGAGCGCAAGGCCGTGAGCCGTGCCGAATCATACCGGTTGCGCGCCTGGGTGTATTCCACCTGGGTTGAGGCCCCCTGTTCGAACCGAAGCTGTGCATTGTCAAAGGCGAGCTTGGCTGCAGACTCTGCCCGTTCTGCTGCGGCGAGGGTTTCGATGGCGTTGCGCGCATCGCGGTGGGCACGCTCTACAGACTGCTGCAGTCCCTGCTGGACTTGTTCGAGTTGCAGTTGGGCTTGTTGGATGCCAACTTGGCTCCGGCGGATGCCATTGCGGACGGCCCAACCGTTGAAAATGGGGACCGACAGGCTGAAGAACAGGCTTTGGTTGACGTTTTGGGTGATCTGATCGGAAAAGGGCCGGGTGCGGAACTCATTGTATGACAATGCGCTCGAAACAACGGGCTCCAATGAAGTCTCTGTGATGCCTATGGTAAACACTTCTAAAGTGGGGTCGCCAATGGGTTCTTGTGCAGCTCCTGAAAATCCAGACCCATAGCTCCAGCTGGTGCTCAGTCGCGGCAAACCCACCGTCTTGGCCAGGTCCTCATTGATGTTTTGCTGGCGAACCCGGGACTCCCCCGCTTTGACTTCGGGGAAATTCGTGAGTGCGGTTTGGAGGATGTTGTCGATGGCAGGCAAGGCGGGCATGGCGCCCACGTTGCTCAAATCTGGCCGAACGATGCTGAGGTTCTCGGCATCTGATGGGCTGAGCCGCATGGCTTGTGCCAATTGAAGCTTGGCCAAAGCGACTTCACCTTCGGATGAAATGCGCGCACTTTGGTCCGATGCAAGTTGCGCTTGCAGGTCGAGCAAGTCTGATTCGGGAGCGGCGCCGGCGTCTACAAAAGCGCGGATACGGCCCACCTGGGTTTCCGTGGTTTGGACGTTGAGGTCGGCAATTTCCAAAGCGTCTTCCGCAAACATCAACGAGAGAAAGGCGCTCGCGACTTGAAGTGCGATGTCGTTGCGGGTTTTATCGAGGTCAAACTCAGCTGCAATGCGGCGCTCCTCAGCTTGGTCTAGCCGGAGGTGGTTGGACATGCCGTTGTAGAGCGTAAGTCCGGTGCCAATGCCCACACTGTTGGACCGAATGCGGGATGTTGCAAACTGGTTGGTGAAGGGGTCAATGGTCTGTCCCCAATTGTAACCGTGGGATGCACTGCCGTTCAAGGAAGGGAGGAAAGCGGCTTTGGCTTCATCGACATCGACGTCGTTCAATTCAAGGCCGATGGCCCCTTGCTGCACCAGCAGGTTGTTCTGTTGGGCATGGGAGACGGCGCGGTCCAAGGTCCAGTTTGACGTCTGGGCCGGGCTGTACAAGGCGGCGAGCGCTAAGAAGAGGGCGGTGGTGAAACGAAGGGGACTCGTGGAGGCCGTCATCGCGGAAAAGCAGGGTGCTGTGGGCATTTCCCTGCGAAAGTACGTCTTGTGCGCATGGTGCGCACGAGGTGGTAGAGGTCAGTATTGGGTGACCTCGATTTCGACCCTGCGGTTGGCTTCGTGTTGCCAAGCATAAATGGGGTCGGGGAACAGCAATCCATCAGCTCCGCCGGCCTTGGCGGTCAGCCTTGAGGAGGCGATGCCATGGTCCACCAGCCAGTCGATCATGACGGCGGCGCGTTGTATGCTGGCTTTGCGATAGAAGCTGCGCGATTTGCGTCCATCGGCACCGTTGACGTGTCCGATGATGTCCAAGCTGACGGTGGGGTTTTCTTCCATCCATTTGAGGAGTTCCTCAGCCACGCCCAAGGATTTGGGGTGGAGTCGGCTTTGGTTGCCAATGAAATGGATGCCGAGGATGTCGGTGCGTTGTCCCACTTCAATGGGCCTGAGGTTGACTTTGATGTTGGGCTCTCGAAGCAAATCGGGAAAGAAGGTCTCAGCATGAAACATGCAACCGGACTTGTTGCCAATCAAAGTATGGCGGCGGTGCGGCACAATCCGGAGTACCGTGTCTCTGATGTCTGTCCACCTGCCTGGACGGCGGCTGTGGTAACCAAAGAGGACAACGTCGCAGGCGTCGGGATTTCCATTCGATGCGACCGACAGCCGGTAGCTGCCATATTCCAGTACGGTTTCGTTGGGATCGATGGCCCTTTCAGCGTGGAACTGTGCCGAGGATGGCAGAGCCCAAAGAAGAAGGACGGACAGGGCGAGCAAGGCGAGGGCGAATTCTGGCCATTGGACTCTTTTGACAAGCTGGTTAAGCATGTCTGTAATTTACACATTATTCTACCAAACTCCTATTTTTGTAGACGAAATATCCAAAAAACCCGAGGAGCACATATGGCACGGCCATGATGTACAGGATGCCTTGGTTGATTCCGCGGCCCACTGCACCTTGAGCAGCGCTGTCCTCGGCCACGGCTTTGCACATCACACATTGTCCCAAGGCCACATCTGCCAGTGCCAGCAAAACCAAAAGAACGAGCAGTGGCGAGCGCCGGCGCATCAATAGGGGTAATAAGGGGAGATCATCCAAAAGACGATGACACCTGTTGCAGTGACATACAACCACAGGGGCATCGTGATTTTGGCAATGCGGCGGTGGCGCTCAATGTCCCCTGCGAGGCCGCGCGCGTAACTAAACAGAGCCAGGGGTACGATGACCGCTGAGAAGAAGATGTGGCTGATGAGGATGACGAAATAGACGGTGCGGATGGCTCCTTCGCCACCAAATTTAGTGGACTCGGTGAGCAAGTGAAACGCAACATAACTCAGGAGAAAGAGCGCAGACAGCGATAGGGCTGCGGTATTGAGCACTTTGTGGCGCGCTACATTTCCTCGGCGAATCGCCATCAAAGAGGCCGCGAGGCAACAGAATGCAGTGCCGTTGAGCAGGGCGTTGAGTCTGGGCAGCCAGTATACCTGTCGCAGCGTTTCTTCGGAGAGTCCCTCTGCGGGAGGAATGAGGTAGAGGCCCGTGACCAAGAGGGGTACGGCGATGGACAAGGTCCAAACAAACCTCTGGACGGCACGTGTTGGAGGGGCTTGGCGGGTCATGGTTGAATTTGTGCGGCTGTGGAAGCCTTTTGCTGGGCGAGCACTTGCATCACGTCATTCAACATTTGGTCTACCTCCGAAGTTCTCGTCCCGTCATAAGACCCCCGCAGGTGTCCCTCTGAATCCACAAGGACGACTTGGTCGCTGTGGAAGAAGCCCCCGGCCGCAGTGTCGCTTGCCAGGGCGGTCAGCAAATAACCTTCTTGCAGCAATGGGTACAGGTCTTCTTCCGGGCCCGTGAGGAACTTCCATACGGCTGCATCGGCTCCAAGACGCTCGCTGTATGCCTTCATCCGCTCTGGCGTGTCGTTTTGGGGGTCTACCGTATGGCTGATGATGCGCACATCGTCTTGCAACCCCGCCGCCCAGAGTTGATCGTGCACCCGTGCAAGTTGAGAGCTGATCACCGGACAGATGGTGGGACAAGACGTGAAGAAAGCATCGACCAACCTCACTTTTCCTTCTAGGTCCCGGTGGCTGAATTCGGCGCTGTCTTGGTCGGTGAGGGAAAATTTTGGAACGGTAAATGGTGCTTCTCCAAGCTTCGGGCCCAGAAAGGGGAGTGGAGGAGCTGCAGCCCAATCTCGCTCCCGCTTCTCCCGTTCTTTTTTGCGCTTTTTGAGCAGGGCAATGTCTTCTACAGCATCGCCGATTTCGTGTTCGCTCGATGCCAGGTATTTCTGTCGGACATACCCCTTGTCGTCGATCAAAAGGAGCGTCGCAACGTTAAATGGATCGGCGGGGTCTCGCGGTATGCCCAAGCCTTCGCTGATGATGCGGTCAATGGCCTTTTGATCGCCGGTGAGAAAACGCCATTTGTCGGGGAACCGGTTGTAGCGCTCGTTTTGCTCAACATAATCCTGCAGCCGTTTTGGGGTGTCGTGGACAGCGTCGAGGGTCAAACACAGAAGCCCCACATCAGGCTCATCTCTATAACGCCAGTTGGCCCAAAGCAGCTGTTGTGTGAAAGCGGCCAGCTGAGGAGATGTTGTAGTATCGGTGGTCATGGCCGCCACCAACCAAAATGTCCCTTCTAAGGATGAGCGGTTGACAGACTTGCCCCATTGGTCCAACAGGCTGAATTGAGGCAAGCGACGCGCGTCTTGTGCCGTTGTGATTCTGTTGCCGTTGTGGTCGAAGTAATCGAGGTCGCTGAATTCGTGGCGCATGCCCTTTCCCAACAACAGGAGTAAAAGCAGGGGCAGGCCCGGAAGGGCAACAACCAAAAAAAAGCGGCGCAGGGGTCGGCGCGGAGTGGAATGGCGCTCACCCATCTAGAAAGCTGCCGGTTAGTGGAACATCAGGTCCATCCCGTAGTGTGCCAACCCTTCTGTGATCGCAATAAAGATCAGGTAGAGGATGAACACGAAATAGGGAATGATGACGGCGTTGCGCAAGTTCTTGCGCTCGTCGCCGAGGTGCATGAAGGACATCACGATGTAGCCCGCCTTGAAGAGGGTCAAGATGATGAAGGTCCACTTGATGGCCGTCCAAGTAAAGGCTTCAGACCTTTTGAACATGACACCCATGCCCACCTCGACTGCGGTGATCACAGAAAGGATCACGGTCACGAGGTAAATCTTTTTGCGGATGGTCACGCCTTCCTCCTCGCTGTGGTGAGCGTTGAGGGCGTAGCTGTCGTTTACGATGAGATCGTCGCGCTCCATGTCAGATGAGGTAGAAGAAGGTGAAAACGAACACCCAAACAAGGTCTACAAAGTGCCAATAGAGGCCCACTTTTTCGACCATTTCGTAGTGCTTCCGGCGTTCCATGACCCGGTTCAGTACCATCAAGAACACCACCAAATTGATGATCACCCCAGAGAAAACGTGGAATCCGTGGAATCCGGTGATGAAGAAGAAGAAGTTGCTGTATCCCTGCTGGGTGGCGTATTCGCTGTGGTTGATGCCACCCCAGTCTGCACCCAACCCTGGAATCGGAGCTCCAAAGGAGAAGTTCTCTGACCGGGCATTCCAGAGGGCCATCATCGCCTCTCCTTCAACTTCGGTTTCATTTTCGATGTACTTGTTGACGCGCAGGGCGTGCAAATGGGCTTCGTGGGGATGGTCACCGAGCTCTGTCAGGACCACGTGTCCGCCGTCTTCAGAAAGGGGAACGGTGATGGGATCCAGAAGGTGCATCTCCATGAGGTGCCCGAAGTGGTGGTCCATGTAGACCCTTTCACCTGCAGCAAGTGTCATGGCCTCTCCGTCGGGAGTGGTGATGGTCACTTCTTTGGCGAGGTTGAAGCATCCTCCGCTCCCGTGAATGAAGTGGCTCCACTCCCATGCTTGAGAGCTCAAGAAGAAAATGCCGCCAATGACGGTGAGTCCCATCCACTTCAAAACACCTGAGCGGTCGTTTCTGTGGCCAGCCTCCACCGCCAGTACCATGGTGACGGAGCTTACAATGAGGATGAACGTCATCAGCGCGACGTACGCGAGGGGGTATTCTCCCTCCAGACCTGGCAGGGCGCGGAAGGCTTGCTCCCCAATGGGCCAAGGGTCTACCGAGCTCGCCCGCCAGAAGGCGTAGGCGATCAAGAGTCCTCCAAACGTCAAGGCGTCTGATACGAGGAAATACCACATCATCATTTTGCCGTAGCTAACGCTGAACGGCGAGCGGCCTCCTCCCCAGAGAACCTCTTTTGAAATTGCTGTTTTTGCCTCTCCGGACATGACGCTGATTTGCGCCGCAATATTACGTCATCCTCAATGGATGAGGAAGAGGAAAGCGAACAGGTATACCCACAACAGGCCTAAGAAGTGCCAGTAGACACCACCGGTGTGCAATCTGATGGTATCGTCGGGGGTGATTTTGCCCGTGAGAATCCGAATGCCATTGACCACCAGATAGGCCAACCCAAGGGCCAAGTGGAACAAATGGATGAGGATGAGGATGAACAAATACCCTGCGGAGGAATTGGAGGTGCGCACCACATCGAGGGTGATGTCCCGCGCCATCAAAACGTCGTCAGAAGCGAACAACTGGTTCGTTTCTGGACGGTAGTTCAATGGTGTTCCGTCTTGTTCAATGGTGTAATCGGTGCCCCATTGTGCAGGGCCGTCCATCAATTGATCAATGCTGTTCCACCGGTAAGCTTTGGCACCTGAAGCCAGCTCATCGACAGTCCAACCCATGCCTTTTTCTTGCAACTCGCCCCAACCTTGGAGTTGCATAGCGGTGAAGCTGATGCCCAAGACAAAGGTGAGGGCAAGGTGAATGAAGCTTGCTTTGGTGTTTCCCTGCTTCATGGCCCGAAGACTCAGCCACATGGGCAGGGAGCTCAAGGCGATCAGGGCATTGCTGATCCACAGTGACCTTGGCGCTTCTATGTGCACCCAGAATTGGCCCACATTGGAGACGATGTAGGCCGAAGTAAAGCCGGCGAAGAGCATCACAACAGCGAAGACGATGAAGTACATCAGCATCTTCTTTGTGCGGTCTCTCACTGCGGGGTCCAGTCCTTCAAAGACGTCGATTTTCCGCTGTGGTGCTTCTGAGGTAGTGTCGTTGGTGTTCATGGCGTCGGGTGACATCGAATAGAACCATTGGAAGCCCTTTGGGTTCAGGGCAACTTGTCGAGTACGTACGTGAGTTGCACGATAGGGAGGTACAAGAAGCTCGCGAACATCAATTTCCGGGCATCTGCGACCTCGAGGTTGCGCCAAAGGCGAAAGGCGGGGACACAAAAACCGAGCCCTGCGATGATGGCCACGACCAAGGCTGTGTTGCCCACCATGGCTTCGCCCCCCGGCAAGGCCCAGGGCAGGAGGCTGGCAGGGATACACAACATGGTGTAGAGCAGGATTTGACGGGCACTGGCGGCCGTCCGGCCTTCCCTGAATGGCAGCATGCGATAGCCGGCTTTCAGGTAGTCTTCATGTGCCACCCAAGCGATGGCCCAGAAGTGTGGAAACTGCCACATGAACTGCACGGCAAAAAGGGTGCCCGGTTCAATGCCGAACCGGTGTGTGGCGGCCACATAGCCGAGCATGGGAGGGATGGCGCCGGGAATCGCTCCAACGAGCACACTGAAACCTGTTCGCGCCTTCAGGGGGGTGTAGGCGAGGACATAGCTGAGCAACGCTAAAAGTCCGAGCAATCCAGCGCGCACGCCGAGATCAAACAAGGCTGCGAGCCCCAAAATCCCGGCAGCAGTGGACCAGGTGGCCGCGGCTTTGACCGACATCCGGCCTGTGGGAAGCGGCCGGTTGGCCGTGCGTCCCATTTTGGCGTCGTTGGACTTTTCAATGATTTGATTGAATCCGTTCGAAGCTCCGGTGAGGAGGTAGCCGCCCACGGTAAGCTTGAGAAAAGGCACCAGGGCGATGGTTTCGGCCCCCATAAACCAACCGAGAACGGCGCTCAAAACAACGAATGTGCCGAGGCGCAATTTGAAAAGGACGGCAATGTCCTTCATCAAGGTGGGGGTGGGCGCTGGGGTGGCCGTCATGAGCGGGGGCGAAATTAGTGCGGCACTACCAATCGGCGCCCAAAAAGGGGCCTGTAGTGCGCAGGCCGAAAATCAGCCGCATGTCATTCTCCTGAATCTGACCAAAAGTTGTGCGTTGACCTTCCCACCGAACAAAGCATTGCACATGGGTTTGGGCGCCGAGGTGAACGGTGCGTGCGACATCCAATTGCATCAGCGCAAAATCCCGGAGAGTTCCACCGAGCCAGAGGTAGGACTCTGAGGTTCGGTCTATATCACCCACCTGGGGCAGCGAGCCCGAAGGCGTTGTTCCGTCGGGATCATCTCCGCGCCTTGACGCGGTGAACCGGCCGTGCACGGTCCAGTCTTGTCGCTCGATGTGACCTTCTACACTGCCCTCCAAGAAATTGGCGCCCAAGGGGTGCGCGAGGGGGGTCAAGCCATTGAGGTATGCGCTGGTGGGCGTGAAGTGGCTGTATGTCCAGGGCCGCACGCCAGCAGCTTCGATGCGCCATGCGCCGCGAGGGTAACCCCAGTGTACACCTCCCAGCAGTCCGTATTTGTTGCCCCACCAACCTGTGGAGCCCAATATCTCTGAGACGATGAGTTCGTCAATCAGCAATTGTCCGTAAAGGAACCGTTGTTGGGATTTGGATGGCCCCAATTGGCATTTCCCTTCGAGTCCGACGATCGCATTGTCGGAGCTTCCCTGAGCATACTCCGTGGGACGCAAGCTTGTGAGGGGGATCAAGTAATGGGGCTCGAAAGTGCGTGCACCTGACTCTGTGTTCCACACCACGGCGCCCCACAGGGCAGCGGTCAGGCGCCGCCCCAAGTCTACTTCGAGCCTGTGGCTGATGACCATGCGCTCTATGTTGGTCCGCAGGGGCCCTGACTCCGGTACCCAAAGACGGGGGTCGCCAGAAGCGCTGGGATGGCAATGAATGCTGGCGGAGCCTTGCAAGGCTTCTATGCGGTGGCGGTACCGCAGACGCCCCCCTCCATCAAGTCGGGTCTCTAAAAACGGAACGGGGGCCGAATGTCTTCCTCGGAAAAGGGAGCGCCGGCCCCAACCGTCGTGGAGCGTATCGCGGCCCACCGCCACCTTGAGCGATGGCAGAGGCGCCCAATCCCAACGCGCCCTCAGTCTCGATGCACCAAGGCCTTCTTTTCCACGGCGGTCATAGCCAGCTTCCGCGGCCCTGATGAGGGGTGTTCCCGCGGTTTGGAGCAGGTCGAAAGTGAGATGGGCTTCGTGTTTTGGACCGTGGGTATGCAGGGCGGCAGACGCCCGGAAGAGTCCACCTCCTTTGGATGCATCCAACGGGACAGCTCCTCCCACCATCTGGGGATGCACGTCGATGCCCAATGTTTTGGAGGTGTCCGGCTTATCGGGAGCTTTTAAGTGGCTTTGTGCGGCCATAGAGCTGCACCCTTCTGTAGAAGCCCAAAGCAAGAATAGGAACAGCACAAACCGCATGATGCAAACGTAGGCGAAGAAGTCAGGAGGCAGGACCGAAGTCCCGATGGCAACAGAAAAGGCGCCGCTTACAGCGTTTTAGCCTTCCCCTTTCTGCGGATTGCGCGGGACAACACTTGTACCCTCTCCATGGCGATGATGAGGACAGGCAGTGTAAAGGCACAACCAAGCAACAAAAAGAACGCCTGGGTTGGTTCCATCTTTGGAAGCCCGAACCCCAAAGAAATCATCACGGCGGTGTATCCGTGAATGAACAACGCGGCTTGCAAATGAGACATTCCCAGCCTCAACAATCGGTGATGCAGGTGATTGCGGTCCGCAGTGAAAGGTGAATTGCCTTTGATGACCCTCAGCGTAAAAACGCGCAGCGTGTCAACCAGTGGATAGCTCAAGGTGGTCATGGCCAAAACAGGCAAGGACCGGTGGCCCCAAATTTCTGGGACCTGTTCGATCGGGGTCGACATGATGCTGGTGGCCATCACATAGATGAACATTCCCAGAATGAGGGAGCCGCTGTCTCCGAGGAAGATCCGTGCAGGGGTGATGTTGAAGACCAAAAAAGCGGTGAGCGACCCTGCCAGAGCGAGGCACAGAATGGCCAAATCTCTTTGTCCTGTGACTTCAAACCAGAGGGTACATGCGATGGCAATGAGCAGTGCATAACCACCTGCCAAGGTGTCAATTCCATCAATCAAATTGACGGCATTGACCACCACGATGTATACAAACAAGGAAAACAGTGGGGCAAACCAAAAAGACAATGCGCCCCAACCAAAGAGGTTTCCAAAGTCGGTGATCGCAAACCCGCCGCCTAAAATGAGGATGCAACCCACGGCGAGTTGTGCCCACAGTTTTTTTATGGGATCTAATTCAGTGAGGTCGTCTTTGAGGCCGAGAAAGAACAAAATCAGGGAGCCTGCTGCGAGCCTCAAGAAAGAAATGGCGTCGGCACCTTCTGGGTGGACCAAAAGGCATGTTGTAAAGAGGGTAGCAATAAAAATCAATACTCCACCCAATCTGGGAACGCTGCGCTTGTGGACCTTTCGGTCTTCAGACGGTTCGTCGAGCAGGTTCTTCTGCAAGGCGAGCTGAATAAGCGATGGCATTCCGAGCATCACAAAAGCGAATGCAAGGAGAAATGACAACATGATTTTGGTTGTCCCAAATGTAAAGAAAAAAGCCGATGAAAAGCTCAAGTTGCGCGCCTAATTGTTTTCTGATTATGTATAATCCGGTGGGTCTTCAATGAGGTCAATGGTTTTTTCTTATTTGAAATATTGGTGCCTTGATACCAATACTCCACCATTGCTCTGCTGAGCCACCATACCATCCAGGAGATTCCATATAGCTGAAATATGGAGATAAAGGCACGAGTGGGGGCCACAAACGGCTCGGTAAGTGTTGTCGGATGATTCCTTTTGATGCGGCGTCAGCAGCGGCAGAAGGGAGGCTGATTGTGGCCTTCCACGAAGGGCTCCACTCGGGCAAAATGGCCCAGTCGTCTCCCTCTGTCTGGGGCAAACCCAATTCCCCTGCAAGTGTGAATCCCCCCAATCGGCATTCAACACCTTGAACGAAATAGGGGGTCAGATTGGACCATCGCTCAATGCCCAAGCTGCTTCCTGGAATTCCGGGGTGAAGCTCTGAGGATACCGACCGGTTGACTGGGGAGACTTCGGTCCATACGGACCATTTGACGCCATGCCGCACCTGTCCTATCATGCCTTGCCAATCGGCACCATCCCACGTGGTTGTGTTTGTTTCATAGCGTTGGTCGCGCCAAGGATGATGACGCAATTGTCCATACCAAGTGGATTTTGGTCGCCGCCATTGAACATCCAAACCTTGGTGTCCTGCGAGGTACCAAGGGTTTTCTGATTCAATTGAAAGGGGGAGAACCCAAGGGGCCAATGCGCGGAGCCATTCCGTTGCCCCTTGTCCATTTTGGAGGCGGCCGGTTACATCAGTCCATCGGGCTACCATGACGGTGATGTCCAAGGATTGGTTGTCCCACACGATGGATTTGGTGAGGCTTCGAATCCCCAGTCCCAAGGGCCGGTATCGCCCTTCGCGGGCACCATTGGCGGGAAGCCTGTCCTGGCCTTTTTGCCTGGATTGAACCCAGCGGTATTCCCATCCTTTGCCGAGGTTCACCGATGCGAGCAAATACGGAGCAGGAGCCCGTGCGCCATTCCATAGGATGTTCCGTGCCCCTGGACCGAGTCCCGTGGAACCCAGGCCCCATTGCAGGCGAAGGTTTTGATGGGGGTGCGCATCGAACCAGACTTCCGCAAGGCTGTGATCGAGAGAGTACAACCCGCCTTCAGTTGGTCTCAGTTTTCCGGTTCCCATGCCGGGATAGGCTTGGGCGTTGAGGATGGCTTCAGTTTCCGGAGAAACCAACACCCGTTGCATTTCTAAGACCGTACCTCCGAATTGAACGTGTCCATCGATGTTTCCAGAATAGCGCACTCCACGAATGTTGCGAAAGCCTTGACGTGGAATGCTGGACTCGTCGTCGGCACTTCTTTGGCGGTCCATGGCGATGTCCAGAACGGGATCCAAGGCCAATTGAATGGGGCCGTCACTGAACACGGCATGTCGGTGCCACCAGGTATCTCGGCCCCCCTCGGCCGGGGGTAAGGTGCGCAACGTGTCAAAAGGGAGGATGCCGACTTCTGCAGGGGTCGTCAATCCGGACATGCGTTGTCCATTGGGCAACCTGTCGGGAACCTTGATTTGCGCCGCGGCGGGGGGGGACAACACGCACAGCGAGAAGCACAGTGCGGTCCACAATCTGTGACAGAAAAGTCGAGTTTGGGGCTGTTGAGAGGGAGGGCTCATTTGGCGCGCACGGCGTCCGGTGCTTGCTTGAATTCTCCGTACACCTCTGAGAGTCCCTGACGCAGATCTATGATATGCTTCCAGCCAAGACCATGGATGCGGCTGCAATCCATGAGTTTACGTGGCGTGCCATCGGGCTTGTCCGTGTCCCATTCAATTTTGCCATTGAACCCTACAATGTCGCGGATGGTTTCGGCCAGTTCTTTGATGGGCAGATCCTCACCGGTTCCCACATTGACGTGCTCCTTGCCGTTATACTGCTCCATCAAAAACATACAGGCGGCGGCGAGGTCATCAACATGCAAGAATTCCCTTCGCGGTGATCCTGTTCCCCAGCATGGCACGGTGGCATCGCCTCGTTCTTTGGCCTCGTGGAACTTGCGGATCAAGGCAGGCACCACATGGCTGTTGTTGAGGTCGTAATTGTCGCCCGGACCGTAAAGGTTGGTGGGCATGGCTGAGATGAAGTTCGCCCCGTACTGGTCGCGGTAAGACTCGCAGAGTTTGATCCCTGCAATTTTAGCGATGGCGTAAGGCTCATTGGTGGGTTCCAATGCGCCTGTGAGCAAGGCATCTTCCTGGAGGGGTTGTCGGGCCAGCTTGGGATAGATGCAGCTCGAACCAAGGAAGAGGAGTTTTTCGACACCCACAGTATGGGCGGCGTGTATGAGGTTGGCCTCAATCATGAGGTTGTCATACAGGAAGTCGGCGCGGTACACGTTGTTGGCGTGGATGCCGCCGACTTTGGCAGCGGCGATGAAAACGTGCGTGGGCTTTTCCCGCTCCATCATGGCTTGGACGTCGGCTTGATTTCTCAAGTCGAGTTCAGCGCTGGTAAAGGTGATGGGAGACGGAAGTCCTGCTTTGAGAAGGGCGCGACAGATGGCGCTCCCGACCATGCCGCGATGGCCGGCCACGTAGATGCGGGAAGATGCGTTCATGACGTTCTCAAAGGTACGGATTTAGCGCTGTGCGGTGAAGCGGGCAAAGGCGTTGGATAGGGCATTAAAAGCCAACACCAACGAAACGATGCATGCTCCTGGAACGATCGCCAGATGGGCGTTTCCTGTGAGGATGGCGCCATAATGGTCTCGGATGAGGTTGCCCCAGCTGGGCATGGGGATTTGAGCCCCTACTCCCATAAAACTCAAGCCTGCTTCAATGAGAATGGCGGCGGCGAAGTTGGCCGATGCAATGACGGCGATGGGGCCAGTGAGGTTGGGCAGGATGTGAAGGAAGACGATGCGCGGAGTGGACAGTCCAAGCACCCGGCCAGCTTCGACCCATTCAATGTTGCGCAAAGCGATGACCTGTCCGCGGACAACGCGCGCGACTTCGACCCACATGGACAGTCCAATGGCCAGAAAGACCTGTTCAAAGCCCTTGCCAAAAGCCAGTGTCAGGGCGAGTACCAGGAGGAGTGTGGGGATGCTCCAAATCACTTGGAGCAACCAACTCACGACAGCATCAAACCGGCCTCCCAAGTAGCCCGCGAGTGCGCCGAGGGGGATGCCAATCAGCAAGGAGAGGAGCACGGCGACGAGTCCGACCGCCATAGAAAGTCCCGAACCGGCAACGACCCGAGAGAAATAGTCCCGGCCAAAGCGATCGGTGCCCAGAACGAAGGTCTGTTCTGTCAAGTGCGTTTGCAGTGATGCTGGATCCAAGGTGACTGTAGCGCCTGGCGGAAGCATGGACCATTCGAGGTGTTGGTCGTTGGCATACAGGGATGGATCTGGTCGCCATAAGGTGCTGGTGCAGGCCGTCAGTGCCCAGAAGAAAATCCATGCCGCACCGATGAGGGCGGTGGGTTCGCTGCGAAAGAATGCACGGACGGCTTGCACGCTTTAAAATTAGCCGGTTGCCCTGCCTTTCCAGCGCGCTTTTCGGAAGGGCATCAAGAAGAGGGTGGTGATGATGAAGAGGGGGTGCAATATGGCCAGCAAGACCAAGTCTTGTGCGCGTTGCCGAGCAGTGAGCCCATCAAAGAGACCATAAGCTTTTGCCACAAGGTGGGTATAGGTCATGTCGATTCCGGCTTTTGCCAACCAGAATGCGATGCCTGCCAGCGGTGCCGTGCACAACAGAACACCACCTGCCAAGTGGACAGCAGCAATGACGATGGCCACCCTCCGGGCTTCCGCCAAGGTTCGTGGGTAAGCGGTGGATTTGGCGCCCCATCTGACCCTCTGATGGAGCAGGCTTCGGAGATTGGGCATGGTGGCTGCCGATGCCATTGCTGTGGCATCTCCGCACCATCCTATGCGGTGCGCATCCCCTCGCGCAATGAGTGCTGCGAGGGCGAATACGTCATCGCCGCTGGCGATTTCAGGCTTGAGACCGTGATGGGGAAAGGCGTCAGCTCGCCAAGCCCATGCTCCGCCGCTGGCCATGGCGGGGCGCCCGCGTTGGACCGCGGCAACCGCCCAGCCTTGCATGGCGGCAAAGTCCAAGGATTGCAGCCGTTCAAACCTGGTTTGAGGGGCGCCATCAGCGCTGTTGGCTAAGCGCAATGGCAAGAGCAACATGTCTTTTGATGGCCCATGCCGTTTGAGATGGCGCTCAATGGCACCAATAAAACCTGGTCCTAGCCGCACGTCGGCGTCTACTTGAACGACCCACGTCTCTTTTGCCGCTTGGATTCCCGCTGAGAGCCCAGGTTTTTTGCCGCGTCCTGGGTTGTCCATCAAACGCACCACAAAAGGCAGCCCTTTCATCTTGGCGACGGCTCCTTTGGTCCCGTCGTCGGAGTCGTCGTCTACGATGATGACCTCTGAGGGCAGCCGTTGGCCGCGGGCCAGGTCATGGAGGAGGTTGGGCAAAGTGAGGGCTTCGTTGCGCACAGGCAGAACAACGGAAATCTTGGCAGGGTGAGTTGAATCAACCGCGCCATTCGTTCTGCTGCGTGCAGGGACTTGCCAAGCTTTTGGGAAATGTGCAGCCCACCCTGTCACTTGGAACAGGTGCATGCACAGGGGTAGAAAGGCGATGAGAATGGGCCAATGGGCGATCACGCACCTAAGTTCGCTTGCCTTGCTGCTTTTTTGCGCTTGGCGAGAGCATGCCATACCAATCCTGTCATGGCGGGAAGGAACAGGTTGATGATCCACAGGGTCAAAGTGGCCGCAACGATGGCGGTCATATCTTGTGGGGTTGGTGCTGGAATGACTGCTATTGCGGCTGCTTCGCGGAGCCCGAGGTCACCAAAAGCCGGCAGTGGAGCCAAGCTTGTAAGGCCCCATGTCAAGGCCACTCCTTGTCCCTGTAGGAAGAAGCGTTCGACATTGTGAGGATAGGAATTGAGGTGTCCGAAAGCATTTAAGACCAAAATGAACTGGAACAGCATCACGAAAAAACGTGCGATGCTCAAGGTCAGGGCGCGTCGCCGGCGCACCGTTGCGATTTTTCTGCTCCATCCCCAGTGACCGAAAAACGGCATTTTTTTGAGGGTGTGCCAAAACGATGGACTCCACCCCAAATACAGACCCAACGTTACACCTGAGACCATCACTGTAGCGATGCCGGCCATGAAATATTGGCTGAAAAACAAGGCTATTGCTGCTGCGGTGATGGTGCACCACCATTGAGCAACGCTCGCTGTACCAAAGGCCCTCAGGGCTATGTTGCGTTCCTTGGGCCTGACGGCTGCCAACCGCCCTACCCCTGCACCCAACCTCAGTGGTCCAATCATACTCCAGGCTGTGCCGTAGAGGACTTCCCTTATCCTGCGGCTCATGGTGGCCCATGGCAGCAACTCAGCCCATTTGAGAGCTTCGAGCCACCAATTCAAAGGGACCAAAATAACAGCGGTTACGAGGGCGCCTGGATACAGGGTCCAATTCCACGCTTCCGCTGGTAAAATGGAGAGGTGGGAGTACAACCAATACCCCGCAGCGGCGAGGGGTAAAATGAACATGACTCCCCATTGAAGGGGCTCTGAGAACGACATGGCTGCTCGGTCCCAACCCTTTGCTTTGGTTCCTGGATTGGAGCGCGAAGCAGTGGCAGATTTCATCGGTTCTTGGTTGCTTTAAAAGTAATGAATCCGATGAGATGTATGCTGTGTGTAAAGTGAGATGTTGGCGTGTAATTTGTAGTCGTACATTGTTTTTTTGTCTCCCAAGTTTTTTAGGCGCACTGTGTTCATGGTTTTTTCTTGTTGGTGCCCATGTTGGTCCAAGTTGTGCGCGCTCCGTGCCACCTTGTGGACGTGCAAAGTGGACCCACCATTATACTTGGAATTGATCCCGGAACCACCATCATGGGTTATGGTGTGGTACGGGCTTGGTCTCGCAACAAAGTAGAATTGTTGGAAATGGGAGCGCTGCATTTAACGCGCGTATCCGACCACGCCGTCAAGTTGCGCCGCATTCACGACCGTTGTGCGGGCTTGATTGAAGCCCACTCGCCTGATCATTTTGCTGTGGAGGCCCCGTTTTTTGGCAAAAATGTTCAGTCCATGCTCAAGCTGGGCCGCGCCCAAGGCGTGGCACTGGCGGCGGCTTTGGTGCGCGACGTTCCTGTGGCGGAGTATGCCCCACGCCGCGTCAAAAAGGCCATCACGGGCTCGGGATCCGCCTCAAAGGAGCAAGTCGCCGGGATGGTGCAGCGCACCTTGTCTATACCGGATGCCGACATGCCGCGGGACCTCGATGCCACAGACGGCCTCGCCGTGGCCCTCTGCCACCTCTACGAAATGGGCACCCCCACCCTCGGCGGCAAGGGCGGCGGCTGGGCCGCCTTCATCCGCGAAAACCCCGGCCGGGCGCGTTAAAGGAATTGGAGTGCAGAAAATGCACAACCTGAGCGACCTTTGGGTATGGCCGAATACAAGCCTTTACCAGTAACGCTTCCGTTTCCGACGCCACGGCAAGAAGTTTTCGATTTGCTCCATGGTATTTGGGACCGAAACTGGTTGACCAATGCCGGTCCCGTGCACCAGGAGTTTGAAGCCAAATTCGGAGCAACATTTGGGCTCGAACACGTCAAAGTGGTGAGCAATGGCACTGTGGCCCTGCAACTGGCGTATCAGGCATTGGGATTGCAAGGAGAGGTCATCACCACCCCCATCAGTTACATCGCCACCACCTCAAGTTTGGTTTGGGAACGTTGCACTCCTGTCTTTGTGGATGTTCTGCCGACCACCCTGTGCATGGACCCCCATGCCATTGAGGCGGCCATTACAGATCAAACCACGGCGATCGTGGCCACCCATTGCTACGGTTTGCCCTGCGACGTTGAAGCCATTCAGGCCATTGCAGACAAGCATGGATTGAAGGTGATTTACGATGCCGCCCATGCGGTAGGCTCTACTTACAAAGGCCGAAGCCTGTTGTCCTTTGGCGATTACAGCACCACCAGTTTGCATGCGACCAAGCTGTTGCATGCAGTGGAAGGCGGCGCGATTGTCGCTTCCAATTCGGAACTGGATCGCAAGATTTTTTACAACCGCAATTTTGGCCATGATGGCCCAGAGCGATTCGAGGGAGTGGGCATCAATGGGAAGATGTCCGAGTTCCATGCGGCTGTTGGATTGGTAAACATCCGTCACGTCGATGCCATCCTCTCCCAGCGAAAGCTGGCCCACAGCTGGTATGACGAGGCGCTGCAAGGGGCTAGGGTATCGAAGTTGGAGGTTCCGGATGGTGCAGATTGGAACTGCTCATACTACCCGGTGCTCTTTGAATCTGAGTCCGCTTTATTGCGCACGTTCGAAGCACTCGCCGCAAGAGGCATCACAGCTCGCCGCTATTTCTACCCCAGTTTGGATACTGTGGAATACGTTCGAGGCGCGACTTTACCCGTGGCACACGATGTCACACGCAGGGTGGCCTGCTTGCCCCTGATGGACCAATTGACCGAAGAGGACGTCAGTCGTGTGGCATCGGTATTGCAGCGCGAAGGGTGATCAGCTGGCGACGTCTGGGGTCAACAGCGTCTGGGTCGGGAAGGCGAAGTCGAGTCCGGCGGCATTGAAGCGCTTGAGGATTTCGAGGTTGACTTCGCCAGGACTGTAGGCCCAGTGGCCTTCCTTCTTGATATAGTAGACCAGCTTCACATTGAGTGAGAAGTCGCCAAAACTGTCAAACCAGATCGTGGGTTCTTGCTCCAGTGTCTCAGCACGCTCTGCAATGATGGCCTTGAGGATGCCGATGGCTTCTTCCACCTGCTCTGGTGAAGTATCATAGGTCAAGCCCAGCGTCAGTGAAGCCTTTCTTGAAGGTTCGTTGGTGACGTTCTCAAGGAAGGTGTCGGTGAACTTGAAATTGGGAATGATGACGATGCGTCCTGCCAAGGTCCTCAACCGCGTTGAGCGCAATCCGATTTCTTCAATGGTGCCGTCATAGCCCGAAATTTGAATGCGGTCGCCCACCTTGAAGGGCTGATCTACAAAGACGGTGATGCCGCCGAACATGTTGGACACAAAGTCCTTGGCGGCCATGGCCAGCGCCAAGCCGCCGATGCCCACACCGGCGATGAGCGCACCCACATCGTAGCCCGCATTGTTCAAGGCCATGATGAGGCCGAAAATCCAGATGCCCGACCGCAGTCCTTTGCGAAGGATGGGCCCGAACTGGTCCATCATTGCGCTCTCTTTCTTGAGGGTGAAGGGGACGAAGAAGTTGAGAATGAGCGCATCGACCAAGCGCGCAATGCCCCAAGTGAGGTTGAGCGCGTAGGCCACCTTCATGGAGGTGTCGACAAAAGTGTCGACCTCTTCGCCAAAGGAGAGTTGACCATATCCCGTGCGGAGTGCGATGATGGTCAAGGCCAACACCAGCGGTTCCTCCAACTTGTCGACGATGAGGTCGTCCAGGTTAGACCGGGTCTTGGCGGTGATTTTTCGGGCGATGCTGCCGATGATCTTATAAAGAATACGGGCAACGATGACGCCGCCAACGCCCCAGGCGAGGGCGATCAGCCAGTGCGCGATGGAATTGCCCAGAAAGGTGTTTTGGAGGATTTCCATGGTGATGTGAATGCGCCCGCAAAATGCGCCTTTCCCGCGAAACGCCGGTTTTTCAGAATCCGAGGCTCA
>CBFHUP010000044.1:0-25131 GCA_965659115.1 uncultured Flavobacteriales bacterium | reverse complement strand
TTCTGGCCACCGCAGGACGGCTCGAGCAGTCCGCGCAGTTCGTGCAGGTCTTTGGCGGTCTGCAGCCTGTCCTCAACAGACCGTGTCTTGTCGTTCCAGTCCTGAATCAGGGGAGACAATTCCTGCTGGGCCAGGGCTGGGGTCAACCATAGAAAGGGCAGCAGCCGGAGGTAGAAAGGAATCATGGTCAGGCAGGAAGGTTTCATTCCCAATGAACGACCAACATAAGGCAGGACAGGTTGCGCGTGTGCCCCATTTGCATCGAATATTGTGGCATGACTTGGTTCAAGGTGATGGCGATGATGGCCGGCCTTTTGGTGTTGGCCTTCTTCATCCTGTTCATGCCCCCGATCTACCATGACAGTGCAGAACCTGAGCGCACGGTGGCGGGTGTGGTGACCCAACTTGATTGGAGTGAGGAAAGCCAGGACCTACAGATTCGGCTCGCTGGAGACTCCAGTCATTACTACCTGAACCGTGCTCTCGGCATGGGCATCGATGGGGCAAAATGGAAGGCGTCCATGCTGGGCGATACTGTGACGCTGGAAGTGGTGCACCGCCCTTGGGGCCTCGCCCGGTGGACAGGCGTTGGTCCCATACGCGGGGTCATCTTCCACGGGGACACCGTCTATCGGACGGGTCGGGTCCGTCCCTTGAAGTAGAATCGATCCAGGCCCTCAGCATTGATGGCCCTTCTCGTCGACTCAAGGGAGGGGCGAACCTTTCCAGAAATCACTGGATCCTATCGCCCTTTCGACTGAAGAACCGGGTGACGCCGCATTGGATCTGGCCCGTCATCAACTGCCCCTCCCACCGGGGCGCTTCTGGCGCACCTTCTGTGACCCGGCGCGTTCTAAACCGCTGAATTCCCGCCCCAATAGACAGGTCCAACCGCCATTCTGGCGCCACCTGATACCCTGCGAAAAGTCCGCCTGTCGGCGTCCAGTTCAAACGGCTCTTGGGCAAATCGCCATCCGCATAGGCCACCAACAGCCCTTCCTCATTGAGGCTGTGACCGCGGCCTCCACTGCGGATGAGCAATTGAACCCCCAGCCCCAGGCCTCCATGCCATCGGCCATGAGAACGCGATGTCCTCCACTCGATGGGGATGACCACGGCATTGAACCGGTTAAAGCTTCTCACATGGCGACGTTGGGTGGCCAGCCCCTGCACATCGCCGTAAAGAATGGCCACTGTGTCCCCTGTCAGCGCGTTGATTTCAATGGTCTGAATGCCCTCTGGATCGAGGTAATCCTGCGTTGTGGTCTCTACATAGTCCAACAAGTGCACGTAGTCATACCAGGCAAGACCCAACGAAAAAGATTGTCCCCAGCGGCGGACATCCAATGAAACCCCACCTCCAGCACTGAATTCCGTGTGGAAATGGCCACTCAACTCCGTGGGATGCTCCCCTTTTAGACTGAAGTGACTCAAAGTGAGGCCACCATAAGTCCTGAGGGCAAATGGCGCCTCAGCATGGATAGCGGCGGCCCCCATCGGCAGCAACTGAGCCAAGGGCGAGGCTGCCCAAGAAGGCCCGCGCAATGGCAAAGGCTCCAGTCCCACTTCTGCTGAACTTTTCATTGGGGGCAACCCTCCCCCAACAACCGAACGGGCCCTGGCCACATTCTCCTCTCCGCGGGGTTCCTCCCGCGGCAGAATGAGTGGAAGCCGATTAGACGCCGCCGCGGTGGGCGCAGGTTCAGATGTGGCCGTTGGCGCAGACTCAGCACCAGAGGTGCGGGCCTCACCGGCCGGCGTCACTTCGGCGGTAGCAACCGGTGCTCCGACTTCAGCCGACATGGTTTCAGCGGCAACGGAGACTTCCGGCGCCATTGCCGCCGCGGCAGGCAAGGTCAGGTCGGCTTGATGCGAAGCAGGTTCATTCGAAGCGGGTTCAACAGCAGCGGCTGTGTTTGCGGCAGCTTCAGCCGCGGCGTCTTGGGCAGCTACCTCGCTGATAGATGGGGTGCCTTCTTCGCCCTCCGAATCCAACGCAGTCATCGCTGGCGTTGGAGCGTCCATGCTGGGCTCAACTTGGGTTCCCTCTTGCGGGGTGATGGGGTCGGCAGAGGGCCAATACAGCACGCCCAATGAGACCAAACCCATTGCTGCGGCCACGCCCACGGCCCGAAACCAGAAAGCGCCTCCAACACCGGATACGCCCTTTGCAGCCCCAGCAGCCTTGGCCCCTGACGGGGCCGCTGCCATCCCGGTCTCGATGGCGTTCCACAACGCCTCATCCTGGCCGGGTTTGCCGGGCTCAGCATGGTGGGCAAACCGCCCTTTCAGTATGTCTTCCCAAAACTTCATGTTCTCTTTTCTTTCTTCTCGGCGACCGCCTCTCCCGTGGGCTCAAACCGCTGTCGAACCCATTTTCTCGCCCTCGCCAAACGCTGCCGGGACAGCTCTGGCGAGATAGCCAGCATTGTACCAATCTCCTCATGATTAAACCCCTCAATCAAATGGAGATTCAACACCTTGTACTGGTCTTCCGGCATGGTCTTTAGGACGTCCATCAGATCATCCATGGCCATGTTCTCCAATACTTCGGGGCCGCTCCACATCTCAACGTCCACCCCTGTTCTTTCCCACTTCGCCCGCTTCTTCCCTTCCGTGAGGGCCACATTCACGGCGATCCGAGCCGCCCAAGTCTTGACCGCTCCTTTCTCCGCATCGTAACGGCCCACATTCCGGAAGATGCGGATGAACGCCTCTTGCAACACATCCTCTACCACTTCGGCGTCCCAGATGTACCGCCTCACCACCCCGCGCAAATAAGGCACGAGCGATTGAAACAGTGCTTTCTGCGCCGCCTTCTCTCCCCGCTTGCAACCCTCCATCCAATGGAAGTCATCCTGAACCGGAGCACTATCCATCAGACCATCGAAGCTTCACTTTCACAGCGTGTCCTCCCCCATGCTCACTCCACATTTGGATTCCCGTCTACAATCCCGAAACACTCTACACTCGTCACCGCAAAGGCACCGTTGACACCCTCTGTCGTGGCCTCATTCGTCACTTGATGGCTCCACTCCAACACATTTCCCGCACACAACCAGCTGTGTTGCAACGAACACAACTGCACATCGGAGGGGAAAGTGAATTGGACTTCCGTTACCCCAGCCATGACGTCGACCTCCTCCGGTCCCGACAGGAAAGGCGGATCAGAAACGGTGGACACCGTCAACGCCGGACCGCCAAATTGTCTCCAAAACGCAACGGTGACCGTCGCTACCGCATTGACCGCAGTCGGCTGACAATCGCAATCCGCATCCACGATTCCAAGAAGCCCATTTAAAGCCGGGTCACCGGATTCCACGGTGCAAGCGTCTCCCACGTTGAGGCCCAGCGCCTCGCAATCCACGACGTAGACAATCGGCGGCTCGGGCAATTCGACCTCAATCTGCACATCCTCGAAGTTCTCCTTCACGCAAGCGGACAGGCAGATCACGAGCAACAACAGAATCAAACGAACAAATTGAATCATGACTCTTCTGCAATGTACCCTTGTGCGCACGGGTACTGATGGAGGTACTCTCGGAGGACGTCATGTGTGACACTTCAGCTGGCCTTTTTCTCTGACGGACCAGACGCATCCAATTAGACCGGCTGAACACGCTGTCCAACAACGGGGCTCATTCTCTGTTTATACCCGCGAGATACCGGTTCTATACCTTTTTTTTGACACAACCGCAATACAAGTGGTCACGTTTTGAAAGGGGGAGAGGTAACACAGCCAAAGACACAGGAAACATGAAATCATTCCAAATACTCTCTATGATACTGGTCTTCGGTGCCATGCTCATCCTCCAACCGAAGGCGACGGCGCAATGGGACTACACCTTGTACGACGCCATGAGCTCCATCATGTACAGTTCCGGGGACCCCGAGACCCCTCCTCCCTGTTGCTTTTACTCCGGCACCTCATTTCAGTCGTATTACTCCGATCAGCTCTACGACATAGACAACAACTACACGGTCTTTGTGCCCACTGATGCCGCTGTGGATGAGGTCGCTGCGCTGATGAACTTAAACCTCTACGATTTGCTGGCTTTCTCCGACATGAGCGACGCAGTGGGGTATCACATCGTTTCGGGAAACTACACGGCAGCCGACCTGCAAAATGGAATGACCCTCACCACATTGCAAGGGCAAGCCCTTGACATCACGGTGGACGGTGGCAATGTGGGCGTGGACGGAGCATGGGTGGTCGAAGCAGACATCCTCGCAGACAATGGCGTTATTCATGTCATCGATGCGACCCTCGCGCCCGAGGGATACCCGCAAGCGACAGTCGTTACCGCCATTGCCGGTAGCCCGGACCACACCCTGTTTGAGGAGGGCATTTTCAATGCTTACCTCGATGAATACCTGAGCGCCAATGCACCCGAAGCCCCCGACGACAACAACGGTGAACCGACAACCGGCCCTTACACGGTCTTCGCCCCCACTGACGATGCCATCGCAGCGTTCACTGCCAGCTACGGATACAACGTGGCCGATTTCGTTGCATCACAATACATCGACGAGTTCGTGGAAAGGCACGTGGTCATCGGCTACTACAACAGTGGCGTTCTCTCTAACGGACAATCCCTGTCTGCCATGAACGGTCAGTCGGTCGACATTGAGATCTCCGATGATGGCGTCACCGCCTCCGGTTCTACCGTGGGCACACCGGACATCCTGGCCTACAATGGCGTCGTGCACTCGCTGGATGAGGTTCTGCCCTTTGACATTCCCGCCGCCTCAGGCACCTGTGGCACTTGGACGTTGGAGCTGTACAACTCCGACATCAACCAGAACTGGCTCGGCAGCACGGTCGACGTCTTCAAGAACGGCATCATGATTGCCGAGGAGACCAACAATGAGATTGCCGAGGACAACAATGGCGACTATGTGCCGGACACCTTCGGCATGAGCACCTTCAGCTTTGCTGTGGACGAAGGCGACGTGCTGGACTTCATCTTCGATCAGGACGGAGGGTCCAGTTTCAATTGCGGGTATGTGGTCAAGAACGAAAACGGCATCACCGTCTTCTCCTCCTTCTCCAACAATCTGGATGATGGCCCCGACAACGTCATGGGCTTGAAAGCCTGTGGCGCAGCGCCCACGTGCGGGCTCATCGAAGTGGTGTTCATCGACGGCTCGCAGGAAGGCTGGGTCGGCGGCGGCATGACCATCTCTCAGGGCGGCAATGTCCAAGCCGCCTTGAATTTCGGAGACTTCAACTACTTCGAAAGCTTCTACCCCTTCTCGCAGATGTCCACCTTCATCCCGGTGGATGAGGGCGAAATCGACTTCATCGTGGCCCAGCCGTGGGAATACGCGGACTACTGTGGATACCTGGTCAAAGACCCCGCAGGATCCTTGCTGGTCAACCAAAACATCGAATTCGTGACACCCGAAAGCACCTTTGGCATCACCGCCTGCGAGGCAGGAGCCGATGCGATCTGCAATGCCGAATTCGAGGTCGCCCAAATCACGTTGTCCGACGGCAGCGCCGTTCCGGGCGCCGTCCAGGTCTCCATCTTTGACTACAACCCCAATGCCGTGTATACATGGGACTTTGGGGATGAAGGCACCAGCACCGATGTGTTCCCGACCCACCAGTATTCTGGCCCCGGCCCCTACACGCTGTGCCTCAGCGTCACCGATGGCAACCTCTGCTCAGATTCCTACTGTGAGCCCATCTCCATTGACTCGTTGGGCATCCTCAATGGATTCCTGAGCGGATTCACGATCAACGTCGTGGATGGCGGCCCAAGCGATGTCGTCAGCAGCGTCGACAATCTGAATGAGTCAACCAGCGCCCTGTCCGTGTTCCCCAACCCGGCGCAAGGTCAGGTCACATTGGTAGGAATGGAACCTGGCGCAAACTGGATCGCCGATCTGCGCAGCACGGACGGCCGTTTGGTCCGCCGTTTCAATGGCGTGGGTCAAAGCCCGCTCAGCTTGGATGGAGTCGCCGAAGGCCTCTACATCTTGAATGTGGTAGACGGAACCTCTTCTTCACGGACGGTGCAGGTCATCGTGCAGTGATGGATTCGTGAGGCCGCAGACAACACCTGCGTCCAATTTGGTTTAGAAAGCCGCCTTCGGGCGGCTTTCTGCTTTTTGAACATTCTAGCGGCTACCTTCTCCCCATGAGAACGGCCTTCTTGCCTTGTTGCTCGTATGGGCTTTCAATTCGCCCTCCGTCATGGCGCAATACTTCATGCCCAGTGAGGAAGGGCCGCACGAAGGCACCTGGTTGCAGTGGCCACACAACTACACGTATGGCTCCGGCGCAGAAGATGCAGAGGCCAGCTGGGTGGCCATGACCGCCGCACTGACCGAAGGCGAACGCGTTCACATCATCGCCTACAACGCAGGCGAAATCGACCACATCACCGGCCAGCTCAACGCTGCCCAAATCGACATGGCCCAGGTTGATTTTTACCTGTGCCCCACCGACGATTTCTGGGCCAGGGACAATGGGCCTTGCTTCGTGCAAGACGACCAAGGACAATGGGTCGTTTTGGATTGGGGGTTCAATGGATGGGGCGGTGACACCCCCTTCGATTTGGATGACGACGTCCCCATCGTGACGGCCGAACAATTGAACCTGCCGCTGATTGACCTGAACGCTGTGGTGCTCGAGGGAGGCGCCATAGAAATCGATGGTCAAGGCACCTTGATGGCGACCCGTTCATCCATCACCGGCGACGACCGCAATCCAGGATGGACAGAAGCCGAAATCGAGGGCTACTTCGCCACGTATTTGGGGGTGGAGCAGGTCATCTGGTTGGATGGTCAGTTTGGAGGCAATGAAGACATCACCGACCAGCACATCGATGGTTTCGTCAAATTCGCCTCAGGCAACACCATCGTCACCATGAGCAACCCCGACCTGGCGTATTGGTATGTGGACGCGGAAGACCGCATCCAGATTGCCCAGGCCGAAAACACAGAAGGGGTGCCCTACACGCGCGTCAATTTGCCCCTGACCCAAAACCCAGTGCAAACGACCTGGGGGATGGAGCTGGGATTCCGAAGCTCCTATGTCAACTACTACGTGGGCAATGCAGTGGTGCTGGTTCCGGAATACAATGACCCCATGGACGCCACCGCCTTGGAGATTGTGCAAGGGCTGTACCCCTCGCGCACCGCCGTGGGCATCAATTGTCAAAACATGCTGCAGTGGGGCGGCATGGTCCACTGTGTGACGCAGCAGCAACCTGCTGGCACCACCCCCCTCTCCGTGGAAGGGCTCACGCCCGCTGCTCCCCCATGGGACGGCATCGAATGGCTGGACTTGATGGGGCGCAAAGTCTCATCTCTCCAGCCGGGTCAGATGTACATCCAACGCGATCAAAACGGCAGAACGAAAAAGGTGATCGGCTTGGAGTGACGCTTTTCGCTGGGCCTGTCGATGGCAGTTTTCATACTTTGCTAGCCTGCACCTTTTCTTTATCGCCATGAACCACGGTTTCCATCTTGCCCTCGCCTGTCTTCTGCTGTTCACCGGCACTTCTGTACTGGGCCAATCCGAGGATGCACGGGTTTTGATCATTGGCATCGATGGGACCCGACCCGACTGTCTGGAAGCCGCCGAAACGCCTGCGCTGGATGCCTTGATTGCGGATGGCATCTACAGTCCTGACGCGCTCAACAACGACATCACCTACAGTGGGCCCGGCTGGTCCGCGATGATCTGCGGAGTCTGGTCTGATGCCCATGGCGTGACCAACAACAACTTCGTGGGCAGCGACTTTGAGGGGTTCCCTTCTTTCATGCAGCGATTGGAATTGGAAAACCCAGAGCTGAATACCCATTCTTTCTGCCACTGGGCTCCCATCAACGACTACATCTTGGGAGAGGTGGTCGACGAAGCCATCAATGCGCCCACCGATGCCGCCGTGCGCGACGCGGCTGTGTCCCTCCTGGAGGATGGCGATCCCCACGCCGTGTTCCTCCATTTTGACGATGTCGACATCAACGGGCACGGCTACGGGTTCAGTGCCGACGTTCCGCAGTACATCGGTGCCATCCAAACCACCGACGGCTTTGTCGCGGAAGTGATGCAAGCCTTGACCAACCGACCCAATTACGCGGCCGAGAACTGGTTGGTGTTGGTCTCCACCGACCACGGGGGAATCGGCTACAACCACGGGGGCACCTCCATCGAAGAGGAAACCATGTTTTTCCTGGCCAGTGGCAATGGGGTAGAACCCTCATTGCTGCTCAAAGACACGCTGGACGTCCTGCCCGCTCCCGAAAACTGCGTCGCTCCTGGAGCCGCCGAATTGCGCTTTGAAGGCGGTGGCGATGCGGTTGTGATTGCAGACAGTCCGGCCCTTCAACTGGGAACCGACCAAGACTTCACCCTCGAAGTCCGCATCCGCACGCAAGCCACGCCCGATGTGGCCATCATCGGCAACAAAGACTGGAATACAGGCCTCAACCCCGGGTTTGTCTTTTCCTTCGAATACCCCGGCGGCCCGGCTTGGAAGGTCAACATCGGCGATGGCAATGAACGCGCCGACGCCAATGGGTCCGGCGGCGTGGCCGACGGCCAATGGCACACCCTCTCCTGCTCTTTTGACCGCGACGGGATGATGCGGCTCTACACCGATGGCGTGTTCTCTTCCGAAGAAGACATCTCCGCCGTCGGCGACATCGACGTTGGCAGCGGTTGGTTTTTCGGCTCAGACATCTTGGGGGCCTACAGCTACACGGGCGCCATTTCAGAGGTGCGGTTGTGGCACGGCGTGCTTTCCGAGGAAGCCATCTCCGCCTGGCATTGCAGCAGCTTGGACGACTCCCACCCAAACTGGGCCTCCCTTCAAGGGCATTGGGCCCTCACCGAAGGTGCAGGCCTGGAAGTCAGCAACAGCGCCGGCAACGGCCTCGCAGGGGCGGTGCAGGGTGCCGAATGGGACCAACCCGAGGGCGTGATCACGTTTGACTACAGCAACACTCCGCGCATCGTCGATGTGGCGGTTACGGCCCTGGACCACATGTGTCTGACCCTCGAGCCCGACTGGAACTTGGATGGCATCTCCTGGGTCGACGGGTGCAGCACCACCGATGTGGCGCGCCTGGACCGAAACACCATCAAAACCACCCTGTTTCCCAATCCAGGAAGGGGTGAATTCCAGATCTCAGGCCTCTCCCCCAATGCCTCCATCGAGGTCTTCGACCCCACTGGCCGGTCCATACATTCAGCCCAACCCCGGTCACCCACGCATACTGTGTCCCACACAGCGGGCCGAGGCGTCTACCTCATCCGCATTGTCGATGGCGAGCAACGACGCACCCTGCGTTGGGTCCGCCAGTAATTCAACACCCCTATACCTCCATGAAAAACCCCATTGTCTACACGCTCGTTGGAGGACTCGTCCTTTTCTTTTGGCAGTTCCTCTCCTTTGCCGGTCTGAACCTCCACGCAGATGCCCAAGCCTATACCCCGAAGCAAGGACAGATTCTAGAATGCCTGGCCGAAATGGACCTCGAGCCCGGCATGTACGCCGTCGGTGCCAATCTGCCCCCGGAGGACATGGCAGACCCCGATCAACGGAATGCGATCAACGCAGAAATGGAAGGGAAACCATGGGCTGTGGTTCACTACCACGAGGCCTGGAGTTCCGACATGTGCCTCAACTTGATCCGCAGCCTGATCATGAACCTGATCACAGCGTTCCTGCTCTTTTGGATGATGCGCAACCTGGCGAATCCCACACGGAACCGGCGCATCATGCTCGCTGTTGCTGTGGGCTGGGTTGGCTTCATGTTCTTCCCCTACAGCAACTTCATCTGGTACAAAAATCCAGACATCGTGGCCCACATGATCGATGGCACCCTCCCCTTTGTCATTTTGGGCCTCGTTGGCCCCCGATCGAGAGGATAAACCCCATGGGAGGAGGCCCGGCGCTGCAAAATGGCCTCAGGCCCGGAAATGCAGGCGAGACAGCGCGGGTAAGGATTACAACGAGGTTTCGAAGCCGTGGACAGGCGAAACAATGTGAACCGCTGAATCATTCCGCTGTTCAAGCGTGATCCTCAATCCTGTGGGGATCTCAAATGTTTCCGTCTTTGGAATGCTGTCCAAGTGACCGTTGTCGCCGAATCCTTCTGGGCACTCCTCCCGCCCATAAACGCAATGGGCGCGGCCTTCGGCCAGGTTGATTTCCCAATCCACCTTCTCTTCGCAAAACGACCCCCAATATGAACGGTGTTCACTCAGGATGAGGTCCTCTCCTTGCTGGCGGTAGGCATCGTCCATGGACCAACGCCAGTTGCTGCCCCCGAAGTGCGAGATATGGAGCTTTTGATCTTGGATGCCGAGGCCGGCAAAAGGGTCTCCGAGGACACCGCCTTCTTCGCTGCCCAAAATGGGAGACGGCGAGGATTGCCACAGCACCCATTGTCCTTGCTGCAGCCGAAATACGACCACCAGCCGCTCCCTCTGGCCGTCGATCACGTTCTCCGTTTGCACGGCAGCGGCGTATTCCGGAGCACCGTCTCCCGTCAAATCGCCCATGTCCATGGCTAAAACCTCAATGGATGCTGTGCCCAATCGTGCGGCCACGTCCTCCACAAAGGGGCCCGGGGCTTGGCCAAAACCGACCTTCGCGGCCAGCATAAGGACCAGCCACATCGCACCGCGGCAAAGTGGGCGGAGGTCAATGCGTGCTGGGCAGTGGGGCGTCACGAGAACAAGATAGGGGTCGACAAAAACAAACCGACACGTGCCGCCCGCACATTACCTTGACCGTTGTGACCGCACCTACAGGGTGATGGCACACATTTTCAGCCTGTCAAGACGTGCATTCCACACCCCCATGAAAATCGCCTTCTCCGCTCTTTTTTCTCTTCTTTCCGCCCTGCTTTTTGCGCAGGATGCGGGGACCCTGTTGCTGCAGCAGCCCGACATGAACGACACCCACATCGCCTTTATTTATGGCGCCGATGTGTGGATTGTGGAGATTGGCCAGGATCAAGCACAGCGCATTACCAGCACAGCCGCGGTCGAAAGCGACCCTCACCTGTCTATCGATGGCAAGTCCATTGCCTTCACTTCAGACAGAAGCGGATCGCCCAGCGTGTATGTCGTCGGCATCGAAGGGGGCACACCCGAGCGGCTCACTTTTCATCCTGCCGGCGCCATGGCCAGGGGCTGGTCGCCTGATGGCACACGCGTTTACTATGCTTCGTCGCGCGAGACCGCACCCGTGGGCCACCACAGAATATGGTCCGTAGACAAGGACGGAGGGCCGGAGACCTTGACCTCTGAGCAGTGGGCAACCAATGCCCAATACTCTCCAGATGGCGGGTCCCTGGTGATCGACCGCATCAGGAGGTGGGACAAGGAGTGGAGGGTCTACCGAGGGGGGCAGAACACCCCGTTGAGCATCCTGAATCTGGAGGACAACAGCGAAGTCCTCTTGCCCAACCAACACACCACCGACATCCATCCGCTGTGGATGGGAGACCACATCTACTTTTTGTCTGACCGCGATTCCACCATGAACGTGTGGCGCTACCACATTCCGACCCAAGAAGTCGTGCAGATCACCCGCTTCCGAGGCGCAGACATCAAACACCTGGCTTCGAACAGCACACACCTGTTGTTCGAACGCAACGGCGCCTTTCACCTGCTGGACCTGGCCACAAATGTGTCCAACCCTCTGTCCATTAGCGTCTCGGGGGACTTCCCTTGGGCAGAGAAGAAGTGGGAAGATGTGAGCAAGAGCGTTCGGGACGTTTCGCTCTCTCCGACGGGCAAGCGGGCCGTCATGGAGTCGCGGGGGGAGATTTTCACCGTGCCCCTTCAATATGGCAATGCGCGCAACATCACCAACACCTCTGGTGCAGCGGATAGGAGGCCCGTCTGGTCTCCCAAAGGAGACCGCATCGCCTGGTTTACAGACGAAGGTGGCGACGGGTATGTACTGCGGGTCACCTCGCAAGATGGCTTTTCAGAGGCCAAGGATTACGCCCTTGGCGAATCAAAATTGGGCTGGGAGTCCAGCTGGTCTCCCGATGGCAAATTCCTGGCTTTCAATGATGACGACGTGAGGGTCAGGGTCCTCAATTTGGCCACGGAAGAGATCCAGACCATCGACGTGGGCGGAGTCAACCTCGAGCGCGGCGATATGGACTTGAGCTGGTCTCCGGACTCCAAGTGGTTGGCATACTCCAAGACCGCGCCGAACAATTTCAAACGGATTTACCTCTGGTCCATGGAATCAAAAAGCGTGCAGGCTGTGACCAATGAACTGGCGCACAGCGAGTCGCCCGCCTGGGACCGGGATGGAAAGCACCTTTATTTCATTTCCAGCACGGACCTGGCCCTTGGGTCTGGATGGGCCAACACGAGCTCGATGATGGCCGACCCTGAATACAGCTGCTTTGTCATCAACCTGCGCAAGGAGGACCCTTCTCCTTTCGACCTGAGGAGTGACGAGGAGGAAGAGGAGGAGACCTCAGAGGGGGAGGACGAAAAGGACAGCAAGAAGGACAAGAAGGACAGCGAAGCGGACGGTGAGGCTGCCGTGACGGTTGATTTCGATGGCATTGAATCCCGGACCATCGCCATTCCCATGCCCGCCCGCCGATATGGCTTTCTGGTGGCCGGACCTGAAGGCACCTTCTTTGTCGGTGAATACATCGAAAATTCAAGGGGAGCAACGGTCCACAAGTTCTCTCTGGAGGAGCGGGAGGCTTCGACTTTCGTTGAAAATGCCAGCCGGTTTTCGGTCTCGGCCAATGGCAAAAAAGCCATCGCACGGGTCGGGTCATCATGGAAAACACTGGACACCGCTCCCGACAAAGGCAAAGGGGAGGCGCTGGATGTAGCGCTGAACATGGAATTGGACCGCACCGCCGAGTGGACGCAAATATTCGACGAGGCCTGGCGGTACCAGCGGGACTACTTCTATGACCCCGACATGCACGGCAGGGATTGGGACCGCGTGTATGCGCGCTACGCCCCCTTGGTTCCTTTCGTGAAGCACCGCTCCTCTTTGAATGACATCTTGGATCAAATGAATGGCGAGTTGTCCGTGGGCCACAGCTTTGTGAGCGGCGGCGACTATCCCGAGACAGACGACTATCCGACCGGCCTGCTCGGTGCGAATTTCTCGGTGGACGAAGGCCGCTGGAAAATCGACCGCATTTTCACCCGGGAGACCTGGAACCCCGAGCTTTCGAGTCCGCTCAGCCGGCCCGGCATCAACATCGAAGCCGGCCAGTACATCGTCGGCGTCAACGGCAAGGAATTGACCGCCGATGACAACCTCTTCAAAGCGCTTCAGGGCACTGCAGGGGTGCAAACCACTTTGCACATCAACGCTTCTCCCGCTTTCAAGGGTTCATGGACGGAGGTCGTCGAGCCGATACGAAGCGAAAACGGGCTTCGGAGAAGGGCGTGGGTTGAAGACAACCGCCGTAGGGTCGACGCATTGTCAGACGGCAAGCTCGCCTATGTGTGGGTGCCCAATACTTCGGGGGCGGGTTTCACCTCCTTCAACCGCTATTTGTTTGCCCAACAAGACAAACTGGGTGCTGTCATCGATGAGCGTTTCAACGGTGGCGGCCTGCTGGACGACTACATGGTCGACCTGTTGACCCGTGAGCTTCGGGCGGCGGTCACCAACGAAGTGCCCAACGGAAAAGCCTTCAAACTCCCCGCCGGCATCCATGGCCCGAAAGTCCTCCTCGTCAATGAATTGGCGGGTTCCGGTGGCGACTATTTCCCGTGGGTATTCCGGCATCAAAACGCAGGCAAGCTCATTGGACAGACCACATGGGGCGGCCTGGTCAAATCCTCGGTCCATTACTTGTTTGTGGATGGCGGAAGGATGACCGCACCCGACAACGCCGTGTTTGACCCCATCGAAAAAGAATGGATCGGCGAAAACATAGGAATCGCTCCTGACATCGAAATCAGACAAGACGCGAAGTCCCTCGCCGCCGGCATAGACCCACAGCTCGAAAAGGCGGTCGAAGTGCTGTTGAATCAAATCGGAAATTCCAAGGGGGATGACATGACCCCCCCTGCATATTCCAAACCCGGCAAACTCGATCGGCCCTGAACCGGTCCTATCCAAGTCCTATCCAAGTCCTATCTTGAATGCTGCTCGACATGTTTTTGAAACCATCTCCATCCGCTCTGTTTTGCGCGGCTCTTTTGAGCCTCAGCGCGGTGGTGGTCAATGCCCAGACCTCTTCGGCAACCCGGAGCGGATTCTCCTGGATCACTTCCGAGAACGTGTCGGACATGAACATGGGGGCGGGGTACACAGCATACGCGGCAGCTTGGCCCATTTTTGATCAGTATCCCGGCCCGGGACAATTCCAGATGGGACTGGCCAGCTGCTGGATGTCGACGCAGCAAACCGGCAACGAACCCGATCAGTTCTACACCACCATTGAAGGCGGGCTTGGCTGGTGGCAAGACACCCGGTTCGGCACCCGCATTCCCAAATTCCTCATGGGGGGCGTCTCACATAACTTCTTTGCTTGGGCCAATGGTCCTGGAGCAGGACGTAGCGATATGCTGGGCAATGGGCAGCGAGACTGGAGCACCCCCGGAGGCAAATACGGAGCGGCCCAATTGTCCAACCGCATGATGTGGGCCCCGGACGGCCTCAACATGGCGCAAGGGTTGAATGGTGAACTGCTCGGGTATGGATATACCCCCTTGCCCCTGATGGATGCCCTCGAAGAGACCAACGGACAAAGCGTGCAGACCGGAAACCAGTGTTGGACGCTGTTCTTGAATGCCACCAATTTCAAAGGTCCAGCGACCTTCTTCATGCCGACGTTTTGGACGGAGCCCGTGCTGGAGGATGCCACATTGGAAGGGCTCTTTCTGGACACCCGCCCAGCCAATCCCAACGTCGGATTCGGATGGGAACACGCCCTCTCACCCGCCCTTATAGCAGAAGATGGAGCAGGCACCCCCTACGCCAAGATTGAACGGATGCAGATGCCGGTCAGTGGTGAAAGCCACTCCCTCGCGCTCAATCGCGTCACGGTATACCCCCAGGATACCCTGTGGAACGCCATGGCAACTTGGTTTGATGGTGGAGCTCCGGTGGCGACCACGGTGATGCAAACAGGGTCGTACGGCCGCTCATTCGCCAACAACGGTGGCTCCATCGTCGGAGAGATCGGCGGCGGTGGAATCGAACACGACATCAACCTCGACTACCTGGACAACGTGCAGATGACCAGCGATGCAATGGGGTTCCAACACGACCTGAGCACCACCACGCAGCAGGGCGACTTCTTCGTGTTGCCAGAGTATTTCAGGCTCGGCCCCAATGACCAATGGGACCCCATTGAAGCCAGTGAAGTCCCCGCGTCTACCGCGCTCATCGACACTGAAGTCCCTTCTAGCCCGCGGCCTGAAATCACCTACCTCACCCCGCTTGATCCGGAGTGTGAATTCCAAGACCCCAATGGCCCTTGGAACAGTCCTGGCCCAGTGGCAGGGCCCTTCCAAGCCGAGCTCGGCGATGGATCGACGGTCACCTACCACTGGTACCGGTTTGTCGACCAACCGGCCATCGTACACGCCAATCTCCCTGAGGCGATCCGGGAGGAGATGCAAGCCCGAGCAGAATTGATGCACTCCGCTTGGAGCGCGGACGACGAATACATGGCCCCCCCATCGGTGGGCAACCTCGCCACCCTCGACCCTGGCACCCTTGTGGAACCGCCCGCAGGTTTGGAGGTCGGATATGTGCCCATCATCACGCGACAGGAATCCACACCGGAGAAAGTGCGCGTTTTCATACTCGCCGGACAGTCCAATATGCAGGGATATGGCAAGATTGCGGAAGGTTCAAACGGCGGCAACCTCGCCCCCAACACCCTCGTCGACGTCATCGAGAACGACACGGAGGGCGACTGGTCTATGCTCGAGACCAATGGCGACTGGACGACGTTGGAAGACGCCTACCTCTACTTCCCCAACGGCGCAGGTGACACCATTCGAGACCACATCTCGGTCGGTCAAGGGGCCTACCCCGACCTCATCGGACCCGAGTTGATGTTTGCCCATCAGTTGGACACCCACTATGAGGACCCCATCCTAATCATCAAGACCGCGTGGGGCGGCTTGAGCCTCGCCGATGATTTTCGCCCCCCCTCTGCCGGCGGCACGACGGGGCCCTATTACACGGCGATGATCGAGACAGTGGAACAGGTGACGCAGAACCTCTCCACTGAATTTCCCGACATCGGCACCAGCGACTATGAAATTACCGGTCTGGCTTGGTTCCAAGGATGGAATGACGGTGCTTCCGACGCCTTTTTGAACGCTTACGAAAGCAACTTGAACCACCTCATCCAAGATGTCCGCGCCGACTTGGCCCTCCCCGACCTGCCCGTGGTCATCTCGAGCTCGGGACACGGCGGTTACGGCGCCAACACAGGCTGGATTCATGACCTGCAGGAAATTGTGTCGGTGGCACAGGAGAATGTCGGGTGCAACGACGACCTGTACGGAGGCACCCTTGGATTTGTCAACACCAAGCCCTTTTGGATGGAGACGGATGAATCCCCCGATAACGCGGCCCACCACTTTCACAACAACGCCCGCACCTTCCTGAACATCGGCAAATCCATGGGCGATGAAATGATTCACGCCATCTGCGACATGGCCTATTGCTATGTAGAATGCGACGACCCCGTTGATCCGGGGATAGCCTCCATAGGCAACCAGGTGTGGAATGACCTCAACATGGATGGCATCCATGATCCCAACGAACCGGGCATTCCAGGTGTATCCCTGGTCATCTGGAGTGATCCTGACGGCGATGGCATCCCCGACTGGCAAGGCTTCGGTGGCGTGGAGGTCACCGACGAAAACGGGCACTATCGCTTTTCCGGTCTGCAACCGGGCAACTACGTGGTGTTTGTGTGGCAGGTCGACAACTGGGATGTCGGGCAGCCGCTGCATGGATTCCAGTCCACCAGTGGATTCGTCGCCGATGCAGACAACGATGTGGACCTCGACAACAATGGATTCGGCTCGGCTTTCAGCGACATCATGTCGGGCATTGTCACGCTCACCTCTGGCGGTGAACCGCTCAATGATGGTGATCCCGCCGATTGCTACTTCGACTACGACGCCAGCGGCAACAACACCGTCGACTTCGGCTTCTTTGATCCCAACGCGCCGCCGCCATGCCCGCCGGACTTAGACGACAACGGCACGGTCAATGTCAGCGATATCCTGCTGGCTTTGGGCGAGTTCGGCTGCGTGAGTTTGTGCACTGCAGACCTCGATGGAGATGGCATTGTCGGGGTGACCGACGTCCTCATCGTCCTGTCCCACTTCGGCCAACCCTGCGGGTAAATCAGGACACCACACCCTGTGAATGCACCGTGGCCTTCAATGCATGGTCAACAGGCATCCAAATTTCACGACGCGACCTTGGACGTGAACCGGACAGGGGGCTAACAAGCCTGCATTTGGGTGTTCACCCAAAATCAACTTAAATTGCCCTTCTTGGGTGTTTACCCAAAACAGCAATGCTCTGATTTTGAAAGACCTCAAATACCTTTTCGCCTACACCATCCCCTTGTCCGTGTACCTGTCCTTTGCTTCAGAGGGCGTCTGGACGTACACCACGGTGTTCTACGCCTTTCTGGTCATCCCCATCCTCGACGTAATCACGGGCGAGAAGACAGACAACCTCGAAGCCGACGACGCTTCTTACAAGAAGACCAAGTGGATTTTCGATGCGATGCTGTACCTGAATGTGCCCATCGTCTTCGGACTGTTGGCCTTCGGCATTCGAACCGTTCAAATGGGCAGTTACGAGACCTATGAACTGATTGGACTCGCTCTGTCGGGTGGCATCCTGCTCGCCACGAACGGCATCAATGTCGCCCACGAACTCGGACACCGGAAGCCATTGGCAGAGCGCCTGATGAGCAAACTGCTGTACATGCCCTGCCTGTACATGCACTTCTTCATCGAACACAACTACGGGCATCACCTTCGGGTGGCCACACCCGAAGACGGCGCTACGGCGCGCTACAACCAGACCGTTTACGGATTCTGGTTCACCTCCGTTACCCGCCAGTATGTGAGCGCATGGCGGATCCAGCTCGATCTGCTCAAGCGGCAGGGCAAGTCCTTCTTCTCGGTCAAGAACGACATGCTCTGGTACCACCTCATCCAACCGGCCTACCTGCTGGGCGTCTATGCGCTGTTCGGCATGTCGGGATTGCTCTTCGCTGCCACGGTTGGCGTCATTGCCTTCCTGTTTCTGGAGTGCATCAACTACATCGAGCACTATGGGCTGCGCAGGTTCAAGACGGATTCTGGGCGCTATGAAATCGTGCGTCCGTTCCACTCCTGGAACTCCAATTTCAACATCGGGCGGATCACCCTGTACGAGCTGACCCGTCACAGCGATCATCATTTTAAGTCCGCGAAAAAATACCAGGTGCTGGACAGCCACGAGGAGAGCCCCACCCTTCCCTTGGGATATCCGGCGTCCATTCTCCTCAGCTTCTTTCCTCCCCTCTGGTTCTGGGTTATGAACCCGCGGATTCCCCATGAGATGAAGGCCCGACTCGCCCATGACTGATGCCTCTACCGGCCTGCTGACGGCAGGCACCCTCGACCGGTTCTCGGCCAAGACCCGCGACAAGTTGCTCGAGGCCAGCCTCGTGTTGTTCAACGAGCGGGGGTTCGGAGCGGTGACCACCGCCTCCATCGCCGAGCACGCAAGTGTGTTGGAGGGGTCGCTGTGGTATCATTTCCGCACCAAGAAAGACATCCTCATCGCCCACATTGACCTGCTCCAGCAGGTCTTCGAGGGAAGCAACATCGATGCCGACTCCACCGACGAGGAGACCATCATCGCGGGGATCTTCGCCTCGTACGACGTCATCTGGGACTTCCGCTACATCCTGCGCGACGATTTCTCCGCTTTGCTTCAGGCCGACGAGCCTGCGTTACACACCGCGCGGATGGTCAACGACTTTCTGGACAACTGGACGGAGGGTCGAATCCAACATGCCCACCAACACGGCCTGCTCGAATTGGACCCACATGGAATGGAAAACCTCTCCGAAATCATATTGGTCATCGGGCGATACTGGCTGGACTTCTCCAAGAAGAAGTACCCCGAGGCCGAAAACGCAGACTTGCGGAGGAAGGGACTGCGCCATGTCTTCACAGTGCTGGGCCCCTACCTCACCCCAACGGCTGCGGCCTATATCCAAGCCCGGCTGAATTTGGTCCCCTCCTGATCGAACCGTCCGTGAATCGGGTGCGGTGTCGCTTCTTCAGGGCTCGTCAATCCCAGGGCCCACCGCGGGTGACGTTCACAAATGTCTCCCCTTCCAGTCGATACAGGCCTCCTGTGAAGCCGAACCAAAAGCGGCCCTGACGGTCCTCATAGATGGAATTGCAGCCGAAGCTGAAGTCGGGGCGCTGGGGTTGGGTTTGCGTGAAAGAAGTGAAGGTGCTGCCGTCGTAGCGGTACACACAATGCCGCGTGGCACAGATCCAGATATGTCCATTCCGGTCCTCTGTGACGGAGTAGACCTCGTTTTCGGTCAAACCGGGGACGTCCGGAAAGGTGGTGACCGTTTGGCCATCCCACATGCACAAGGCACCGCGCTTTTCCCCAGAGGTCAGGTGCCAATGGAAGCAGCTGAGCCAGAGGTTGCCATGCCGATCCTCCATGTGCAAGGAGACGTTGTTCGTAGGGAGCCCGTCGGCTGTGGTCAGCTGATGGAAGTCCTTGCCATCCCATCGATAGGCGCCCTGATCAGACGTGGCGAACCAGAAATCGCCACTCCGCATCTGGCGCATATTCTTCGGTTCATAGCCGGTGGTGTTGGTTCGGGGCAAGCTCGGCTCAGGCAAGGGAAAGGCTTCGAAAACCCCATTCACTTCGCGGTGGAATTGTCCCCCGGATTGCACCCAGAGCGCGCCGTCGCGGTCAAAGTAGGGTCGGACCGGGTTGGCAGGAAAACCGACAGGATGGTGGGCTTGCTCGAGCGATGCTCCATCCCATTTCATCAAGGCCGAACCTCCTCCCATGCTCTCTTCAGCCGATACCATCCACAGATGCCCTTTCGGCCCGAGGGTCAAGCCGGTCACCCGATCACCGACCAGGCCATCCTCCGCATGGAAATACCGCAGCTCCTCCCCATTCCACATCATGGCTCCACTGCCTACCGACCCCAGCCACAGGTTGCCATCGCCATCCTCAATGGGCCCCAACGGATAGTCCGCGACTTGAAGCTGGGCCGTGGAGTCAGTCTGCACTTGCAACCCTGGCCCTGCGTCTTTCATGGTCCGCTCGGTGGCCATCTGGCATCCGGCGACCAACAGCATAGACAGCATCACGATGTGATTCATGCGGTCAAGCTAGACATGAATGGATTGAGCTGCTGGACTGACCATATTTCGGCATCTTCATGCCATCAGTACCTTGAGCGCCTCAGGTTAAACTGGAGGACGTCGGCACAGCAACATTCAAGAGCCATTGGAGCGCTTAATCAACAAAATCAAGCAGTCGATTTCCCTGACCGCAGCGGCGGAGGCCTACATCCATTCCATTGCCAAGGAGAGAAAGGTCTCGAAAGGAGACGTCTTGATCCGAGAAGGTCAAAACGTGACCCAGACTTTTTTTGTGCTTCACGGCAGCCTTCGCTCGTTTTGTGTCGATCAGGAAGGCAAGGAACACACGCTACAATTTGCGATCAAAGACTGGTGGATCAGTGACTTCATCGCCATTTACAACCATGTGCCCGCTTCACTCAGCGTTGAATGCATCTCAGATTCTATGGTCCTCGAATTCGACGCTCAAACCCTGAATCAGATTTTCATTCAGTTCCCAGAATTCGAGCCGTTTCAGAGGAAGAATTTAGAACGGCATGTTGTCGCATTGCACAAGAGGATCTTAAATCAACTGCAATTGACAGCACTCGAACGGTACCAACTGTTTCTTGCGCAATACCCTGACATCGAACAGTCCATCTCCAATTACCACATTGCCTCCTACCTCGGAATGACGCAACAAAGCTTGAGCCGGGTTCGGGCGGAGATGGTCAAGGCTTGACTTCTTACCCTAGGGTAAATTTTGGCCAAAAGGGGCCTTCTAGTTTTGAAGTTCAACCCTCAAAACACGAAAGGCATGCTCAAGAAATTATTGGGACTCGCTCCTCAATTGGAACCAGATGGATCTTTTAGTCCTTCCAAATTGGCCTTGAAATTGGGCGTGGCGGACACAACGGATTTCGAGAACATCACGCATCCCAAAATCAAGGGGAAAAAGTCCAAGATTCTGGTTGTCTTCACCGAGAACAAGAACTTAAAAATGAAGAACGGCAAGTTCTTTTCTACGGGAAATCACCCTGTAGAAGCCCTGCTGCCCATGCTCCATTTGAAAAACGCTGGATTCGAATTCGAGATTGCGACCCCCACAGGGAAACCTGTCGTGTTTGAGATGTGGGCCTTTCCACACCAAGACGAGCACGTCAAAGCCATCTTCAACGAACACCAAAAGGACTTTAAAAACCCTAGGAAACTGCAGGACTTCATCGCGCGCTCTTTCGACCATTCAGATGAGTACGCGGCTGTTTTCGTGCCGGGTGGACACGGGGCGATGATCGGGATTCCAGACGATAAAAACGTGGCAAAAATCCTGAGGTGGGCGCACGAAAAAGACGTGTTCACCATCACCCTTTGCCACGGACCCGGGGCATTTCTGTCCACCACCTTGGACAATCAAGCGTTCCTCTACAAGGGCTACAACATGGCCGTTTTCCCTGATTCAGTGGACAATCAGACCCCCATGTTTGGTTATCTGCCCGGCAAAATGGCAATCGGTGTGAGCGAAACACTCAAAGGCCTTGGCGTGAACTTGGTGAACAGCAAGATGGACAAGACCGTGTGCGCCGACCGCGGCGTCATCACTGGAGCCAGCCCGCTGGCTTCAAACGAACTGGGCAAGCTCGCCGTCAAAACCCTGCTCGAAAAATTCAACTGAACACCTCCGCTGAGCCCGGCTGAAGCTGCGCAAGGAATGCGGCACAGTTGGGCATGAAAAAACCCACACCTTCAGAGGTGTGGGTTTTTCGTTGTGTAGCCCTTTGTGGGGCTGCACACTTTCCAGTGAATTTTGTTTTTGAGGAATGGGGGCATTTGAATGGGAATCGAACAGGACTCCACAACACGATGGTCGGTCGAGGATCTCGCACAACCGCGAGAGGCAAAAGCCACAAAAGGCGAAGTCGTTTAAGGGATTCTGACCCCATTAATCCGACCAAACTCCGAGTAGGGGCAAATGGTCACTCAGACTGCATTCAAACACACCTCGATCATCGAGAACTTTGCAGCTGATAAGCCGCTCTTTTGCGGCGGCACAGAGGTAGAAATAATCCAATTGGTGCTTCACTGAACCGCGCGAGTGACGAAAAGTGGGAACAGCCCCTTCCGCCATATTAAAGATGGCGTCCTCCAAACCTGCTTCCAGCATGTTGTCCATGAACTCCTGATTCTGCCCCCGCTCCCAGCTGAAAGTTGTTGCGGAATTGAAGTCTCCCGCAACCATCCACCGTGCGCCATCTTCGGCCATTTGCAGTTGTTCTCGAACGTAACGGTGCAGAAGATCGGTCAGCCACAGGTCATCAGAGAGTTTGGACCTGAATGCACGCATGGCACGCGGGATTCTCGTGCGAAAACTAAATAGGGGCCACGCCGGAGAATAGCACGAAAGCAAATGCCAGACCTCTCCTGATTGACGTTCCCATCGAATGTGGACGATGTTTCCAGAATAGGCATCCAAAGCCTCCTGGAGATGTCTGTCGTCAGAAGTCAAGCGCACCGGTGTCACCACTCCTCCACGAACCAAGACGCCCGTCTTGAACCGCTGCTTCCCTCCCTTTTTAGTCGAAGCATGAAACCCGATGAAACGGTGAGTACTCAACAAATCATCAGAAACCCCGGCAACTTCCTGCAGCAACGCCACATCAGGGTTTAGCGATGTCAATTCGTCCCAGACATCCAATGAATCAGCTGAAGCGCCTTTGACATTCCAGGACAATGCTCTCATTGTCAATCCTTCACTCTGCGGGCAGTGTTTTGGCTTGATTCGGTATTCGGACATGGAGGGGTATCATTTATCCGTGAACCCCGCCTGTGTTCTGCTCATCCGCGCCGACAGTAATGCCAAAATGTATTTATTGCCACGGCATGGATGCGATGACCCAACGATCTAAACGGTCGTTCCAAACTGCATTCAACAACATCTCATGCTGCGTACATGAATCATCCAAGGCGACCATCTTGGCGCTATCCCATAGCCATCTAGAATTCGAAGGCTCATGCTGATAAATAGTATGTTCAATGGTATCCGTGCAGGGCTCCTCGCAAGGGAAGGTGATATACATCCCAGTTGCCACGCCGTAGGTAGAAAAGAGGTGATGAGGGAGCGTCTCAAAAACTTCGTACAAACAGTAAAGTGTATCAGACGAGGGCACATCTTCGGGCTGTATCGTCATGAGATCCCGGTTCTGTGGCAGAAAATCATCTTCTCCCGAGAATGAATCGGTGTTGATATCCTTAGAACAACTGGAAGCCAAGATCACAAGAAGAACAAGGGACAGAGGTGTGGTTAAAGATGCAGGTGACATGGAATGGTGACTTTTAACTTCATGGGATACTACGATTTTTTTCTCTTTGTCAAGCGGGAAAACTCCGCTCAAAACATCAAATTGAAATTTGATGCCGAGCGCTGTTCCACGGAATTTGCTCGGACTCCGGAATGTTTAGGTATGAAAAAACCCACACCTCTGAAGGTGTGGGTTTTTTGTTTTGTAGCCCGTAGGGGATTCGAACCCCTGCTACCAGGATGAAAACCTGGCGTCCTAACCCCTAGACGAACGGGCCATTGGGGGCGCAAAGATAGCGCGCGAAACGAATCCGGCAAGTGCCCCCGAAGATTCCTTATCCCAGGTAGGCGCGGTACATCCAAACCAGCTTCTCTTGCTCGCGGATGTAGTCACTCATGAGGGCGTTTGTGCCCTCGTCACCAGCTTCTCCAGAAAGGTGAAGCAAGGCACGTTCGCGAAGGAGGATCACGCTGAACGCCGCGACACAATGCTTGAGGGCTTCTGAGCCATCGGCCACGTCTTTGACCACGGGAACCTTGCTGGTGGCGAGGTATTCTTCGTGGGTGTGCGTGGGGTGGCTGCCCAAGGTCAACACGCGCTCTGCCACCTCATCGATCTTGAGCTGGAGGTCGGTGTAGAGCTCTTCGAACTTGGCGTGGAGCTCAAAAAACTCCTTGCCCCGAATGTTCCAGTGGAACCCGCGGGCGTTCATATAAAAGACCGTGAGGTCGGCCAGCAGGTCATTCAGACCGGAAGACAGCTGGGCCGCAGCCTCTGCATTCAATCCGATGGGCGTATTGGTGTCCATATAGAATCAACGTTGGATGGCGGGGATTGTTCTCGGGGGCGTCAGGAATGAGCCAAGGATGTGCTGACGTTGAGCCAAGGATGAGCCTGGAGGCGTCAGTAGGCCCGAGCAAACAACACACGGCGGGCGCTGGGCTCGCCGGTGCGGATGCAGGTTCCGGGCGTAGTGTCACCTTGGAGTGGAATGCAGCGGATGGTGGCTTTGGTTTCCTTTTTGATGCGCTCTTCGGTTTCGGCTGTGCCGTCCCAATGCGCGCTCAAGAATCCGCCCTCTTCAAGGCCGGCGGTGAACTCCTCCCAAGTGTTGACCTCGCGGGTGCCCTTTTCCATGCGGTCGCGGGCGCGCTCGAGCAGGCCGTCTTGGATCTCGACCAGCAGGTTCTGCACATGGGCCACAATTTGATCGGCTGGAATGAAGGCCTTCTCTCCGGTGTCGCGGCGGGCGACCTCTACCGTGCCGTTTTCCGCATCGCGTGGGCCGATGGCCAAACGGACAGGAACGCCCTTGAGCTCGTACTCGGCAAACTTCCAACCGGAACGCTTGGTGTCATCGTCGTCGAGCTTCACGCGCAGGCCCGTGGCCTTCAGATCGTCACGCAACTTTTCGCAGGCGGTGTTGACCACCTCATTGGCCTCCCCTCCTTTTTGGATGGGAACAATGACCGCCTCGATGGGCGCCAA
>CBFHUP010000043.1:0-27016 GCA_965659115.1 uncultured Flavobacteriales bacterium | reverse complement strand
CACCTTGACCGGTGAGCCGTGGAACAACCCTGTTGACATTTACTTGGAGCAGGCCATTGGAACAGATGAGGGCACGTGTTTGGGCGTGATCACATTCGATGTGCCGGGCATCTACAACTTTGATTCCAGCATTGGTCTGCAGGCCCAACTCGGCATGGTCGGCTCCATCAACGTGGATGCTTTTACCCTAACCGACCTCATCCAATCATGGTCCGGTGCTGAAAACAGCCCCGCAGTTTTTGCTACAGGCTATGCCATGCAATTCGCCTGTGCGCCCTGTGCAGAAGCGCTGAGCGGCATCGAAGATTACACGGTCTTCATGCCCGATGATGCCGCTGTAGATGCCTTGGAAGAGCTGATGAACCTGAACAGCTTCGACATGCTCAGCATTCCTGACTTTGAGGACATTCTCAGCTATCACATCATAGAGGGAACCTACCTGGCCGAAGATCTGGAGCCCGGCATGTCACTGCCCACCCTGCTTGGAGAAGATGTCGTCGTGGGGCAGAACGCAAATGGCGACCTCACCGTCGGCGGCGTCAACATCACAGAGACGAACTACACTGCCGATAATGGGGTCATTCACATCATCAATTACGGAATGGCCCCCTCCACATCTCCTGAAGCGACCGTTTACCAAATCGTGGTCGACAGCCCGGACCACACACTGTTCGAGCAGGAAATCAACGCCAACTTTCTCAACGATGACCTGATCGGACAGCCTGTGATCAACAACAACGAAGACGCACCCGGCCACTTCACCGTGTTTGCCCCTACCGATGATGCCATTTTCGCCTTTGCCGAGGAAAACGGATTCGACGACGTGGACGACCTCTTCGACTCTCCATACTGGGACGAGATCTTGCGCCGACACATCGTGGAGACGCCACTGACCAGCGACCAGCTCAGCAACAACGGCCTGCTTGTCAGTTATGGAGGTGAAAACATCTTCACCTTCGTCAATGACGAAGGCATTTTTGTAGAAAACGCCCAGGTCACCGCACCCGATCTGCTCGCCTACAACGGTGTTGTTCACGTCATCAACGAGGTCATCGACTTCGAGTTCCCCAATCCTGTGGGCACTTGTGGCACCTGGACCTTGAATATGTATGCACCCGAAGGCGACGGCTGGAGTGGCGTGATGCAAGTGTTGGTAGACAATGTCCTCGTGGGAGAACCCACCCTACAAGACGGCTTCTCCGACAGCTATGCATTCGCCGTAAACGAAGGGTCGAGCGTCGACATGAACTACATTTCTCAGTTCGCCGGATGGCCCGGCAACTTCGAGGTCGTGGATGCCGAAGGGACCATCCTGTTCGACTCCGACTCTCCGGCCAACTCAAACTCCCAGTATGGAACTGCAGCAGGGGTATACGGGCTGAAGGCATGCTCGGCGGCACCCGAGTGCAGCCAAATCAAGGTCACCCTCTATTCGGATTACGACGGCTGGGATCTGGCGAACCTGCTCGTCTATGATGGGCCCGCCCTTGTAGACGTCATTGGGGGCTTCTGGTTCAATGGAGAGGCCCTCATTGGATACGTGGACATTCAAAATGGAGACGATGTGGACTTTGAGGTAAATGGTGGCTATTATTCTACCTCTTACAGCTATAAAGTGGAAGATGGAGAGGGCAATATCCTGGTCGACCAAGTCGAGCAGAATGTGCCTGCCGAGGACGTTTTTGGTGTCGTCATCTGCGCTGCAACGGGCATCGCCGAAGAATCTGGCCTGATGGAGGTCCAATTTGTTCCAAACCCCGCTGAAGGGTCCGTTGTGCTTTCTGGCGTCGCGGCAGATGTTAACTGGACCCTGTCCGTCCGCACCCTCTTGGGCCAAGAGGTCCTGTTTCAAGAAGGCCAAGGACAAGCCACCTTGGATTTGAGCCGCTTGCCAACGGGCACCTATCTCGGGCAAATGCAAACCCAAGAAGGCTCCAGCCAAACCCTTCGCCTCGTGGTGCGGTAACCATTTCCTTCATGGTCCGTGCTGTACCTTCAGCGCCTGCGAATCGCGCCATGAAAAATGTCCTCAAAGCGCTCGGCCTGTTGGTGGTCTTGCTGATCCTGTGCACCCTCGTCTTTGTTCAATCGAGCGGAACCGATTACAGTTTTACGCTGAAATCCGATGCCGTGTCGGCGCCCGTCGACATCGTCTTTGACGACATGGCCGTGCCGCACATCTACGCGGAATCAGAAAACGACGCCATGTATGCGCTGGGTTATGTCCACGCCACTGAGCGGCTGTGGCAAATGGACCTTCTGCGCCGCGCCGGTGGCGGTGAGCTCTCTGCCTTGCTGGGGCCCGACATGATCGAAAACGACCAATACTTGCGCACGCTCGGAATGAACGAAGCGGCTCAAGACGTCGCAGAAGATTTCCTTGCCCATGCTCCGGTGCGCATTCAATCGGCCATGGCGGCCTACCTCGAGGGCATCAATCGGTTCATCGCCGAAGGAAACACCCCTTTGGAGTACAGATTGCTGGGCACCAAACCCGACCCCTTCGACACGCACGATGTCTATTGCGCCACAGGATTTATGGCTTACAGCTTTGCCATTCACCTCAAAACCGAACCCATCCTCGACTGGATGAAGCAAAACTTAGGTCCAGCTTACATGGCGGATCTCGCCCTCGGACCAGATGGGTTTACCCGGATCCCTGTTTTTGGAACACCGCAAGACACCCTGATCACCGCCCCCCCTCCCGGTGAGCCAATGGCCACGTCCTCTCCAGTTCAAGGGAAAGACTTGTCTGCGATTGCCTCCAAGGTTCACCGATTGGATGCCTTGCGCCCTGTTCCTCAGTGGCTCGGCTCCAACGCTTGGGTCATAGGCGGCGAAAAAACGGCCAGCGGAGCGGTCATATTCTGCAACGATGCCCACATGGGGTATGCCCAACCCTCGGTCTGGTACGAGGCCCACATTGTGACCCCGGAAGTGGAGTACTATGGCAACCACCTCGCCGGCCTCCCCTTTCCCGCCATCGGACACACCCGTCACCATTCATGGGGCATTACCATGTTTGTAAACGACGACATTGACTTGTACCAAGAAACCATCGAAGGTGACAAGTACCTCTTCGGAGGCGAGTGGCGGGACATCGAAACCCGAACAGAAACCATCAAAGTAGAGGGAGGCGAAGACGTCACGTTCACGTTGCGCAAGACCCATCACGGCCCCCTCATCGAAGACGATGTGGCCATGTGGTGGACGTTCACCAAATATCCTGAAAACCGCCTGCATGAGGCCTTTTTCGGCTTTTCACGGGCCACGAGCATGGCAGAAGTGGAACAGTCTGCGGCCATGATGCACGCGCCGGGAATCAACCTCATGTACGGCGATGACGACGGCAATATCGCCTGGTGGGCGAGCGCCAAATTGCCCATCAGACCGGCCCATGTGGACACCAAAACCGCCATCGACGGCACAGACCCCCTCAACGACCCGCAAGGCTGGTACCCGTTCGCGTTGAACCCGCATTCTGTGAACCCCGAATCCGGCTATGTGTATTCAGCCAACAATGCCCCTGACAGCGTAGCGGGGGTCCATTACCCCGGCCATTACTATGCTGGAAACACGCGTGGCCTGGGCATCACCTCTGCCATCGAAGCAAAGGACAATTGGACCTTAGCAGAGGCGCAATCGCTCCAACTTGACCACCATTCACCGGTGTACAAGCGCAACTGTACCATGCTTGTAGCGCTCGCCGACGCCTCCAACACCGACTGGGATCCCGAATTGGCAGAGGCCCTCTCTAGATTGCGCCAATGGGACGGGAGCCATTTGGCCGAGCAAACTGAACCCACCTTGTATTACCGTTGGATGTACCGCACCATCGAGGCGATCATGGCCGACGAGTTCAATCAAGCCGCAGGCGACCAAGCCTCGGAAAAGTTCGAAGCCTGGCACAAGACCATCGTTTCTGAGAACACCTTTCCGCGCCTTCTCGCCAACCCTGGCTCCCCTTGGTGGGACGATGCCGCTACTGAAAAACACGACAATCCAGCGGAAACGGTCGCGGCAGCCTTTCGGTTGGCTTATGATGATTTGGAAACCACCTTGGGGCCCAACCCAGCCGGGTGGCATTACGACCTTTTGCACACGGTCACACACCGACATGCCATGGCCGACGTCCCGGTTTTAGGCCCTTGGCTCAGCGTCGGGCCATACGGGCTGCCGGCCGCCAAGGATGCGTTGTGCAAATACGAGTTCAAGCTGAAGCGTGACGTGGACTACTCCATCTTCTCCGGTCCGTCCAAGCGAATCGGCATCGACTTCGCCGATGTGGACGGCGCCGAAAGCATCCTGCCCACCGGCCAGTCCGGCAACGTCTTCAGCCCGTTCTACGACAACCAAGCGCCGCTCTATCACACCGGCCAGTTTCGGAAGATGCGCATGGACCGCACCGACATCGAGGACCACACCACGGCCGTCGCCTCCATCCGTCCACAAACGGACCGTTGACGACCACAACGACCGCGTTGTCCACCTTTCTTACGGTAGATACATTCGGAACTGACCACCATGACGCGACCCTCCTTCACCTCTCTGCTTCTCGCCCTCACCCTCTTGACCTCGCTCCACGCGCAAGAAGCCGGACGCTCGGAGGGCTTCATCGAATCGAACTGGGGACTCGCCAACATCACGGGCATTGTCATCTCAGACAACAACGCCGTCTTTCCAGGAACCTCTGTTTTGGCTGGAGGGCGCCACTTCATCTCCCGCTGCGGCTTTCTGGAGGTGCAAGGCGGACTGGCCTTCCCCTCGGTTCTGACCGCCAAGGTAGGGGGTGGCAAAAAGTGGGACTCCGGATGGAGTCTGTCCACCGGAATTCGGGTGTTTCCCCTCCACGGGTACCTGCAGACCGGCGTACCGACGGCACGGTGCAACCGGGACCTCAGTGAGCGAAAACAGCGCAGGCTGGCCCGTCAGGGCAAGACGCCCGCAGACCTGAAGTGCTCCGAGTGGGTGTTCTCCTTCGAAATCTCGATGCTCGGGCTACAAGCCTTTTTTCCCGAAATGCGAAAGGGACTCACCGATGCAGAGTTCCAAGACCGTTGGGCTGGCGCTTCCCTTCAATCCCTGCGCATGATCACGGCCGGGCACCGTTGGATGTTCTGATCAGGCGGTTTGCGTGGCGAATGCCATCGATGCCTCCGCCCAAATCTGAAAATGGGCCGAGTGGGCCATCGGCGCCTGCAGCCAATCTTTCATCGGGCGGCCTTTGCCCGATGGGTCAAAACCATTGAGATTGTTGTGGTCAGCCAACCATTTGGCCATGGCCTCCCTTCCCAGCTTGAAGACAAGGTCACCGTCGAAGTCGACCAAGAACGCCTTGCCGGCCAACTTCAGACAGCGGTGGCCAAACAATTTGCCCTGTACCACGTCGCCCCCAAGAAGCGATTCGGCCTAGACTTCAAAAGCTCCTGCAGCGTTGTTCATGCCGGACAAAAATGGGGCGGGACAGGAAATGCTCAGAATGGGCGTTTTTGCTAGAGGTGTCTCCCCTTGCTCTTGAAGATGTGTTTCCCATACCTGTTGAGACTAAAGCGGCATCACTCTTTTCGGTTGCCATCATCTCTGCAGGACGTCGGTGGGTGTTTTAAGCCTGAGAGGCTTTGTACCAAATACAGCTCACGGAGAGGTGAGCTCAACCTCCCAAATCATGGCTTGACGCATTTTTTTCCTGCTTTCGTACCTAGAGTATATACACCATATTTGCGGTCGGTGTACATTGTACACCAGCTTTAGAGGACGACAGGCACCACCACAGAAGAGCGCCTGAAAATCCGAGCCAATTGTTTGCAAATCAACACCATGAAACTTAGCCTTCGTTGCGTACTCCATTGGAGCCAGCTTCTTCTCTTGCCCTTGCTTGTGCTCAGTGCATCCACGCTTTCAGCGCAAAGTATTTCCCTGACTGGAACCGTATTAGACGGAGAGTCAGGCGGCCCATTGATTGGGGCCACTGTACTTGCTAAAGGCACCACCGCGGGCGCCAGTGCAGGCATCGATGGCACCTTCACTTTGAAGGTAGACCGCTTGCCCCTCGATGTAACCTTTAGCTTCATCGGGTACGAGAGCCAAACCCTCAACGTCACGTCAGGAGCTCCCATCAATGTCACCCTGCAAATGGATGCTGAGTTGGTCGGTGAGGTAGTGGTCGTTGGATACGGACGTCAGAAAAAGAAAGTCTCGACCGGCTCCATTTCCAAAGTCACAGCCAAAGACATTGAAGGCATTGCAGTTCCAGACGTAACCTCCAGCCTTGAAGGACTGACTTCTGGATTGATTGTCAACGAATCGAGCGGCCAACCTGGTTCGGGAAAGAGCATTCTCATTCGCGGCATCAGCACCAACGGAGACAACTCGCCCCTTTATGTCGTGGACGGCCTTCAAGTCGGCAACATCGACAACATTAACCCCAGTGACGTAGAGTCGGTGGACGTCCTCAAAGATGCGGCTTCCAGCGCCATCTATGGTGCGCGCGCTGCCAATGGAGTGGTGATCATCACCACCAAGAATGGCAGCAAAGGTGGAGGGAGCATCACTTACTCGAACAGCTACCTCAATTCAAACCCATGGAAACTCCCAGAAATGCTGGGCTCCGAGGATTACATCGTCTTGATGCGCGAGAAGTTTGCAAACAGCAACCAAACCTCTGCGCTCGACATCTTGGGTTTCCCTGACATTGGCGACGCCATTGAAGGCAACACCAATTGGATGGAGGCCATCTTCAATCCTGCCCAGGTCATCAACCACCGCGTGACCGCTTCTGGCGAAAACTCATACATGTCGATGGACTATTGGGACCAAAACGGTGTCATTGGAGGAGAGAAGTCCAACTACACGCGTTATGCACTGCGGTATAACTCCACCAAGAAGGTCCAAGACCTGTTGACCATCGGTCAGAACTTCTATTTGAACCGCACCCAAAACAACAACATTGGAACGAACAGCGCCTTTGGAGGCGTTCAATCCGATGCTTTTGCATACGACCCGCTGACGCCCATTTACGACGACGAAGGACAATTCGGCTTCGCCCAGTCTCCTTGGGTGCAAAAGGAATACATCAATCCCCTGAGCCGCCTTTATCTGGCGGGCGGTGACAACAAGTCTGACCAAATCCTGGGCAACGTCTTTCTCGAAGCTGAACCCCTCAAGGGTTTGCGCGTCAAGACCGACGTTGGCTTCGACCTCAATTGGTACGACTACCGCTACTTTACTCCACGCTATGAATTCCACCCTGCGGCCCAGAACCTGACCAACGACGTCGGCCAAGGCTCTGGAAACTTTCAGGGCATCCAATGGGAGAACACGGCCAACTACACCACCACCCTCGAAGACAAGCACAACTTCGATTTCCTCGTCGGCACTTCATACCGGGCCAATGAGTTCCGGCAGGTGGGTGGTTCGACCTCCAACATCCCTGAAGACGCCGAGTTCAACCCGAACTTCCACTACATCGACTCCGGCCAAGACACCCTTGACCTCGCTTTCGGAGGGGCATCTGTGGACTATGCTTTGATCAGCTCGTTCTCTCGCCTGCTCTACAACTTTGACGAGAAATACCTTTTCTCTGCGACCATCCGGCGGGACGGCTCGTCCAACTTTGGAGACAACAACCGCTTCGGGGTATTCCCATCTGCCTCGGTCGGCTGGGTGGCCTCTAAAGAAGACTTCCTTAAGGACTCAGAAAAAGTCAGCTTTTTGAAGGTGAGGGCGTCCTGGGGTGTCAATGGATCTGACCGCATTTCTCCATTGAGCTATGTAGCCCGCATCCAGAATGCCTTTACCTACTCGTTTGGAAGCAGCGACCAAGTGCTGAACACAGGAACAGCCTTGGCTGCACCACCCAACCCCAACGTCAAATGGGAACAGAGCGAGCAAATTGACCTCGGCATCGAACTCGGTTTGTTCGACAACAAATTGAACATCGAAGCGGACGTATACAGCAAGCGCACCAAGGACCTGCTGATGACACAGCAAATCCCCGGCTACATCGGCGCCACCAACAACCCCACCTCCAACCTCGGTGAAATCCTGAACCGCGGAGTGGAATTGGGCATCGGGTACCGCGTGAGCCAAGGCGATTGGGAATTGAACACTCAATTGAACTACACCCACTTCAAAAACGAAGTCATCAACGTTGCTGGAGAAACTGGCTACCTCAACGGATGGGGCTGGCCTGTGCGCAACACTGCCATCACCCGCATGACCGAAGGCTATGCTGTGGGCCACTTTGTGGGCTATGAAGCTGCAGGCATCTTCCAAACCGAGGCCGACATCTTCAGCCACATCAACCAAGAAGGCGACCTGTTGCAACCCAATGCGCAACCTGGAGACATCCGCTTCCTCGATACAAATGGCGACGGGGTGATCAATTCAGATGACATCGGCGACATCGGAAGTCCTTGGCCGAAGCACATCATCGGTCTGTCAACCAACCTGACCTACAAGGATTTCTACCTGAACGCGATCTTCAATGCGCAACTCGGCCATGAGATCTACCGCACCTACGAGCGTTCGGACGTCACCTTCTCCAACATGCAGACCTTTTGGTTGGACCGTTGGACGCCAGAAGCTCCAAGCGCAGACCTTCCAAGGCTCACGTCTACAGACCCCAACAACAACCAGCGCCCATCCAGCTTTTACGTAGAAGACGGCAACTTCTTGCGCCTGCGGAACCTCCAACTCGGTTGGTCCCTTCCCAAAGAGTGGACACACCGCGCCAAAATGAAAGAAGTCAAGGTGTACTTGACAGGAAACAACCTCTTCACCATCACGAATTATCGCGGATTCGATCCAGACATCGGCACCAGCGGATGGATTCTTGACACCGGAATCGACAAAGGATTCTACCCCAACAACCGTTCCTTCGGTGCGGGCCTCAACGTTACTTTTTAATCGCGCATCACGATGAACAACATCTATCGCAACCTTTCCCTCGCCGCAGGATGCGTCCTTCTTTTGGCCGCCTGCAGCAAAGACCGTCTGGTCGTGGAACCCGTCAACGAGTTCCTCTCGAGCAATTATTACCAGACCGAGGACCAAGTGGCGTCGGCGCTGATTGGAGTGTATGACCCCATCGGATGGTCCATGGCCTATGGCCAATGGATCTCCCCCACCATGATGGGCGAAATCCGCTCCGACAATGCCAACGCAGGAGGAGACCCTTCCAACAACGACCAGCCAGGCTGGCAGGAGTTGGACGACTTCACCAATACCAATTCCAACGTGGTGCTCCACCCGATTTACCGCAAGGGCTACATCGGCATCAGCAGGGCCAACGCACTGTTAGACCTGACCGAAATCGAGTCCGACGCGGTCACCTCTTACAAGGCACAGGCGCAGTGGCTTCGGGCATACTATCACTTCGAGTTGTTCCGCCACTTCGGACCAATTCCTGTGGTGAACAAGAGCCTCACGCCGGATGACATGAACCTTGAGCGCAGCACGCTGTCTGAGGTCATGCAACAAATTGTTTCGGATTGCCAAGAGGCCCTTCCCCACCTCCCCTTGATCGCACCGAGCGGACAAGAAGGACGGGTGACACAAGGTGCCGCTTACGCGCTGATGGGAAAGGCTTACCTCTACTGGGCCGACCTCAAAGGAGACGATGCAGCATTGTTCGAGTCTGCCGCTGACGCCTTCCAGTCCATTGTGGACCTCGGGGCCTACCAACTGCAAGATGACATGCAAGAGCTGTTCATCTTCGACAACAGAAACACCTCAGAGTCTGTCTTTGAGATCCAGCACAACCCCCTCTGGTCCAGCGACTGGGGTTGGTTTGAAGGCGTAGATGGCAACGGCATGATTCAGCTCTGTGGTGTGCGTGGCTTGTGCGCTGAGCACCCTGACTATGAGGCCGGATGGGGCTTCATGTCGGTCACAGAAGGCCTGTGGAACCACTTCCTCGACGACGACACCTACCGCCGCGACGTGGCCATTCTCTCCGAAGATGAATTGGCACAACAACTGGCCGATGCTGGCGTCAGCTGCGACCCCATCATCGACATGACCCAAAACAACCCTGTGGACTTCACGGGTTATTGGCAGGAGAAATACCCCAACCTCAAGGCCTTTGCTGGCACCAACGTCAACGGAGGCAATGAGCACCTCACCAAAGCCCAAAACACACATGTTTTCCGCTATGCAGATGTCTTGCTCATGTTGGCAGAGGCCCTCCACCGCGGCTCTGGCGACGATGGAACAGCGCAGATGTACATCGACATTGTTCGCGAACGCGCTGCTGGACCTGGCGACAATACCGGCAACTTCCGTTCTGCCGCCACAGTGATGGCAGAAGAAGGCTGGAGCCTCCAAGACCTCATCTGGTATGAGCGCCGGGCGGAGTTGGCCTGCGAAGGAGACCGCTGGTATGACCTCGTCCGCTCAGGACGTGCCGATGCCAGCCTGTTTGCCGGAGACGGAGACAAGGAAGCCAACTTCGGCCCCGAAGACCTCTGGCTGCCCATCGCATTGGAAGAGACGCAAATCGCCTCTGGCCTGACGACCTACCCTGACGACGCTCTGTTTAACTGATCGCGTCCGGAAACATCCCACAGACATACAGATTCACAATACAATTCAATCAAACCATGAACAAGACGATTCAAGCACTGGGGCTTTTCCTCTTGGTGAGCCTCTTCATCGTAAGCTGCAAGCCAGATCCGGAGCCAGAACCATCCCAGGTGATCGCCAGCTTCCAGTATGAAGTGAGCGAGACCAACTGGGCAGAAGTCACCTTCACCAATTATTCAGCCAATGCCACTTCTCACACCTGGGATTTTGGTGATGGCAACACCAGCACCGACACCAATCCTGTCCACGAATATGCCGGCGGAGGCGTTTACGAAGTCACATTGACGGCCATCGGACTGGACGGTTCTTCTTCCAAAACCGAGTCTATCATCATCACAGACCCCAATACCGCCAGCATTTTCCTGTCAGGCGTTGACAGCAAGACCTGGTACTTGGACCGAGAAGAAGTGGCCCTCGGCATTGGACCCGCAATCGGCGACAACAGCTGGTGGTCTTTTGGTGGTGTCACTCCGCTCGGCGATCGCCCTTGCATCTTAGATGACAGCTACACTTTCAATGCCGACGGCACTTGGGAAAAGAACACCAATGGAACGCTCTTCGTAGACGCGGACGCCAACGGTGGCTGGCTCGGCATTGACGAGAACTGCATGGACGAAACCGCCCCCGGTATTTGGACTGGACCCAACGGTGAGGATTTGAGCGCGTTTGCTGACGGAGGCAACTACACTTTCGACTACAACACCAACACCAACACCATTTCAATCGATGGTTTTGGTGCCTACATCGGCCTCTGCAACAAAACGGAAAACGGCGACAGCTATGTCCCTGCCTCCACCAAGTTGTTCACCATCATCAGCACTGAAGAAGGAGACATCGCAGACCGCATGGGCTTGGCCCTGGTCCGCGCAGACGGAAGCGCTTGGAACTTCTTCTTGGTGCACTACCACGACGAAGCCAACCTTCCTCCCATCCCATCATCCGTGCCCACCGCGAACTTCTCGTCGGTCACCGATGGCTTCACCGTGACCTTTACCAACTCTTCTTCCAATGCCACTTCATACAGCTGGGATTTCGGAGACGGGGCCATGAGCTCGGAGACCAACCCTGTGCACACTTACGGCGCGGACGGAAACTACACAGTGACCCTCACTGCCTATGATGATGCCGGTGGAAGCAATTCCATCTCTCAGGACGTCGCCATCAGCTCGGCCATCTTTAGCCCAGACGTACTCTCAGACGCCGACGGCAAAGCATGGAGACTCGACGGAGAAGCCAGCTACTATGTCGGACCTTGCCAAGGCTGCAACGATTGGTGGGGTGGCATTGACGCCACTGGAGTCATTGAACGTGCCTGCCAATTGGACGACGAGTGGATCTTCTTCGATGACGGAACCATGGAATACACCACAGAAGGATTCGTTTGGGCAGAGAACTACTTGGCCAGCGCTGGCGAGTGTGTTGACGAGACATTGCTGCCTAGCCCATTTGAAGTCTTCGGTGCCGGCACCCATGCTTTTACGGCATCCGCAACCGAGGTCACAGTGAATGGCCTCGGCGCTTTCATCGGGTTCAACAAAGCTTTTAATGGTGGTGAGTTGCCCAATGAAGGCACAGGAACGCCGGTCAGCTCCATCACCTATGAAGTGTTCAACTACAGCAACATCAACGGTGAAGAGAAAGTCACCATCACCGTCGACTACGGGGCCAACCCCGGAGAGGCTTACTGGACTTTCCGCCTGATCGCCCAATAAGCGCAGATTAACCAACCACATTGGAAAAGGGAACCGGTTCATCTGGTTCCCTTTTTTCTTGCCCTAAATCCACCAAAATGCCCGCCACCAAACCAGAAGACCGCGATGGACAACACGTGGTGGAAGGTCAGCAGTGCTGAATGACGCTCCCTGCAGAAGCCTCCCCGTGGATTCAGGTAAAAGGCCCCTGGTCACCACCTGAGAGCATCTAAGAACACCGGCTTTCCGCCTTTCTGTTGTGGTCAGCCTGAAATTCTGGCGCACACGGTTGTATTTGACCCGATGTTGGCCGCGGCGTTAAACCACCTTGAATGCGACGGTCCTTGAACGTCAGAAAACGAAACCGGCAGACACTTAACGCACAGGCTTCAAGAATCGACCGGTATTGATCGTGCCATCTTCGCGGTGCACAAACACCTCATACACACCGGCTGCGAGCCCTTGCAAAGACAAGGTCTCTGCAATGCTGGTCACATCGTAATAGGTCTCCCCAAATACCGGACGGCCCTGCGCATCGTAAATCGAGAGCGTCAGGTTCTGCGGGAAAAACACCGAGAACGCCACGGTGACCTCACCCGTCTGCACTGGGTTTGGATAAACCAGTACCGTTTGGAATGAAGTGACGCCCGTATCCTCCACTTCGTCTTTATAGTCGAATTCGTACCAATTCAAATTGAACGGTGCGTCCTGGACGGTGACCTTCAAGGTGTAGATTCCTGTCTCGAGGTTGATTTCACGGCTTGCCGTGGACCATGTCTGCCAACCTCCCGTGGCCGGCAACTGAAAAATGCCGAGCCCTGTCACCTGTCCATCTTCATCAATCAACTCCATAGACAAGGAGCCCGATTCCTCGGAAGCGGTGCGAATGTTCACGTCATAGTCGCCTGAATACCGCACATTGACTTTGTATTCCATGACATCACCAGCATCGAGGAAGCCCACATTCTGGCCTCCACCATTGTCATTGGTCGCTTCCAACTCAACGCCCGTTTGCTGGCTGAACTCTTCGGCTTCAATCCAGCCTGGAATGGCAAATCGGAAGTCGAGGTCGTTGTAGACCTCCGCATTCACAAATGCCGCAAGGCCTCCTCCACCGGGTTCCAAGACCGTGCTGCCGTTGTAGGACAAGGTCAGCTCCATGGTGGCATCCATGCCTTCTTCAACATCCAAAATGATGACGCGATCGGCATCGGAGTCAGCTTGCATAGACAACAAGGTCAAAGGCTCACCGTCGGCGTAGAGTGTGAATTCCTCGGCGGCATCCAACAAAGGCAACTGCAAAGGCTTGTTGAAGGTCACCGCCACCTGTTGTGGCCCCATGGTCTTCGCATTGACCAAGGAAAGGTCCACTTCTGCTGCAAGCGTGCCCGTAAACGAGAAGTCAAAGTGGCTCACTTCAAAACCGCCTTCATCGGCCCAGAAAATCAATCCTGCGGGTCCTTCTTCGAGGTAGACGTCCTCTACCGTCACGGTTTGCCAACCGCCGGGGATGCCCGACAATGGCAACTGAACGTAGTTCGAAACATCGCCCCCTTCCGTCTCGAAATGAACCATGCCAGGAGTGTCTCCCACTGAGACGCGCATTCGGATGTCGTATACACCAGCGGATTGAACGTCCACCGTATACTTCATCCACTCGTCGGTGGCCAACCAGCTCACCTTGTAGCCATTGCTGTGCACGGGGTCTGTTGCGAAGGTGATGTCCACTCCATCGTTGCGGTACTGCCAGCCCGAATTCCACTCGGTATAGTTTCCAGAACTCACATGGTAGTTCGCCACCTGAATGTCGCCGTAAGCAGCACCTACAGTACCCATGTCGAAGTCTGTCGCATGCACAATGCCCGGAATTTGCTGATCATCATCAAAGGGAATGGACGTGTCAAATTGAACCTGGCGGAACATGGCATCCACCACGTTGAGCTGTTTTCCGCAGTTCTCGAACTTCAGCTTCTCGGCCAAATCCATGAGCGCATCCGTGGCAAATTCAGCTGTGGGCTGAGCGGCATTTCCACTCCAGTAGTCCAATAAAAGCTGGTACTCATCGCTCTTTTCAATGGACAAGGGAGCTGAAATGCTGGCCACCTTTTTCAAGGGCCACCACGCCCAACCAATCTGAAGTTCTTCTAGCAGGTGGATCGCATCCCGGAACCAAACGTTGGAGTTCTCCCCACTTTCTCCGAGGTACAGCGGCACATTGTAGGCACTGCGGATACTGGTGGCGAAATTCATGGACCCTTCATCGTTGTAGCTCCAGTATTTATGAGGAGAGTACACGAGTTGATCGTCCCATGGCGGGGTCAAGCCCGAAAAGTCATTGGCCCACCAATTCCCTTCAATGAATATGATGTGGTCAGGATCCACTGAGCGAATGCTGTCCGTGCATTGAACGTAGAGGTTGCGCAAAGCTGTACCTCCTGGCAAGTCCCAGTTGGGTTCGTTGAGCAGGTCATACCCCGCGACCCAATCCTCATCGACATAATGCTCCGCCAATCGCTTCCACAAGGCTGCCATTTTGTTGCGGTTGTCTGCGCTTTCCCAAAGCGAGGGCTTGGTGGGATCATAGTCGGAGATGGCCGCGTCATAACCTTGACCGCCGGGAGCACCGTGCAAATCCAGGACCACATACATCTCGTTTTGTTTGCACCATGACACCAAACTGTCACTCAATTCAAACCCAAGGTCAAGCCAAGTGTTTTCTCCTGCGACCGGCTCATCCTCAATCGGAAGCGTAAACAAATTGTAGTGCATCGGCAGCCGAACAGAGTTGAAACCCCAAGACTTCATGGCGTCGATGTCAGCCTTTGTCACATGGTTTTGAAGCCAAGCAGTGTAGAATTCATCCGTTGCTTCTTCACCAATGAGCTGCTCGATTTTGTTGCGGATTTCGAACTGAGCATTGGCAAAGCCTGCCGTTTGGAGCATATACCCCTCTTGGAGCATCCATCCGCCAAGGCCCATGCCCCTCAAAAGGACCCCTTCTCCCGCCTCATTGACGATGAGGGGACCCTCCGTAGAAAGACGGTGCTGCCCCGTGAGAGACGTGGGAACCATCAGCGTCAAAAGGCACCCTAAAAAAAAGACGCAGCGCAATGAAATCTGAGCTTTCAGCATGCTGCAAAAATAGCATTTCACTTGAGTTCAGTGTACTTGACACACACTATGTATCGACGCGGGACTACAGAGGTGGTTTTCAAGGGAACAAACCCACCAAAATCCAATACCGCCGAACCCTTCCAACAATATCTTTGCATCAGAATCGGCATGACAATATGAAGTTCTCCTCCCATCCTTTCGCCCTCTCCTCTTTCGCCCTCGTCATCCTGAGTTGTTGGGTGGGATGCAAGCCCGATGAAGCTCCCGTTGTCGTCCCGGAAATTCAATTTCCCATTGACATCAGCGGCCTGGAAAACGAGGACAACAGGTTCTTTGAATTCCCTTTGGTGTTAAATCAATCCACCACCAGGGACATTACAGTGTACTTCGAGACCCGGCCATTGACCGCAGAGGAAGGCAGCGATTACATCCCCGTGCAAGATTCATTGACTGTGGCTGCAGGCGCCGCCTCTGCTACCATTTCAGTGGAGATCGTGGTCGATGAATTTATAGAGGAAGATGAGCAATTCCGTGTGGTCATCACCGGAACAAGTGGGGCCTTTTTGGTCGGTGGCATCCAAGAAGCTGTCGGCACCATACTCAACGACGACACCCTTTTTGGAGTGGGCAATGAAGGATACGTTTCTGCCGACAGCTACCCGGGAAAGACGCTGGTCTGGTCCGACGAATTCACCGGTGACGACATCGACCTCCAGAATTGGACTTACGACCTCGGTGCAAGTGGTTGGGGCAATCAAGAACTACAGAACTACACTGCCAGCAGCGAAAACTCTTATGTCTCGGACGGCAACCTCTTCATAGTCGCAAAGCAAGAAGGCGTCCATTACTCCTCGGCTCGGATGAAGTCCATAGGGCTTCAAGAATTCCAATACGGGCGCATCGACGTCCGTGCCATCCTTCCCTATGGACAAGGCATATGGCCCGCCATTTGGATGTTGGGGGCCAATTTCCCTTCAGCGGGATGGCCCGCTTGCGGAGAAATCGACATCATGGAATTGGTCGGTTCTTCACCCAACACCATTCATGGCACCATCCACTTTGGAGCAGAATGGACCCAACACAACTACGTAGGCGAAGGGACCAGTCTCCCCTCAGGAGAGACCTTTGCCGATGAATTTCACGTGTTCTCCATCGAATGGGATGAAAGCGGCATCACATGGCTCATTGACGACCAGCCATTCTATTCGGTCACTTCGACGGTCACGGGCAGCCAGCCCTACCCCTTTGACAACCCCTTCTTTTTCATTTTGAATGTGGCTGTAGGTGGCCAATGGCCCGGTTATCCCGATGCCACCACCACCTTCCCACAATTCATGGCCATAGACTACGTTCGGGTCTTTCAATAACCCAACCTGTAACGTCGGGGTCAGAGGTGTTCAACAACCCTGAGAAAACGACCTAGCAGTCTTGAATACAGCGGATTGAAGCGCCAATTTCGTAAGGCACGTAGGCTTGCAAAATGCCGCTCTGCTCGTTCCAAAGTGAGCGGTGAAGCAAGTCGTCACCAAAGGTTGAGGACGTCCACCACAACGTGTAGTCGCCTCCGCTAAAGAATGAACCGTCCGAATAAAAACGCGACCCCCCAGGCAATCCTGTGAAACCGTGATCATCGGTCCCAGAGCCTCCGTTGCTTCAACCCGTGGTCGATTTGAGGGAATTTCCAGCGGCTTCATCTCCTCCCAACCTAGTGGCCAATGTTCCGATTTCATCTACTGGAACACCCACAAACAATTCGAGTTCCTCCCAGTCTTGGGTGGAAGGCACATGCCCCCCCTCTGGAGATACGCCCACCTCTGCAGTCACAGCGTATCCATTGTACAGCCGTCCATACAGCGCCACATTGGCAGGATCATTGTCGCAGGTGCATTGGGCAGGGAAACTGCAATCCACCCATTCGGTCTCGTCTTCAATTTCTTCGATCGGTGCACCATTCATGAAAGACGTGGATTGCAGGTTTTCTGCAAACCAGCACTGATCTCCAATCTCTACAACGTCATAAGTGTATCCATCAAAGGCCAACTCACTGGGGCATTCATTGTTGGTAATGGCATATTCACAACTGCCGTCATCCGAAGTTGCATTGGGATCGAAATTGGTGGCACTTGAATCTGTGCAGCCGCTGTCTCCATCCGAAGAGCAGCTGGTCATGAGCATGAAAAAAACGGGGGTCAGCAAATAGAATCGTATGGTGGATATTAGAAGATAATCCTTGGACCATCAAAACCAATATCGGTGCATAACCATTGCATGCTTCGACCGGCGCAAAGAATGGACGCCCAAGTAGTGGGCGCCACCGTTGGCAGCCGCCCAAAAAATTCGGGGTGTCCATACTAAAGTGAAAGCCTTTTTAGAAAGCCACTTGCTCCATATCAACACCCCGCATTGCCTAGCGCCATTCTAAAAACATATCAACCTCTTGAATTCTCCATGTGGGAACCGTCGCAAAACGGCGGGTTTTTCGTCTTCTTGCAAGTGCACATCGCCGCCTTACCATCTTCTTTGGCTTCGAACACCTGCGGTACAAATGAGGTGCCTTGGTGGGCACCATTGCACCAAGGCTGATTGGCCGACTTCCCACACGAGCACCATGCATATGTGGTGCCCATGATCAGGTCTTGTATGATGGGGCGTTCCCCTGATGACTGCGGCTTTTCTGAGGCGCTCATGATTTCGCTTCGAGGTGCACAGTGAAGGTCATCTCATCCAAAATGGCATCATCGCCGAGGTTGTCAAAGAAGGAACCAGAGCCGTAGCGAACATCAAATTGAGCACGGTCTATCACAAACTGAGCATCGTATGCCTTGCCCTTGCGGTTGACCTCGAATGAAATCCGCTTGGAAACACCTTTGATGGTGGCCTCTGCGGTCACGTTGGACTGACCATTCACAAATGGGGTGGCGGACACAATCACCAAAGAAGCATGGGGATGCGTTCCAACAGCAAAGAAGTCGTCCGACTTCAAATGTCCCATGAGATTGTTGCCAATCCCTTCGGGCAAATCCGCATTGGTCATGCTGGTCATGTCAATCTTGAACTCCCCTCCTGCGATGTTACCGGACTTCATTTCGAGTGCACCCGATTCCAAGTCGACATGGCCATTGTGCAACTTACCAGTGATGTTGCCCCCTTCCCACTGAATACTGGAATTGGCTACACTGATCTCAACCGATTGACCCCAAGCGGCCCCTCCCATCATCCCCAGAACGGAGAGCATAATAAATGTGATTTTCATGGTAGAAATTTTAATGACAGTAAAGCTCTGCCAGCTCCTCTCCACCAAGGTGAATCTCGGTTAACTTCTACCGGGCGCCACACGCGCTCTTCTCAACTTGCTCAAGGCCTGCGGAGTGATCCCGAGGTAGGAGGCGATCAACTTTTGTGAGATGCGTTCCGCGAGGGCAGGATAGGTTTCGAGAAAGTACTCATACCGTTCCAACGCACTCGTGCTCATTAACATCAGCACCCGCTGCTGCATGGTTCCAGCCCTTCGCAGCATCAGCTGAAGCTCAGCCGAATGGTCCAATGAGGAGTCTATTCTCAGGTGATTTTTCATAGGGAACACATGCACTTCACTGGCCTCCAAGGCCTCGATCACCAATTGGCTTGGCCTGTCGAATCCTGCCGCATGAAGATCACCCGCGACCCACCCTTCAGGCGCAAACAAGAACGTATGTTCCTTGCCCATTTTGTCTATGAAATAAGACCTCAACAGCCCTTGAACAACTTGGTAGGCTTGCACATTAAAAACACCTGCCTCTTGCAATACCTCACCCTTATTCACTTGCAACAGCTTCATGGCACGAAGTAAGAAAGAATCGAAAAGCACCAACACGCCACAGCCTGACTTAATTTTCAGCCATGGATAAAGGGCAGAAAGTGGCCGTGATTGGTGGGGGTGCCGCAGGTTTTTTTGCCGCCCTGTCCGCCGCTCACCACCACCCTATGAGCAAGGTGACCTTGTTCGAGAAGTCCAACAAGCTCCTCGCCAAAGTCAAAGTCTCGGGCGGCGGACGTTGCAATGTGACCCACGCCTGCTTTTCCCCCGCCGCGCTGGCCAAAGGGTATCCCCGGGGAGGAAAACAACTCAAGAAGGCCTTTTCCGCATTTCACGCAAAGGATACCGTCGAATGGTTCACTGAACGCGGCGTTCCGCTCAAGACCGAAGAAGACGGCCGGATGTTCCCTGAAGCCAACACTTCTCAAGCCATCATCGACTGTCTCATGCGCGAGGCGCAGTCGGCTGGCATTCGCATCCTAATGTCCTCGCCTGTGAGCGACATCCGTGCGTCAGCATCAGAAAACGGCGGGTTTGACCTCCGCGGAGAGCGGTTCGACCAAGTGATCATCGCCACCGGCGGCAGCCCCAAGTCCACCGGTTTTGACTGGCTCCGCGAATTGGGGCACTCCGTCAGTGAACCGGTGCCTTCCCTGTTCACCTTCAACATGCCCGGCGAGTCCGTCACCGAGCGCATGGGCCTGGTCGTTCAAGACGCCATCGTGCGCATACAGGGCACCAAACTCTCCCACCAAGGTCCAGTTCTCATTACGCATTGGGGCATGAGCGGGCCCGCCGTTCTCAAGCTTTCCGCATGGGGCGCCCGCGAACTGGAACAACGAGGCTACAGCTTTGCCATTCAAATCAACTGGGTGGGCCTCCCCAATGAAAACGAAGTCTCAGAAATCATAGGGTCGGCATCGGCAGAGGCCCGGAAAAAGAAACTGGCCAATGCCTGTCCATTTGAACTTCCAAAAAACTTCTGGCTCTACCTGCTCGAAAAGTCGGGACTCGATGCAGACAGCCCCTGGATGGAACTTGGCAAAAAAGGCCGAAACAAGCTCATCAACACCTTGCTCAACGACACCTACACCGTGCGGGGCAAGACGACCTTTAAGGAAGAGTTTGTGACGTGCGGAGGCGTGGCGCTGGGAGAGGTTGATTTCAAAACCATGCAAAGCCGCGTGGTTCCGGGCCTCTATTTCGCAGGAGAAGTTCTGGATGTAGATGGCATCACCGGTGGGTTTAATTTCCAAGCGGCCTGGACAACGGGGTTTGTCGCAGGCCAGCTCAGCGGCCCGAACTCCGCCTATGGCTTCAGTCCACCACAAGGTTGAGGGAGGAACGGAAGTCTGCTCCTTCCAAACGGATCACATACAATCCGGACGGCATGCGCATGCGGGGCAGCGCAATGGACTCTTCGTTGCGGACAGTGCCCTTCCAGAGCCGCTGTCCACCGATGTCAAACAGTTCCATTTCAGCGGTTCCCGGCAAACCCTGAATCCGCACCTCATCCTGTGCAGGGTTCGGAATGAGCTGAATGTCGAGAAAAGCAGGCTGCCCGACCCCCACTGGTCCCGCCAATGAACCAAAGGCCTGAATTTCCCACAGAGAATGTCCCCACTCGGTGCCCCGTTGCAGGCCCTCTACTCGGATGTAACGCGCATCGACATCAGGATAAAAGGTGTCGTTGCCCCCATCGCCTTCAAGCTCGTGAACCAGCGTGGTCCAATCGTTGCCATCGGTAGAAACTTCCAACTTGTATTCCGAGCTGTAAGCCGTCTCCCAAGCCAGCACCACCGTCTCCAGTGTATACACATTGAGCAGGTCCACCGAAATGGTTTGGGGATCATAAAAGTCCGAGCTCCAGCGCGTTGAAAAATTGCCATCTACGGCCATAGAAGCCCCCAAATCGCCCGCCTCTTGGGACGTGGCGGTCGCAGGCTTGAGGTAGCAAAGGTTGGGCACGACATCGACCTCAGGATCCAACACATCCACCGTGTGCGAGAGGGCATTGTTGTCTTCCATCAATTCAGCATAAGCCCCGTCCGCATCGACTTGGGCTGTAACCGTGATGTCATCGAGTCCCTGAACTGTATAGTCCGAAGCCCCCGCGCATTGCATGGTGGCCCCGCCGATCCACAACGTATCCATCAGTGTTTCTGTCGCCGCCACTTCGGTGCCATCCACCAAAAATGACATGGACAGCGGCTCCTCTGCCGTTAGAACCGCAGTTCCTTGGTTTTTGACCAATGCGCACAACAGCAGACTGTCTCCAGGAACAGGGTAGCGCGGAAAGGTGTAAATGCGGGTGACTTCGAAATCCGGGGTGGGCGTTCCTGCCGTGATTTCAAAAGAAACAGGTTCGCTGAGGTCAGCAGAGTTGGCCCCCACCCGCAGCGCATAGGATCCGACCGCCACCTCGTAACGGTCCAATGCCGCGTCGAAGTAGTAAAGCTCATTGGCTCCCAGAGTAAAGGTGACCGTCTCGACCCCTCCGGGCTCGAGGTACACCTTTTCAAACCCTTTGAGCTCCTTGTTGGGCATCCACACAGGAGCCGCCTCGTTTTCGAGGTACAACTGCACCACTTCTGCACCTGCGACATCGCCTGTATTGGCCACTTGAACCGTCGCTGTGATGGGTGCGCCCGCGGTATAATTCAGCGCATCCAATTGAAGGTCAGAAATGCTGAATTCCGTGTAACTCATGCCGAAACCAAATGGATACTGTGGCGTGACCTCCATCTCATCATAAAAACGGTACCCGCCATTGTAGTCGTCCGAAAAATCATCGTTCCATGCAGGCATTTGCGCATCGTCCACAGGCATGGTGACCGGAAGCTTTCCGCTGGGATTCACATCGCCATAGAGCACATCCGCGATGGCATTGCCCCCTTCCATTCCCGGGTAAAAGGCATAGAGGAACCCTTGGATATCATCCAGTGCGTCCGGCACTGAGCAGATACCGCCGCTTTTTAGCACCACCACCATATTGGGATTGACTTCGGCCAATTCTTGGATGAGCAACTGCTGTCTGCCGGGCAATTCGACCGAGTCGTTGGTCCTGTCCACGGGGCCGGGCCAGTAATTCTCTCCTTCTTGGGTTTGGTCCAAGCCTCCCACAAAAATCACGACATCTGAAGCCATTGCCGCTGCTCGGGCCGCCGCAAAACCAGAAGTGTCGGTCGTATTGATTTCACACCCTTGCACATATTGGACCTGGGCCGCGGGAATCTTATTGAGCACCCCCTGCAACGGGGCAATGGCATAGGGCGGGTCCACCCAGCTGCTCCCAAATCCATCCAACTGGGCCACCGCAGCACTTGGGCCCACAATGGCCACCGAGGATGAAGCAGACAGCGGCAAAATATCACCGTCGTTTTTGAGCAGCACAATGCTTTCGCGCCCTGCATCCAGGCACAAGGCCTGGTGTTCGGGAGTATTGGCATCGGTGACGGGATTTCCCAGCGGCATGTTGTCCATCATACCCGTCAAATATTTTACGCGCAACACCCTGCGAACAGCGCGATCAAGGTCTGCGTCCGTAATGGCTCCATTCAAATAATCATTGGTCAATTGCTGCTCATAGGCCGACTCATCCACGTCCATCTCCAAATCGCATCCTGCCTTGAGGGCCTTGCTCGCATCCCAAATCGACCCCCAGTCAGAGACGACGTAGAAAGGGAATCCCCAACGGTCCTTGAGAATGCCATTGAGCAAATCCTGGTTCTCTGCAGATTTATGGCCGTTGACCAAATTGTAGGCGTTCATCACGGACATGGCCCCTGCATCCTGCATCACCCTGCGAAAGTTGTATCCGTAATGTTCCATCAACTGCCGCTGGCTCATGATGTGGTTCACATTGTGACGGTTTTCCTGCTTGTTGACGCCGTTGAAGTGCTTGATGGTGGCAATCACAGGGTGTTCCTGAATGCCCTTGACCACTTCGACATTCAAGTGCGCGATCAAAAAAGGGTCTTCACCTCCCGTCTCGGGGCTGCGGCCATTGCGCGGGTCACGGCACAAATCAAGGGCCGGACCCAGTTGTTGGTGCTTGCCGTAGGCGTGAAACTCCACCCCCATCGCACTGCCCACTTCGAACGCCAGCTCCCGGTTCCACGATGCCGCGATGCCCATTCCCACCGGAAACGAGGTCGCCGGCGAAAACCGCACCCCGTGGGGACCGTCAGACATGGTAAAGCCCGGAATGGGCGGCGCAATATTGTCGGCAGTGGTCCAAAAGGAATTGCGGTGGATTTGGGCAATTTTTTCGGACCAAGACATCGCATCTATTTGCTGCTGAATCAGGTCTTCCAGCGGATTCCCCTCCGACACCGAGACCCCAACCGTGGCGCAGGCCTGGCCGAATTCAGAAAGCAGCATCAGCATGTCTCCCACTCCAACCACACCATCCCCATTGTGATCTGGGCAGGACGAGACCATGGATTCAAAGGCACAAGAACCATCGTCCCATAAGGCCGATGAGTTGTAGTTCTCGGCCTGCGCGTAGGTGCATCCTCCCGACCCTGTGCCCACGCACAAGCCGTCCGGTGAGTCCAGGTCAGCCAGGGGATTGTAATTGAGGGCAAAGGGATCGGTACAACCCAGACAACGTCCACAGGCATTGAAACACACCACTTCTAAAGCGGTATCATCCGAAACTGAAGCAGAACGAACGCCAGAGGACCCACAACTGCTCGGGACCGCTTCCCAGGCCACCCCCAAAGCACCCGCTGGGGTGCCGAATCGGTAGGTAAAAGGGAAACCTCCAATCACAGAAACCGCCGCTTCCTTTGCCCCCCAGGGGCCGGACACCATGGCGTGAACTGTACCCTCGACCTCGACCACAGCCTCCATAGCCGGGTCGGGCATTTCCACACGAAACAACACCTCATGGTCCGCAGCATCCATGGAGAACGGCAACAATAAAAGCCACTGAAAACACAAGGCGGCCAAGACAAACCGCAGGTCAAACCCCACAGTATGATTCGCAAAAAAGGTCATGCTCAAAACTAATTGCGCGGCGAGAAAGGTGAGCATTGGGTGTGCAGTTAAAAATGGACCCCAAAAAGCACGACATTGCCATCAACCTTCTGACCGCTGTGAACGTTGTCCTTTTGATGTCTTTTAGATTTCATTTTGCCATTGCCTTCGCCTGTGTGGCGCTGGGGTTCAGCGGAATTCCAGTCCGTGCGCAGGTCGTAGAAGATTTTGAGATCCGTTACCAGGCCCAACAAAACGGCGGCATTGTATTTCTGGCCAACACCACCATGTATTGCGGCACCGGTTCGGCCTGCACCAATGCCCAAGAAGCCATGCCCATCACGGGGTGGCCACAAGACAACAACAACGGGCACAGCATGGAGTATTTCGACGGCGACAGCGATCCAGATACTTGGTGTTCCTCTTCAGACAGCCTGTCACTCGGACCCTGTGCCACCATCAGTTTTGCCGGTCTCTATTGGGCCGGTAGACTCGGAAACAGCTTTGTCCCCAACGCTGCGTTGCGCGATCAAGTCAAAATTCGGGCCCAAGATTCGGATGCCTACATCGATGTCTTTGCAGAAGAGGAAATCGAATTCAATGCCTCGCAGGTCCAGAACTACTGCTGTTATGCAGACGTCACCGATTGGGTAGCGGGCAATCCCATCAATGCCAGGTATACCGTCGCCAATGTGGTGTCCCGCGAAGCGTCATCGTGCTGGGGAGGCTGGGTACTGGTCGTTGTTTATGAAGACGCCCTCTCCCCCATGCGCAACCTCACGCTGTTTGATGGTCTGGCCATGATCACAGGCTCGGGCGGAAACAACAACGCCGTGGACGTGCCCATTTCTGGCTTCTTGACCCCACCGATGGGCCCTGTTGATCTGCAATTGGGCGTGGTCGCTTTTGACGGCGATCGTGGCGAAGGAGGAGACCAATTGGGGTTCAACGGCACAGGAACTGTAGAGTACATCTCAGATGCCACCCACGATGTGAACAACGCTTTTAACAGCACCCACAGCAGGGACGGAATGATGAACCCATGGCGCCAACCCGCATTCAACAACACCCTGGGCCACGACGCCAACATCTTCATTCCCGACAACAGCAATTTTGAGTTCCTCCCCAACAACGCGACCGACGCCTCAATCCGAATCACAACAGGAGGTGAATCCATCACCGTGCAAGTCATCACATCGGTCATCGATGTCTACGAACCCGATTTGAGGGCCACCGTATTCATCGAAGACCTCGATGGTGGTCTGGCCGAACCCGGCGATATTTTGGAGTACACCGTGGTGGGCAAAAACCTCGGATCGGATGCTGCCACAGATGTGTACATCACCGAGACGCTCGACCTGAGAACGAATTTCGTGTCGGGCAGTCTAGAGTGGGTTTCTGGTCCACTCACGGGAACCATGACGGACGCCGTAGGAGACGATGCGGGTGAATTCTTGGTGGACGACCAAATGGTCAGGGTCCGCGCAGGCGCCGGAGCGAATTTGAATACGGGCGGAACATTGGACAACGACCCATTGGGCATGGACAGTGTGGCTTTCAAATTCCAAGTCCAACTGACCGACGATTGCCTTTTGCTCCAGTGTGACGGCACACTCACCGGCGCCGCCAACATCTTTGGGCAGGGAGATATTTCTGGCAATGCGCAATCCAATGACGGAGCCAGCGGACTGTCTGACGCCAATGGATGTCCGGTAGAAGGGGTCACTGTTCTGGACGTTCAGACAGGCGTTTGTCCCCCTGTTGTGATTGAGCCCTCGGGAACCACCTGCCTCGGAGACGACGTCTCCCTCTCCGTGCCCCAATTCTCGAACAATCCATTGGCCGCATCATTGGCCAACTATGCATGGTCTGGGCCCGACGGCTATTCCGGAGGAACAGCCACCGCATTTATTGCCAACGCCACCGACATCAATGCGGGTGTGTACAACCTCGAAGTCACCTTCTCAGGGCTCGAATGCCTGCTGTCTTCAGCGGCTTACACACTCAACGTTCATGTGCCTGAACCCGACTTCGACCCGCCGGGAGCACAATGCCTCGAAGACAATGCCTTCAACTTCGAAGGCGAAGGGGCTGCCTTTGCAGATGCCGTGTACTCCTGGACATTCGAAAATGGAACCCCCAACATTTCCGCGGGCACCTTCATCAACGACATTCAATTCAATACGGGAGGCTGGAACACCATAGGCCTCACCTTGGAAGAAATAGGATGCACCGCCAGCATGACGGACTCCATTTTCATTGAACTGCCCCCAGTTTTGACCCCCTTCCCGATCGAAGTATGGCCGGACTCAGGATGTGTTCCCTTGACGGTAAACTTTGTGGATCCAGCCCCTGCCATCCCTCTGGACTACAGTTGGACATTCGGCGATGGCACCTCCACCCTCACCGACGCTCCAACCCATGTATATGAGCAAATTGGAACCTACGGCATCACCGTTTCCGCTGCGTCATTGGGCAACTGCCCAGCCTTCATCAGCTTCGACGTCTCCGACGCCGTCACCGTACTGCCCAACCCTGAGGCGGGTTTCGAAGTGGAGCCCGCCGTGGTCGAACTCTTGGAACCGGTCGTGACCATGACATCGTTGACCAGCACCTCCAATACCGTGAGCTACTGGATGAGCGACGGAGGCAGCCTGAGCACCCCCAACGGGCAGTACATTTTCGATGATGGCGGCACCTTCGATGTGGTACAAACGGTCATCAGTCCAGCGGGCTGCACCTCCACTGCATCTGCGGAAGTGGTGGTCAATGGGACGATATTTCACGCGCCTTCGGCCTTTACCCCCAATGGCGACTTCGTCAACGACACCTGGCAGCCAGTGGCCTT
>CBFHUP010000042.1:0-27096 GCA_965659115.1 uncultured Flavobacteriales bacterium | reverse complement strand
ATGCCAGTTTTCCCGGTGCAGCCATTTCCCCACCAAAAACATGTGGGGTTGGTCCACCCACAACACCCCTTCCGGCCTCAGCCTCGCTGTGATGCTGCCGGGGTTTTTGTTTTTGAATGACTCCCGAACAGCGCCTTTGTGCAGTCCGCGGTCATTGGTTTGATCCAGCGCAGTGGTCCATGAAATAGGGTGAATGGCGCTCGGTGGCTCTTCCTTATAGCCAAGCCACGAAGGGACAAAGCCCGTGCCGTAGCTCATCCAAGTGCAATAACAATGCTGATCTGTGGCGGACTCACAAGGCTTGATCTCCTTGAAATCTGACGGGTAGATGTCCATCCCAGGGATGTAAGCGGCGACCAGCCTCTCTTGCAACGGCTGACCATCAAAGAATTCCTGGAGCAGCCAGCGCGCATGCCAACTGCCTTGGCTGTGGGCGGCAATGATGAGGGGCCGCCCGTTGTCGTGGTGATTCAAGTAATGCTGGAACGCCTCCCGAATGTCGCTGTATGCCAATTGAAGCGCTGCCAAACTCAAGCTGTCCTTCACGGCAAAAACACGGATGTGGGCCTGGCGATAACGCGGTGCAAAAACCCGGCCCGCCCCATTAAAAATTGACGCCTGATGCCGAACCGGCCATGCATCCACCGCTTGGTTCAACAGCATACTGTCCAAAGGCGCATTCCAAGCCACCCCCTTCTCGTAAATCGTCGGGTGCAGATAAAAGACATCGGCTGTTCCAGGCCCCTCCGACACCGTGCGTCCCTTTGGGAGTCCGTCTGCCGCATCTTCTCTCCATGGCAACGCGGACCAGCTGGCCCCATCCCCGTAGTCAGGCGACTCAGGCACAGGCTCCAACGAAGTCGCCATGCGCTCGACAGGCAAACCCGTCTCCACAACGGATTCAAAGCGCTTGCAGCCTCCTGCAGCCAAGAGCCACGCCGCTGCAACACACCACATCAGCTTTTGAACCATGCCCCAAAAATGCACCCAATCCGGGCCATCCCCGAACTGTGTTGAATTTCCTCCCGTTCAGTTTTCACCAGTCCCCATTCTTGACAACCGCAAAAACCTGCCGACTTTACCCATTGCAGACCATGCAACGGATATAAATTGGTAGGGTTGTATTGAAGACATGAGGATAGGAATCATAAGGGAAGGAAAAGTGCCGCCGGACCAGCGCGTGCCGCTCACACCCGAACACTGTGCCGCAGTACTGGAGCGCTTTCCGTACGTCGAATTGGTCGTTCAACCCAGCGGAGTTCGCCGGATCACCGATGGGGAATACGCCGCCGCTGGTGTAGAACTCAACGAAGACCTTACGGATTGTGATGTGCTGTTCGGCGTGAAAGAAGTGCCCACGGAACAGCTCATCCCCAACAAGACTTACTTCTTCTTTTCCCATACCTACAAACTGCAGCCGTACAATGCAAAATTGTTGAGGGCCTGTCTTGACAAACAGATCCGGCTCATCGACTATGAGCTGCTCAAGCGGCCCGGCGGAAGGCGCATCATTGGATTTGGACGTTATGCGGGGGTCGTTGGGACCTACAATGCTTTCAGGACTTTCGGGGCCCAACATGAGACCTACGACCTTCCGCGCGCCATCGACTGTGAAGACCGCTCAGAGATGGAGTCCCACCTCGCCAAGGTCAAGTTGGCACCCGACACCAAGATTGCGCTCACCGGGCGCGGCCGCGTGGGCAATGGAGCCCGTGAAATCTTGGAAGCCTTGCGCATCCGAGAGGTTCATCCCGTGGATTTTCTTCGCGAGGATTTTGGCGAGCCGGTCTTCACGCATTTGGACCTTGAAGACTACAACCGACGCAAATCTGACAGTGGTTTCGACTTCGATGAATTCTGTGACGATCCGCTCGATTATGAGAGCACGTTCATGGCGTTTGCAAGGTCAACCGACCTCTTCATTGCAGGCCATTTCTGGGCCGAAGGCTCTCCCTTCCTTTTTACCCGTCAAGACGTCCGGGACGACGATTGGCGCATTTCCGTGGTGGCCGACATCAGTTGTGACATCGACGGTCCCGTAGCCTCCACTGTGGAACCGAGCACGATTGCCGACCCAATGTACGGTTACGACCCCATCGGTGAATGCAGGGTCCCCTTTGGAACGGCAGGGAGCATCGGCGTCATGGCCGTGGACAACCTGCCTTGCGAATTGCCCCGCGACGCCAGCGCAGACTTTGGTGCCACTTTGTTGGAGCAGGTCATCCCCCTTGTGGTCGAGGGAGACGCTCAGGGAATCTTGGACAAGGCGTCAGAAACCACCCTTCAAGGCGAATTGAACACACCTTTTGCCTACCTCTCAGAGTACGCGGGCCTTACTGGGCAATAAACCTGTACGTGAGGGTGCCTTCTTGCCGCTTCGGGGCGTCTGACTGAGATTGAAACCTGCACCGCATGGCGCTGCGCAGTGATTCCTGAGAAAGGCATGCCGACATGGCTTCCGATCCTGCCTCTGTCACAGAGAGCACGGCAGCATCCAACACCTCTCCTCCAGGGGCCACTTCGATGCGCATCACCACAACACCGCCACCACGGCAGCGGTATCCCGGAACATCCAATCCCAAGGCCTTCCTTCCGGAAAGGTTGTATTCTGCCGTCACTTGACCGTCATACCGTGCATCCCAACCCTCATAGCGGTTGTCGACGGTTCCGGAAGGGTCCGGCTTTCCATCACCCGCATGGGTTTCGGCACCATCCCGCCCCTCTGCCAGCGCATCGAATGCGGACTGTTCAAACGCCCGCAATTCAGCTTCTACGTCCCGGGCCATCTGATCCGACGCTGCAGCTGAGCTTTTGAGATCTGTGCTCCGTGAAGCTTGGGCGTCGGCGGCAACATTGCGGACGGCAGCGTTCATCTTCGCCTGCATTTTGGCCCGAACCGCCTCCTCCATGGTCTGGGTTTGCTCGGGCAACGCAAAGGCCGCGAAGTCCACTTCGGCATACGCTGTACCCTCTGACACAGGTATTCCACCCCACTCCGTCAAAGCCGCCAATGACAGTACATGTACCATCAGGGCAGCCACCACAGCTTGCCACACAAACCGTTCACGCCCCCCCATGGAGGTAGAGGTTGTTGGTTCTGATGGAGGGGCCGCTTTCATTTTCGACGACAAAATAACAGGAGCCGACCTTCGTTAAAGTGGTATTCCATATCTTTATTGTATCGAAATCCATCAAGATGAAACACATTCTCCTCCTCGGCGCCCTGTTCCTGTTCGGCGCCACAGCATCTGCCCAGAGCAGCTCATGCACCGACAAGAAAGCCAAAACTGAGTCCACCAAGGGCAAGTCCTCTTGCTGCCAAGGCAAGGCTGACGCCAAGAGCTGCTGCTCTTCAAAGTCATCTTGCACAGACACCAAGAAGAAAGGCAAGAAAGGCAAGAAGGCCAAGTCCGGTAAGGAGCAAGGCAAGCAGAACCTGGCTATGGTTCGCACCGAAGACAAGAGCGAGGCGACTGACAAGAAAGCCAAAGTGAGCCCAGCAAAGGGATCCAACTGATCTTTGTCGAATACAACATTGAGAAAAGCCCGCAATGCGGGCTTTTCTATTTTGCACCCATGAGACGCATCGGCCATCTGTTGATCCTGATTTCATTTCCCCTTTGGGGCTGGGGTCAATTTTCGCTGATTGGAAGCGCTCAGCAACTGGGCGGTGATTGTGTGCAAATCACCCCCAGCAGCAATGCGCAGCAAGGAGCGGCATGGAACAATGTCCAGCTCGACGTCAGCCAACCTTTCTGCATCCACCTCTCTGTCAACCTTGGCAACAATGATGGCGGTGCCGATGGAATGGCACTGGTCCTTCACCAATTGGGACCCAACCAGCCGACCACCAGCACGGGAGGCAACATGGGGTATGGCAATTTCAATGCGCCTTCAGGCACCTTTACCGACCCCACATTCGACCCCAGCATCGTCATTGAGTTCGACACTTGGAACAACGGCAACTTCGGTGACCCCACTTATGACCACGTTGCCCTCCAACGCGATGGAACCAACAACCACAACAGCCCAGACTGCCTCGCAGGCCCATTGCAAGCCAGCAGCACGAGCGCCAATATCGAAGACGGACAGGACCACATCGTCCACGTAGAATGGAATCCAGTAAGCCAATCGCTCCGCCTCGAATTTGATGACGTAGAGCGCTTCAATGCGACAGTAGACTTGGAGAACGACGTTTTTGCCGGGAACAACATGGTGTGGTGGGGCTTCACAGGCAGTACTGGAGGTGCCAGCAACAACCAGTCGTTCTGTCTCTTGGACGTATCCAACAGCACGGGTATTCCCGGCCTTGCCCTTGCTCCTCCTCCTCCCTACGCCACCTGCCCCGACGCCCTTTTAGAAATTACAGGCACCGCCCCAGGTCTCAACATCGGCTGGGCAGGCCTCAACAACCCCACCGTCTTTGCCTCGCCTGGCGATTATGTGATCGAAGCCGCAGACGGTGGATGTCCTTTGACTGAGACGTTCACTGTAGAAAGTCTGCCTGCACCCAATCTTTCTACCGTGCCCGACGTCACCATTTGCGATGGCACTCCCACCACCCTCAGTGCCGACGCCGACGCCAACAGCGTCTTGGATTGGGACGGCAACAACGGCGCGACCCTCCAAGTCTCCAGTGGCGGCTCTTACACGGTGACCGCAGTGCTCGGCACGTGCACAGAAGTCCAAACTGTCGCCGTCATCGACCAGGCCTCTCCCTCCATCACATTGGACCAACCCAGCGCGGTCGACATCTGCGAAGGAGCCTCGGTCACCCTCACAGCCTCCACGGACATCCCTGCCAACATTCAATGGACCAGCAATGGAGCGGTGACTTTGGGCCCCAACATCACCATCGAAACGTCCAGCACGCAAATCGTGGAAGCAGAGGCCGGCGGTTGTCCCGGCACACCGGAATCGGTTTCAGTCAACGTCCTGCCACTTCCAGAGGCCAGCATTCAATCCATTCCCAATGAACTCTGCTATGGAGAGACGGGATTGGTATCGGCCATACCCACCAGCGGCACCTCTGTGGACAGCTGGATCTTGCCTACTGGAACCAGCCAGCTAAATCAAGCCGGACCCGGCGCCTATACGGCCAACCTCATCGCCGACAATGGCTGCCTGAACACGGCGTTTTATGTCCTCAACGCCCTCCCTTCCATCGTCTATGACCTTGAAGGTCCCAGCGGCGCGTGCACAGGAGAAAGCGTGACCCTGAGCGTCGAGGGAAACTTTCAAAACGCCGCGTGGTCCAATGGAGTCACTGGCAACAGCATCAGCCTTGGTGCTGCCGATGGCCCAGGCCCTTTCACGGTAACTGTAGCGCTGGATGCATGCGAGGCTTCCACCTCTGCTACCTTAGAGTGGTGGCCCGTACCATCGGTTGGACCAATGCAGGACACTGTGATCCGCTGTGTATTGGATCCCGTTGTGCAATGGAATTGGCCGGCCCAAGCTTCCCCTGCCATTGGCTGGTGGGTATGGAGCGTCAATGGAACCACCACCACGGACAGCCACGCTTGGGAGGCAGAAGGCAACTATACCGTCCGCGTTCTGGACAGCATGACGGGCTGCGCAGACTCGACCACGGTTCATGTCAATGTTTGGCCCAACCTCGCTGTAGATGCCGCCCCTTTTGCGGGCATCGTCTGCTGGGATGAAACCACCGAGGTACTGGCCGAACTGCGGGCAGTGGAAGGCACGGACCTCAACGAACTGCCTTACACCCTCATTTGGAACGACCCCGAGGTCGAGGGGCTCAACCCTACGGTGGGTGCGGGAACCTACCTGTTAGAGGCAGAAAACGCCTGCGGAAAAGACATTGCCGTTGTAGAGGTCACACAGGAATATTGTGGATGCGACATGTGGATGCCCACGGCATTCACCCCCGACAATGATGGCATCAATGATGGACTCAAGGTCGAAACCAACTGCCCGCAATTGGACGCATTCAACCTGGAGATATACGACCGCTGGGGACAACTGGTCTGGCAGACCGACGACCCGGACCGCATATGGATGGGGCAATCAGAATCGCTTCGAAGCGATGGGCTTCACTTTGTCCAAGACGGCATCTATGGCTACCGCATATTCTGGAAATACAGCGAAACCGGCATTCCTTTGATTCAGGAGCGCCGCGGACACATCCACCTGTTGCGTTGACCGCTGGTGCCCTTGGATGACAACAAGGATGGACCACAGGTTATCTTCGCGCCCCATCTCCCGGCATGACAACAGCCAAAACATTTGACCTCATCATCGTAGGCGGAGGAATCGTCGGCGCCGCTGCGTTTCTCAAGCTGCAACGCCGCCATCCCCAAGCGCGCATTGCCCTGCTAGAAAAGGAGGACATCTTGAGCGACCACCAGACGGGCCACAACAGCGGTGTGATCCACAGCGGTCTGTATTATCCACCGGGCAGCCTCAAGGCCACCAATTGCGTGAAAGGCCGGCATGAACTCGTGGCATTCGCCAAGGAGTACGGGGTGGAACACGACGTCTGCGGCAAGGTGGTGGCCGCCGCCACAGAAGACGAACTTCCCATGCTCGAGAAGATCCATGGGCTGGGCTTACAAAACAACATCGAAGGCCTGGAGCGCATTGAAGGCCAAGCCGTTCGGGACATTGAGCCCCATGTCAAAGCCGTGGCCGGGTTGTGGGTGCCTTGCACAGGCATCATCGACTTCAGGGCCGCCACAGCCAAAATGGCGGAAGTGGCCATGGGCATCCAATCGGAGAGCCGCGTCTTCACCTCGGTAGAAGCCACCGACTTCACCCAGAACGCCAGCGGCGTGACGGTGCACACGCGGCAAGGAGACTTTCACGCCCGCGGCCTGGTGGTGTGTGCAGGCTTGCAAGCAGACCGCCTTGCGCGCAAGGATGGGGTGGCCCTTCCGGAACGTGTGGTGGGCTTCCGGGGCGATTATTACGAGTTGGAGGACCACGCCAAACACAAGGTCCGCAACCTCATCTACCCCGTCCCCAATCCGCAATTCCCCTTCCTCGGGGTGCACTTCACACGCATGACCAATGGAGACATTGAGTGTGGCCCCAATGCTGTGTTCACCTTTAAGCGCGAGGGGTATGGCAAAACAGACTTCAGCCTGAAAGACACGGCAGAGGCCTTGGGCTATGGCGGCACTTGGCGCCTCTTTTTCAAGAACATGTCCTTTGGCATCAACGAGTACCGCCGGGCCTTTTCGAAAAAACTGTTTCTCAAAACCTTGCAGCGCTTGGTCCCTTCATTGGAAATGGACGACCTGCGCCCGGGACGCAGCGGCGTTCGTGCGCTCCTTTTGAGGCCCGATGGCGACACCAAGGACGATTTCCGCATCATCTCGCAAGGCCGGAGCGTTCACGTCCTGAATGCCCCCTCTCCTGCCGCCACCGCCTCGTTGGCCATTGGCGACCACATTGCCGACGAAGTAGAAGCGCAAGGCCTGCTGGCATAGGATCGGCCGTGGGCCGCGTATATTGCCTTCAATGGGAATGCAATCAGGCCGCACCAAAACGTATTCAGAACGCGCCATCCAAAAAGGATGGCTCTTCTATGACTGGGCCAACTCTGCCTACTTCTTGGTCATCACCACGGCCATCTTCCCCATTTTCTACACGGCCATCACCACCACAGAAGGCCCCACTGGAACCGACTCCGATTTGGTGTCCTTTTTCGGAAGGGAATTCATCAACACACAGCTCTACAGTTATGTGATTGGAGCGTCTTTCCTGATCGTGATCATCGCCTCTCCATTGCTCGCCGGAATGGCAGACTATTTGGGACGCAAGCTCCACTTCCTGAGGTTCTTCTGCTATTTGGGTGCCGCCGGTTGCATTGGCCTGTTTTGGTTTGACCCCAACCATTTGGAATGGAGCATGTCTGCCCTCTTTATGGCCAACATTGGCGCATGGGGGAGCCTGGGGTTTTACAATGCATTTCTTCCAGAAATCGCGCCCACCGAAGAGCAAGACCTGCTTTCGGCAAAAGGCTTTTCGTGGGGGTTCGCCGGTTCGGTCCTCTTGCTTTTGCTCTGTCTGGCCTTGATCATGGGCATTGGTGAACACCTCACCCGTTGGGCCTTCATCGCCGTGGGCATCTGGTGGGCAGGATGGTCGCAGATCACGTTTCGCAGATTGCCCATTCAGATCAAAGAGCGTCCCAACGGCAATCTCCTGTGGCAGGGCTTTAAGGAATTGCGCGAAGTGGCCAGAGCCCTCAAAGGAAAAACCCGCATCACGCGCTACTTACTCAGCTTTTTTGTGATGAGCATGGCCGTTCAAACCATCATGCTGATGGCGAGTTCCTTTGGCATCAAAGAAGTCAAATTGGCCACCGACGAGCTGATCATCGCCATCATCCTTGTGCAAGTGATCGCCATTCCCGGGTCTTTCCTTTTCAGTTGGTTGTGCCAAAAACACGGCAACGTCAAAGTGCTGCTTTTGGCCACGTCCCTGTGGACCGGAGTGTGCCTTTTTGCCTATTTCCTGGTAGATGGATCATTGATGTTCTTCGTGGCTGCCGGCATCATCGGGTTCATGATGGGCGGAACACAGAGCGTGAACCGGTCTACTTATGCCAAAATGTTGCCCGATACCGAAGACACCACATCGTATTTCAGTTTCTATGAAGTCCTGGAGAAATCGGGCGTGGTGATCGGCATGTTCAGCTGGGGGTACATCGAAGGCTTTACAGGCAGCATGAGAAACTCGCTGCTGGCCCTTATCGGGTTTTTCATAGTCGCCCTGATCTTGCTCGCCTCCATTCCCAAACCCGAGCCGCAGGCGAAACTCGCCTGAATCGGACCGAGCGCTGGTTCATTCGACTTCCAAAAAAGCCTGTTCAACCAAGCGGAATTCTACCCGACGGTTCTTGGCCCTTCCCGAGTCATTGGCGTTGGTTGCTGCGGGCCATTGGCTGCCGTGGGCTGTGGTGCGCATCCGATCTGGTGCCACACCAATGTCGAGCAAGTATTCAAACACGGTCTCTGCCCGCCTTTTGGACAATACCGCATTGTAACCTTCGGGCCCGGTGGCATCGGTATGTCCATGCACCTCCAAGCGCAAGAATCGATTGCGGCGCAACATCCTCCCCCAACGTTCGAGCTTGACAACGTCCTCCTTTTGCAACGCAGCATCGTCAAAGTCAAAGTGCAACGTGTCCCGTTCCAGCTCTTCCACCCGTGTGAGGGGCTCTGGTGGATCTTGCATTTCGAACTCAATCTTGCGCACGAGGCACGCACAGTCCTCGGGGGTGTCTACAGGCACCACCTCGACCCCATCAATGTAGACGTAGGCCCAATCAGACGCATCTGAAGGTGCATCCGCTGACAGCGCCAAACGGGTCTTCCCTTTTGCATCAAAATTGCCCAAGGTGAGCCAGCGTTCGCCCCCCTCTGCCTGGACCGCATCAGAGAGCTTCACCCAACCTTGGGATGCCTCCAAAAAGTGACCGCGGGGATTGACCATTTGAGGGGTGTATTCCAAAATGTAATCCCGCTCACCGACTGGCTTTTCCGCACTCAACAATGCTCCGATCCCGTCGGCGACCACTCCTGCCTTTTCTGCCGCAGAGTACCAAAACGAAACGCAAACCCACTCTTTGGGGGCCAACGACCGTTTCAGCTCCGTAGCCAGGTACTCCCGATAACGCCATTTGGCCCGGCTAAAAAGCACCAGACCACCATAAGCATCGCCTTCGAGTCCAAGCTCTTTACCAAACGGATTGATGGGCACCCCTGCCGAACCGCTGCAGGCGGCAAAGTGATCGGGGGTGCCCTGTGTAGGCTGCTCCCAATGCGACAGCGTTCTTAAGCGTTGCTGATTGTAGTCGGAAGGACAGAACTTTTTGGATTCAAATCCCCCATCGGACACCAAGCTAGCAGCATCGAGCACCTGCACAGGAGTCTGTCCAACAGCCCCCAAAGCCCAACCAAAAATGACCAACCCAACGGCCGGCAGCTTCCACATCAGCTTATTTGATCCGGAAGGTCACCCGGCGGTTCTTGGCCCGGGCAAGGTCACTGTCCTTGGTACTTGCGGGATCTGAATTTTCCAGGCCACTGACCACAACGTTGCCTTCAGAAACGCCTTGCGAAGTCAAGTAACGCTTGACCTGCTCTGCCCTTTTGCGGCCCATCTCAGAGAAGCGGGGATTGATTTTGCCTTCCGACACCTCATCGTCATCGCAATGGCCCATGACTTCTAAAGTCCATGAGGGATTCGACTTCATGACGCCTGCCAAACGGTCCAAGGACGCTTTGCCATCCTCAGTAAAGGTGCGCTTGACGAACGCGTAGTACACAGCAGAGCGGCCGACAAAATCCCGGCCAGACAAGTCCGCGGGCAGCGTTGCACCACCGTACACCAAATCGGGAGCAGTGTTGGACGAACGCGAACAGTTGCACTGGCTCTTGGCGTCTACGGGGACCACCTTCACGTTGTCGATATAGTAGTAAGCATGCATGGTTTGGACACCCGACACTGAACTGGGCTTCCTGACCTTGACCTCCTCGATGTCACGGGAGCCGTTGAAGCCACCGATGGTCATGTACTCTTCTTGGCCTGTACCCAAGACGGTGCCGCACACGGTCTCCCATCCTTCCATCAGCTGCATCACCTTGTCTGTGCGGTGCATGACCTGAGGGTCTCGGTCTACAATTCCGAGGTTGGGCTGCATTTCCTTGCGGTCAGAGAAATAAGCACCAATGCCGTTGACCGCGTATTTAGAGAGGTCGCTCAGAGAAATGTCAAAGCTGACGCAGTACATCTGGTTGGCCTCGAGATTCTCAGACAAACGCACCTGAAAGTAGGTTCGTGCAATTTTGGGCGACTTGGTAAAGGCCCTGAATCCACCATAGCGGTTTCCGTCAGAGGGGTCTTCGTAGCCATAGCTGTTGGCGGGTACAGCGACCTTTTCGCTCTTGACATCCGTAGAAAACAGGTCAAGCGGCGCATCGGTGTAGGGGAACCAATCGGTCGTAGTCTCCTCGAGTTGGCCGTATGCCTTGAGGCGCTTGACATCTCCGTTTTCGAAGCTGCCATTGGGGACGAGGTTGTCCTCCTGTGCATTCAAGTCGGCGTCAATGGCCGGATTCAACAGCGCAATACAAGCGCCAGTCATCATCAATTTCCGCATGGTTTTCCTGTTCTGATGGTTCCCATCAATGTCCGCTGCGTTTGACTTCGTCGATGAAGGTCCTAACGCGGTCCGGGTTGATATCGGGGTAAACACCGTGGCCCAAGTTAGCGACATGGCCACCGCGCCCAAAATCCGACAACATTCGTTGGGTAGCCTCCCTCACCTCAGCATCAGACCCGTACAATACTGAAGGGTCCAAGTTGCCTTGTAGAACGTGATGGGGTGCCCTGCTGCGCGCTGCAGCAATCGGGGTATGCCAATCCACTCCCAGCGCTGCACACGGAAGGGTGGCCAATCGATCGAGCTGCCAACCGGCACCTTTGGCAAACACAATGAGGGGCGCACCTTGGACCTCCTCGCAAATCCTCCGCAAACGGGGCATGCTGTAGCGTTCAAACAAACCTGCATCCAAGGCACCCGCCCAGCTGTCAAACAACTGCAGCACTTGCGCCCCAGCAGCCACTTGCGCATTGAGATAAACAATGGTGGCTTCTGTAATGCGGTCGAGCAACTCCTCTGCCAACGCGGGCTCAGAGCGCAACATCCGGCGGGCTTTGCTCCATTCCTTGCTTCCGCCGCCTTCCACCATGTAGCAGAAAATCGTCCAAGGCGCCCCAGCAAAACCAATCAATGGCACACGACCGTCCAAGGCCTGACGCGTCATGCGCATCGCGTCCATGACATAGCGCAGGTGCTCCTCAGGCTCTACAGCGTGCAGCCGTTCGAGGTCAGCACGAGATCCAATGGTTTCTGCAAAACGTGGACCGACCTTCTCGACCAACTGATATGGGAGGCCCATTGCTTCCGGAACCACCAAAATATCGCTGAACAGAATGGCAGCGTCCACGCCCAGCAGGTCCACCGGTTGCAGCGTCACTTCACAGGCCAGTTCGGGGGTCTCAACCAGCTCCTTGAACCCCGACAAACGACTCCGAATAGCGCGATACTCCGGCAGGATTCGTCCTGCTTGGCGCATCAGCCAAACCGGAGGTCGTGGGGTGTCCTCTCCAGCGAGAACCCGAAGAAGCAAATCATTTTTGGCGTTCATGGTGATGGCAACAACAAAGGAGAGGTTGGGTTCGCAGTCTGGTCTTTAAATGCGCGTCAAAACTCAGTGCAAGGTCTTGAACAGCGCCTCTTCCAGAAGATCAAAGGGATGAACCGTCACATTGCCAACACCCTTGGATTTGGCGTCGCATTCCCTCAAATACCCAAATATGCGGGCCACTTTTCGGGCAGGATAATTGCGCGCCGCACGCGCATATTCTTTGGCAGCAAACGGGTGCACCCTCAAGGCACTTGCCACTGCAGACGGGTCGTGGCTTGGAAGGTGGTGAAAGGACAAAACCCTGCTGAAATAATTCGTCAAAACAGGGAGAATGCGCGGCACGGGATTGGATTTTTCATTGGCCCTCATGTACTGGACAATCCGCGTCACACGGCCCACGTCCTTCTCGGCCAGGGCTCCTGTCAATTCGAAGATGTTGTACTCTTTGGAAATTCCAATGTGCTGCTCAATCAGGGTGTCGCTCACCTCACCGCCTTCGGGCAGAGCAATAAACAGCTTCTCCAATTCACCGGCCACTTTTTTGAGGTCATTGCCCAGGTATTCAGCCATCACCTGCGCGGTGCGGGGGCTGATGCGCCGCCCTTTAGATTGCACGAAACCCTCGATCCATTCCGGCAACTTGTAATCGCGGATTTTGGTGGATTGGAACACCACCCCTGCCTGCTGAATGCGCTTTACCGCACCAAGCCTCTTGTCTGGCATTTTGTTGCGATGAACCAGCACCAGAACGGTAGATGAAACGGGATTGTCAGCGTATGCAGCGAGTTTTTCGAGCTTGTCTTTGGACTTCCATTCCCTGAGCTCTTGGGCCTCCTTGACCAGCACCAGTCGGCGCTCTGCCATCATGGGGAATTGACGCGCTGCAGCCAACACCTGATCGAGGTCGCTGTCCCGCCCGTACAGTATCGTTTGATTGAAGTCGCGCTCGTGCTCCTCAAGGGCATGGGCTTCGACTGCATCAGAAAGGGCATCCAAATAAAAAGCCTCTTCCCCACCCAAGAGGTAAAGTGGCGCGAACCGGCGCTCCCGAATGTCATCGAGCAAAGGCTGGAACCCCTTCACGTCTTATGCTTTGAATGCGGGGGCCACCACAAGTTCCTTGCTTCCCTTGGTGTGGGTGTAGAAACCCTCTCCTGACTTGACACCCAGCTTGCCCGCCATCACCATGTTGACCAACAATGGGCTGGGTGCATACTTGGGCTGTCCAAACCCGTCCTGCAACACCCTCAAGATGCTCAAACAGACATCCAATCCGATAAAGTCCGCCAGGTGCAACGGCCCCATGGGGTGCGCCATGCCCAACTTCATCACTTGGTCAATCTCAGCGACACCGGCGACGCCTTCGTGCACGCTACAGATGGCTTCGTTGATCATCGGCATCAAAATGCGGTTGGCCACAAATCCGGGGTAATCATGAACTTCAACCGGAATCTTACCGAGTTGCTCAGAAAGCGCAACCACTGATGCTGTAGTGGCATCACTGGTGTCATAACCGCGGATGACCTCCACCAATTTCATGATCGGCACCGGATTCATGAAGTGCATTCCAATGACTTTGTCAGGGCGGCTTGTCGCCGCTGCAATCCGCGTGATCGAAATGCTCGAAGTATTCGTGGCCAGAATCGCCGAAGGCGGAGCGGACGCGTCAATTTGCTCGAATATCTTGAGCTTGAGATCCAACCGCTCAGTCGCCGCTTCGACCACCAGCTCTGCATCGGCTACCGCGCCGTGCATCTCAGTGGTAGTCTTGAGTCGGGTCAATGTGGCGGCCTTGTCTTCCGCACTGATGCGCTCCTTGGCTACCAGTCGGTCGAGGTTGCGCTCAATCGTGGCTTGGGCGCGGTCCAAAGCCGCTGCATTCACATCGATGAGGGACACCTGATGTCCAGACTGCGCAAAGACGTGGGCAATGCCATTGCCCATTGTACCCGCTCCAATGACAGCTACTTTAAGGGAGGAATCGCTCATTCTTCTGCCGCCGGTTCGTCTTCAGACACTTCTTCTGAAGCCCCTTCCGTTTCGGGTTCAGCAATGGCCTCCGAAGCTTCACTGGCCCCGTCCGTCTCTTTTGCTTCGTCTTCAGCGACAAACGGCAGCACTTCCAAGCTGTTCAGCTCATTGTACCAAGTACAGAGCTTCTTCAGGTCACTGTGATACACCCGCTCTTGGTCCAAATCTGGCACCACCTCAGTCACAAAAGCACGGAGCTCGTCATGGGGCGCCTTGGCGTTGGGCGCTTCTCCTCCTTTGAGGTGGGCATGAAGGGTATTCAACACCTCCGACAGCGGCAGGTCTTCGTCGTATGTAAAGATGCTGATGTCTTCAAAACTCGAAACCCGCGCGGATGAAGGCACAGCGCTTCGCTTGCCCTCTCTCATACTCTCCACAACGATGGCGCGCTGGGTCGTATTCAGCACTTTGTAGAGCCCCGGTTTGCCTGATATGGCCAATATGTCCTTCGGTTGCATGGTGCAAAATACCGCCTTCGCCCCTTTACACGTCCCTTTTCATGGGGCGGAGTGAATGTGGCTTTCCAACAGAAAGCCCCTTGTAATCCACAAATGCGCCCTCACTCGGCCTGGGGAACAGGCCAAGTGCGAGACTGAACCAGCATCCCTTTGCCATTGCGGGCCCAAACGGCAGTCCGCAAGCCATTGGAAATCATAAGCATAGAAGAAGATAGCGCCAAGTCATACCGGGCCACCTGCTCAGCCACCTTTTCGTCCAATGGAACCTGGGGCGCCTTGACTTCTACGGCCAAACACACCGCTCCTGAGCGGTCAAAACAGGCAATATCAACCCGCCCAGAGACTTTTCCGAACCTGACGGGATGTTCCAAGACCATCCTACCCAATGGCCAACCCGACTGAACCAAAGCAGCTACAATGTGCTGTCGCACCCATTCTTCGGGTTCCAAAGCCACCCATTTGCGGCGCACCAAACACCGCAGTTGCCACTTGCCCGCTGTGCATTGCACAGACAAGTCAGGGGCTTCAAAAGCCAAGGTCGGCCAGTGGATCCTTGGGTCTTCTTTGAGGTGCGGCTCAGTCACCCTGCGAAAGTGCAAAATCCTTCCACTACATTGTGACCGCTGAACACCTTTCACCATGAACCGACCCACACGGTTATTCGACTTTCCCCGCTACCAGCTTGCCAACGGCCCATTAGACGTCATGATGACGATGCCAAATGGCGGCAATCCCATCACCTACTCCACGTCAAAATTCGTGGAAGAAATGGACCAGGTGAGCCTCGGGCTCATTGCCATGGGACTCCAACCGGGAGACCGGGTGGCCTTGATTTCGCACAATAACCGATGCGAATGGAACCTGATGGACCACGGCACCTTGCAAGCCGGAGGAATTGACGTGCCCATTTATCCGACCATGACACCGGATGACTATGTATACATCCTCAATCACAGCGAAACGCGCTTCTGTTTTGTGAGCAATGCGGACTTGTTCCAAAAAGTCAGTTCCATCCAAGACCAGGTTCCATCCCTAGAAGCCATTTTCACTTTTGAAGATGTTCCTGGCGCCCGTTCTTGGCGTGAAGTCACCGATATGGGAGCTGCCGCAGAATCTGATACCGCTTCAGAACTGGAGAAGCGGCGCAATGCTGTTGTCCAAGAGGACATGGCCACCATCATCTACACCTCGGGCACAACGGGCCGTCCAAAAGGCGTCATGCTCAGCCACATGAACATTGCCCAGAATGCCCTCCATTCCATTCCAAGGTTGCCCGAACGTGTAGAAGGAACCGAGTACCGTGTCTTGAGCTTCCTCCCCGTCTGCCACATCTTTGAGCGGATGCTCCATTACCTCTACATGCACGAGGGGGCCAAAATTCATTTTGGTGAAAGCTTAGAAACGGTCAAAGACGACCTGGGTGCCGCGCAACCACACATGTTCACAGCGGTGCCGCGGTTGCTCGAAAAATTCCACGACGCCATTGTAGCCAAGGGCCGAGAAGCCGGAGGTGTGAAATCGGCCATCTTCAATTGGGCTGTCGGCCTGGCATTGGAGTGGGAGCCCGATGGGCGCAATGGCGGTTTCTACGAATGGAAACTGGGCATCGCGCGCAAGTTGGTCTTTGACAAGGTCAAAGCCGCATTGGGACTCACGGAAATCATGGCGGTGGCTTGCGGATCGGCGGCCCTTGCTCCGCGATTGGCGCGATTCTTTAACGGTGCAGGCATCCCGGTTTACGAAGGTTATGGCCTCACAGAGACCTCCCCTGTGGTGTCTGTCAATTCACTCAATGCGCCCGACATGTTGCGCATTGGAACGGTAGGCAAACTCATCGCCGATACCGAAATCAACATCGCTGAAGACGGCGAAATCTTGGTCAAAGGTCCTCAAGTGATGATGGGCTACTACAAGGACGAAGACAAGACGTCTGAAGTCCTGAAAGACCACTGGTTCCACACTGGCGACATCGGAGTCATCGAGGATGGATTCCTGCGCATCACCGACCGCAAAAAGGAGATGTTCAAGACCTCTGGCGGCAAATATGTAGCGCCACAATTGCTGGAGAATGCCATCAAAGCTTCCCGCTTCGTAGAGCAAGTCATGGTGATTGGTGAAAGCCGAAAGCACCCTGCCGCTTTGGTCGTGCCAGACATGGTGTTCCTCGCAGAATGGTGCAAGCGACACGACCGTCCTTGCCCTGATCAAGCAGACGTCCCCGCTGACGCTGAGATTCTGGCGCGCATCCAACAAGACCTCGATGGCCTCATGGCCCCCTTTGCGTCATGGGAGCGGGTCAAAAAAATCCGCGTCTTGCCCGAGCCTTTTACCATTGACGGCGGAGAATTGACCCCGACCCTCAAGCTCAAGCGAAAGCCCATCTTGGCCCGCTATTCTGACGCGATCGAGTCCATATACACCTGAGCGTGAAAGACACCCTGCAAGCATGGGATGAAGCCCTGCTTTTGCTGATCAATGGAACGCCTGAGTGGCTGTCCATTGGGGGGTGGTGGTTGAGCAATCCCTGGTGCTCTACCCCGGTTTATTTGTTCGTGATTTGGCGCTTATTCAAAGGTGTTTCATGGCAAAAAGGCGCCTTGAGATTGGCAATGGTTCTGGCCACGTTTGCAGGAACAGACGCCATCAGCAGCCGCGTCCTGAAACCCGGATTTGAGCGGCTTAGGCCCAGCCACAACCCTGCGCTTTCCGATGCTTTGGTGTTGCATCAAAACGAGGACGGTTCCGTGTACCGCGGAGGGCGTTATGGCTTTGTTTCTTCGCACGCTTCAAACACCTTCGGATTGGCGGCCATTGCCTTCATGATTCTGGGCAAATCCGCGGTGTGGTGGCTGTGGATTTGGGCGGGACTTGTGAGCTGGACTAGAATATATTTGGGCGTTCATTATCCGGCTGATATCGTGTTTGGTTCGCTTTTCGGCATAGGTTTTGCAGCAGCCGTCCATGTGCTCTTTTCACGTGTTTTTACGGCAAAACCAACCCCATGAACCCCCTGGCTCCAATCCTCTTAATGGCCGTCTTTTTTGGCGGCGGATGCGGCTCTGTTACACGCCACATTTTTGGCGTTTGGCTCAACGGAAAAACACCCCTTCCCCTCGGTACTTTATTGGCCAACGTGGCGGCCACCGCCATCTTGGCATGGGCCGCCACTCGGCTCGCCTCTAAATGGCCCGATCATCCCACCCTTCAGGCTGCCGTGGCCATTGGTTTTTGTGGGGGCTTCAGTACGTTCAGCACCTTCAGCGCCGACACCCATAAACTGCTGGCTTCAGGACAATGGACATGGGCTTTGGCCAATGTTTTGGTCAGTGTTTTGGGATGCGTGTTGGCCTTTGCGGTGGTCAGCGGCTTCATGCGGCGTTAAATTCAGCCCCGAATCCTTTTTTTCATGTCGACCAAGTACGCATTGTCCATCCTCCCTCTGCTGTTGATCAGCCTCTGGAATTGCACTTCTTCCAGCACATTGGTTGCCCAACTTCCTCAGGGCGTCACTGCCGACAACAAGCCACCCAAGCTGGTAGTGGCCATCACGGTAGACCAGATGAGGGCCGATTACCTCACACGGTATGCGCGGGGTTTTAGCGATGGAGGCTTTCAGCGTTTCTACAGCGAAGGGTTCGTGGGAATGGACCACCATTTCAGTTACGCTCCTACCTACACCGGTCCGGGACATGCCAGCATCGCCACAGGCACCACTCCAGCGGTCCATGGCATCATCGGGAACAACTGGTTTTCACGCACCGACAGCACGAAAGTTTATTGCGTTGAAGACCAAAATGTCCAGCCGGTCGGCATGTCAGGAATCGACCCCGCCGCAGCGGGGAAAATGTCTCCCAACAGGCTGAACACCAGCACTTGGGCAGACGAGTTTAAACTTCACTTCACCTCCCGCGGAGGAGCACAACCTAAGGTCATTGGTGCCAGCATGAAAGACCGAGGAGCGATTCTTCCAGCCGGTCATTCAGCCGACGCCGCCTATTGGGTATCCAGCGGACAATTCATCAGCAGCTCCCACTACATGGACGCGCTGCCCCAATGGGTGCAGGAATTCAACGCATCAGACGTTTTAGAAAACCTGCTCGCCAGCGGATGGTCACTCCGGGACGCCGCCGATTCCTATACGGGAAGCATGGAGGACAACACCCCCTATGAAGGAACCTGGCGCGGAGGGGAACGCCCGACTTTCCCCTACGATCTATTGGCGCTGGAGGCCGACAATGGCGGTCAAGACATCATCAAAGGCACGCCGCACGGCAACACCTTGCTCGTGGACTTTGCGCTGGCCGCCATGAAGGCTGAAAAGTTGGGTAACGATGACATTCCGGACGTTCTAGCGCTGTCCTTCAGCAGCACCGATTATGTCGGCCACAAGTTTGGTGCTCACGCCATGGAGACCGAAGACACATACCGGAGACTGGATGACGAGCTGAGCCGACTGTTTACAGCATTGGACAACCAAGTCGGACCTGGAGAGTGGACCGCATTTTTGACCGCTGACCACGGCGCCGTCACCGTGCCAGGTCTGGAGAAAAACAGAGGACTGCCCGTGGATTACTGGAATCCCGAACCCATGAAAGCTGCCGTGCAAAGCGCAGTATCAGAGCGTTATGGCAGGAGCGATATCATCCGTCAATACGACAACGACCAGTTCTTTTTGGACCGCACCGTCCTGCGCGACGCCAACCTCAATGCAGACGAAGTGGCCCGCTTCGCCGCGGGCATCGCTGCAGATTACCCTGCCGTTCAGCGTGTCCTCACTGCAGCCGACCTCAGAATCGGAAGTTTCACAGAAGGCGCAGAAGCCAATGTTCAAAGGGGGTGGCATCCCAAAGCTTCGGGAGACGTAGTGATCATGCTCAAGCCCGGTTACCTCGAATACAGCAGGACAGGGACAAGCCATGGCAGCCCCTATGCCTATGACACGCACGTGCCTTTCCTGATCATGGGACCCGGCATTCCACAAGGCCGGACCTACGCCCGAACCGAAATTCGGGACATCGCCCCTACCCTTTCGGCATTGCTGGGCTTCCCTCGCCCCAGTGGATGCACAGGCAGCCCCGTAGAGGCCCTCTTCGACTGAAGCCAACCACCACATGAACGGCATTCACCACAGCATCAGCCGCGCAGGTCGGCATGAACTGTTCATCCAGGCGCAATTTCCTCCGGGTACGGACCGGGTTCATTTGCCCATGTGGCGTCCCGGCCGCTACGAACAGGGCGACTTCGGCCAGTGGGTGCGCAGCATGGAACAGTGGTACGACGGCGCTTGGCAGCCGATGCAGAAACAGGACCTGCACGTCTGGACTTGCCACAGCGCGGGTAAAGATGAGCCAGCGGTCCAGGTCCGGTACCGTTTTACAGCCCGCCGGCTGGACGCTGGAAGCACCTGGGCGGACGATGACCTGCTCTATGTGAATCCGGTCAACTGCCTGCTCTTCCACCCCGACCTCGACAACACCCCCATCACGATCAGCTTGCCCGATATCCCTGAAGGCTGGGCCCTTGCGACAGCCCTATTGACCAGCCGGGCACCCGATGGTGTGCAATTGCATGCCATCGATACTCAGCAGCTGATGGACAGCCCTTGGATCGCCGCACCGGCGGCCGACCTCTGGCATCAAACGTATGATGTGCAAGGCCACACCTTTCACGTCCACGTCTGGGGAAAGCGGCATTTTGATGATCCTGCGTTTGTGGAGGCACACCGCCGTTTCACAGAGGCGCAGATGACCGCCTTTGGATGGTTGCCTGTGCCTGAGTACCACTTCCTCTATCTGTTCCCAGATTTTGCTGCGCGTCATGGCGTAGAACACGAAGCCTCTACCGTGATTGCGTGGGGACCTGCCAACGGGTTGACACATGACGCTGAAGGACCGTCTCCGGGGATGGAGGAAGTCATCGACATCGCGAGCCATGAACTGGTCCACACCTGGAATGTCAAGCGCATGCGGCCGGCAGAGTGGATGCCTTACGATTTCTCAAAGGCTTCGCCGAGCCGAATGGGCTACATCGCCGAGGGTGTGACCACCTATCTCGGCGACCTCTTCCTCCTCGAATCTGGCGTGATCGAAATAGAAGGTTGGCTCAGGAGGTTTGAGAAACTGCTCACCCGCCACCTTTGGAATCCAGGAAGGCTAGAAACCTCTGTGGCCGACAGCAGCTTTGACACTTGGCTCGACGGTTACCGCATAGGCGTGCCACACCGGCGCGGAAACATCTATGTGGAGGGGGCTGTCCTGGCCTTCCTCTGTGATGTGACCTTGAACAAATCCGGTGCTGGATGGCTCATCGATGCCCTGGCAGAAATGACAGGACCAACGCAAAATCGCAGCTTGGATGAAGCCACGTATTGGGCGACCCTCGAACGCAGAGCCAGCCATAGAGGTCCCGAAGGCCGCCAAGAGATTCAAGACCTGCGCGCAGCTTACTGTGAAGGCAAGGAGGACACTTGGCCGGCCCTGGTAGACGCCTTGCTCCACCAAGGCATTCAAGCTTCGCTCGAACCACACAAGGACGAGTTGGCACGGTGTGGCGCCCTATGCGGCAAAGGCAGAGAAGGCCGCTTGGAGGTCAAGGTCTGCTGGCCGGACAGCCCAGCATGGAATGCTGGATTGCGCCATGGCGACGTCATTGAAACGAGCCAAGCAACAGCGAATGAAGTGGCGGTTTCATGGCTCAGAGATGCGGTGAATCAGCATGAAGACACCTTCACCATTCCGTCTGGGTCGGGCTATTTTGCCCGACCAAGCTTGGCCAGTTTCCCTGGATAAGTCATCTTGTGGGGCCATCAAACAACACCTTCCCTGATGTCCCTCTCTTTTCAAATTGACCATCAAGAGCAATTTTCCCGCAAGGAATTGCTGCTGCGCACTTTTTTCGGCGTGTTCTACTTGGTGATTCCCCACGGCATCGCCCTCTTCTTTGTCAGCATGCTGAGCAGCATACTGCTGTTTCTGACATTTTGGACCATCCTGTTTACCGGACGCTACCCGCGGGCGTGGTTCGACATGCAAGTGGGATTATTGAGTTGGAATGCACGGTTAACAGCATCCATCTTCAACTGTATTGATGGTTACCCCGCTTTTGGGCTGTCAGCCGATCACCCTAACGTTCACCTGGACATCCCCTATTCAGAGACGGTTTCGCGCAGCCACGCGATCATTGTTGGTCTTTTCGGACCGATTCTGCTTATCCCGCATTTGTTCATCTTGGGCATACGAAACCTATGGGTGCTTCTCCTGAATCTGATGGCCTTCTGGTCCATCCTCTTCACCAAGCGCTATCCCAAAAGTTGGTTTGATTGGTTCGTGGAGCAAATGCGTTGGAGCATGCGCATCAATGCATACCTCTACTTCATGACCACAGACTACCCGCCTTTCACAGGAAAGGAAGTCTGAAACACCTTTTGGATCAATCGTCTCGTCCGCCTTTCATGGCGAAGGTGACGAGGTTGGCTCCCATCTCCAAGGCCCTGCGTCGGACCGCCTCGGGGTCGCGGTGGACCGCATAGTCTTCCCAGCCGTCGCCGAGGTCGCACTCTACATCGTAGTAGCAAACCAACCGTCCGTCCAACAACAACCCAAACCCTTTGGAGGCGTCTCCGTCGTGCTCGTGCACCTTGGGCGGGCCTGCATCGAAGTCATACGCCGCATGGTACACGGGATGCTCAAAAGGCAGCTCGACCCACTCCAAATCGGGAAAAACCTTCCGCATCTCCTTGCGGACAAACAAGTCCATGCCGTAGTTATCGCTGATGTGCAGAAACCCCCCTGCCTCGAGCCACGTCCGAAGGTTGCGCGCTTCCGACGGACTAAACACGACATTGCCATGGCCCGTCATGTGGACAAAGGGATAATTGAACAACGCAGGCGAGCCCACCTCCACGTATGGCACTTCCTCATCGATGCGCGTCCCCAGATTTTCGTTGCAAAACGCCACCAGGTTGGGCACGCTCGTGGGATTTGAATACCAATCTCCTCCTCCTTTGTATTGCATCACGGCCAGTTGGACTGACTGCGCTCTGGCAAAACCGGCGCACAAAAAAGTGCCCAAAGCCAAAGCGCCTGAAAATACTTTGAACGCCGTGTAACCCTTTCCGCTAACACAGCGTATTGTCCGTCCTCGAAAACCGAGTGCTTGCCCCATGTTGGCGAAGTTAATCCAAACCCCCTGCCCATTGGTAGAACCCGCCGTTCAGGCCGACCGGTTTTATCTATCTTTGCGCACCTTGAAAAACACCTGAACCATGCAGAATAAGAGTGCCGTCTTAATCTTTACGGTGCTGCTCGCATTGGCTACCCTGTACACGTTGAGCTTCAACTACTTCTCAAGTCAGTTTGAGAAAGAAGCACAGCAACAGGGCGTCTATGAAGCAGAACAATTGCTCGCCGCGGGAACCATCTCCGAGGAGGCATTCGATGCCACCGCCGCAGAGGAGGCCAAATCCTACCTCCGCGTGAAGGGTGACTCCGCCATTGTGCCCATTTTCGGCAAGTCTTATAAGGACGCCAAAGAGCGCGAGCTCAACCTCGGACTTGACCTCCGTGGTGGAATGAGCGTGACCCTCGAAGTTTCCATTCCCGATTTGATCATCGCATTGGCGGACTACAGCACGAACGAGTCGTTCCGCAAGTCCATCTCCGACGCCAAAGCAGAGCGCAAGAATTCCAACGCGGATTTTGTGACGCTCTTCGGTCAAGCTTGGTCTACAAATGGCACTGCTGGTGAATTGTGGCGCATCTTCTACAACATGGAGAGCCGCGACCTCTTCCCTCAGAAGAGCACAGACGAGGACATCCTCGCCATCCTGCGGACCGAGGCAGAAACTGCCATCAACAACACAGAGAACATCATCCGCAAAAGGATTGACCAACTCGGTGTAGCCCAGCCCAACGTTCAGAAGCTGTCCTTTAGCGGACGGATCTTGGTGGAGCTTCCAGGCATCGATGATCCAGCCCGCGCCCGGAAACAGCTGAAGTCAACGGCCAACCTCGAGTTCTGGGAAACTTGGTTCAATGATGAAATCGTCCAGCGTATCGCAGATGCGAACACTGCAGCAGGTCGTGCATTGCGCCCTGACTTGTATGCAGAAGGAGCCCCAGCAGACAGCACGCTCGACACAGAGGACTTGAGGGCGAAAAACCCCTTGTTCGCCGTCATGCAACCCAACCAACAGGCCAAGACCAGCATTGTAGGATATGCGGTTGAAGCCGATACAGGCAAGGTGAATGATGTCTTGCGGATGCCAGAGGTTCGCACTGTCCTCGGAACCGACCTCCGCTTGCTGTGGAGTGCGAAAACCGAAGGAGGTGTGGCCACGTTGCACGCGATCCAAGACCAAAGCGGTCGTGGCAAAGCCAAATTGGATGGAAAGAGTATTGTAGACGCCCGAGTGGGGTATGACGAAATCGGCGACATCGTTTGCAACATGACGATGAACGGCGAGGGAGCTTCCATTTGGGGCCAGATGACCAAGGCTGCCTCTGCCGACAACAACCGTGCGGTAGCGGTCGTTCTGGACAACCTCGTGTTCTCCGCACCAAACGTCAACAGTGCCATTTTGAATGGCCGCTCGCAGATCAGTTTTGGCACAGGCCAATCCGCAGAACAGAAACTGGTCGAGGCAGAAGACCTTTCGAGTTTGTTGAAAGCGGGATCCCTTCCCGCCCCTGCGCGGATTGTAGATGAAGTATCTGTGGGACCACAGCTCGGTGAGGAAAACATCCGCGCTGGTCTGAGCTCATTTGTCTTCGCATTGCTTGTGGTTCTGGTCTACATGATCTTCTACTACAGAGGTGCAGGTGTGGTCAGCAACATTGCATTGATTGCCAACCTCTTCTTCCTCATCGGTGCGCTCGCCTCTTTAGGAGCCGCACTGACCCTGCCTGGAATTGCAGGTATTGTTTTGACCATCGGTATGGCTGTGGACGCGAACGTTCTGATCTATGAACGCGTTCGTGAAGAAATGCGCGCAGGCAAGGGCCTCGCCGGGGCTGTCAAAGAAGGATACAGCAAAGCTTACAGCGCCATCATCGACGCCAACATCACTACGTTGTTGACGGCCATCATTTTGTACAGCTTCGGTAGTGGCGCAATCCGCGGATTCGCCACCACATTGATGGTCGGTATTTTCACATCCCTGTTCAGTGCCATCGTGCTAACGCGCTTGGTGTTCTACAGCCGGATGGAAAACAAGAAGGGCATGTCCTTCTCTTCCAAACTGACGGAGAACTGGTTCACGAATACTGCTGTTCCTTTCATTGCGCGACGCCGCATGGCCTACATCGCAAGTGCATTGGTCATCGCAGGAGGAATGGCCAGCTTGTCTACCAAAGGCCTCAACTATGGTGTCGAGTTTTCTGGTGGCACAACCTTCGACGTATCGTTTGAAGAAACGGTTGACGTCCAGCAAGTCAGGGACGCGTTGAGTGTCGCTTTTACTGAAGATGGCACACCAGGCAATCCGTTGGTACAAACCAAGGAGAATGACCGCCAAGTGCGCATCATGTCCAACTTCTTGATCGAAAGCGAAGCCGACGACCAAGACGAGCGCATCCAAAAAGCATTGGCAGATGGACTGGGAACCTTGGGAATCGATTACACCGTTGACCGGTATAACAAGGTAGACGGCACCATCAGCGATGATTTCCGCCGAGGAGCTACCAATGCGACGGTGTTCTCACTGATCGTCATCTTCCTATACATCTTCATCCGTTTCCGCAAATGGCAATACGGATTGGGAGCATTGGTTGCGATGATCCACGACGTTTTGATTGTGCTTTCTCTCTTTAGCATCTTCTGGGGGATTCTGCCCTTCACGATGGAAATTGACCAAGCCTTTATTGCTGCGATCCTCACGGTCATTGGATACTCCATCAATGACACGGTGGTGGTGTTTGACCGCATTCGAGAGTACTTTACACTCTATGGAAGCAAAAAGGACCGCAAAGAGGTGTTCAACCTCGCTTTGAACAGCACTCTGAGCCGGACCATCAATACCTCTCTCAGCACATTTGTCGTGTTGTTGACCATCTTCCTCTTCGGAGGAGACAACATCAAAGGGTTCGTCTTTGCCCTCATGATTGGTGTAGTGGTCGGAACATACAGTTCCATCTTCATTGCGACACCAACTGTTGTGGATTTGAGCCGCGAAAAAGCGTAAGAAAAACCGCATCTTGACATTGTCACGAAAAGCCCTGCCTTGAGCGGGGCTTTTCATTTTTACGACAATTATTTTGTGAGCGGAGAGTATAAATAGATAAACAGCAGCCTGTGGTCGACTAAAGATGCGTGGTTATACAGACTTCGGAGTAGTTTGCAAGTGCCAAATTCTGTAACGATGCGCGTCTACATCGCTTTCATAGGCTTATGCCTACTCTTCTTGGGGTTAACCCCCAATGCTCTCCGAGCACAATGCTCACCTGACACGGAAAATCCGGTCATTACCGGCATGCCAAACAACATTGTCCTCTCCGCGGATGCGGGGGATTGTGGTGCCACTGCGACATGGACTGTTCCCACCGCTACCGACAATTGCGCATTGATGTCCTTTGTGGGCACGGCGGCACCCGGTGACTATTTCGGCGTGGGCAATACCCTGGTGACCTACACCGCGATGGACGCCTCTGGAAACATTGCTGCAAGCAGCTTCTTGGTGTCGGTAACAGATGACGAAGATCCGGTCTTCGAAACACCTAACGACATCAGTCAAACGACCGATTCGGAGAGTTGCTCTGCTGTTGTGGTGTGGACTCCTCCCACCGTTTCAGACAACTGTGGCATCGCGAACACCTCAAGTAGTCACTCTTCGGGAGACACTTTCCCGGTGGGCACTACGACGGTCACTTACGACGCAACCGACGTGAATGGCAGAACGGCAGCCCAGGTAAGTTTCAACGTGATAGTAACCGATGAGGAGTCTCCTGTTGCAATCGCAGAAGATTTTACTGCACAACTTGACGCAAGCGGCAATGTGAACATCACCGGAGCGCAAGCCGACAACGGTTCAACCGACAATTGCGGCATCGCTTCATATTCAGTCAGTCCATCTTCGTTTGACTGCAACGATGTGGGCCCCAACGCTGCGACCTTGACCGTCACAGACGTCAACGGCAACACTTCAACTGCAGCATTGACGGTTACTGTCCAGGACAACGTCGCTCCTGTCGCCATCGCACAGGACCTCACCGTGCAGCTCGACGCCAGCGGAAATGGCAGCATCACTGGGACGCAAGCCAACAACGGCTCCACCGACAACTGCGGCATCGCTTCATATGCTGTGGACAAGACGGACTACACCTGCAGTGACGTTGGCACACCGAGCACGGTTACCTTGACCGTCACCGACGACAACGGCAACACCTCTACCGCCTCCTTTACGGTGACCGTTCAGGACAATATCGCTC
>CBFHUP010000041.1:0-27155 GCA_965659115.1 uncultured Flavobacteriales bacterium | reverse complement strand
CCTTGTCCCATTTTCTGAGCACCGTGCTGTCACTCAAAAACAACGGGTCCTCTTGCATGTAAACATGGTCCCGCAGGATGAACAGTTTTCCATCGTCATCCGACGTGGAAATCCAAGAACCTTGGAGGGATTTTGGAAAGGCGTGGAGGTTCCTGTGGTTCAGTGGCATGGGCGCGTCAAACGTGACGTCGGTGCATCCCGAAGTGCACAAGACAAGCAGTGTCAAAGCGGGAAACAGGATTCGCGAAAGGGTCATGGACGGCCTCAATGAAGGGGTTGGTACTGGAGAAGGTAAGGTGTGGATGTTTGTCCCCACTTGGTGTGAATTCGTCCGTGGTCGTATGGAGCAAGCTGGCCTTGTGTTCGGAATGTCGAGCAAGGGAACGTCTTTGAATTTTCCCCAGTCTTCGGCTGAAGAACAATGGGAAGTCAGCACGTGGTGCGTTGGGTGTCTTGGGATATTGCGTCTATGAATTCGATGATGATCTTCGCCGTGATGGCCCTGTTGTTGCCCGTGCTCGTGATGTACAACCGCCGCAAAAAGAAGTAGGCCCATGGCAAGGCGCAATGCCAGCCGTTGGAAGGCCTACCTTGAGACGTGGCCAAAAGCAAACACATGCAGTGGATTCACCGGGCATTGGCTCGGGCAGCGGCATTAACCGGTGCAGGATCTAAAATCGAAGAAGGCGTCCTGTGGACGCAGAAGCTCCAAGGGGCATCCCGAAAGGTCAGCATGCCGCGTCGCGATGCGCTCAAGGCGATGGGGGCGCTGGCGGCCTTGCCGTTGATGGCCAGTGCAGGCTGCAGCAAAGAGCGCCGGTTGGCCAACACAACTGTGGCGGTCATCGGTGGTGGATTGGCGGGCCTTACGGCCGCCCTCAAACTTCAGGACAAGGGCATGGCTCCGGTGGTTTACGAGGCCTCGGAACGCTTTGGCGGTCGGGCCCGAACCATCACCGGCGTACTTCCAGGCAAGGCCTTTGAAGCAGGAGGTGAATTCATCGACCAAGAGCACGAATGGATGCTCAGTTTGACCGACCGCTTTGGCCTCGCCTTGGACGACCTGGAAACCTCAGAACTCGAAGGCATGCGCTATCTCTTCAATGGGGAGGAAGTCACCCTCGAAGCACTCACAGAGGCCACACAGCCATTCTTGCCCACGTTCTTGGCCGACGCAGCCGAACTGGAATCGGATTACGACTCAAAGTCTGTGTCCCTCGATGCGCTCACCTGCGCAGAATACTGGGACGCATTGGGCATTGGCGGGGTGTTTCGCGCTGTTTTGGAGGTGGCCATTCTGACCGAGTTCGGTCAGCCACCGTCGCAACTCTCGGCCTTGCATTTCGTGGAAGACTTGCCGCAGGTGCACGACGGTTCCACGGCATCAGATGGCGTGGAGCGATACAAACTCACAGAAGGCACACAATCCTTGGTGCAAGCCATGGTGACCGAACTGGGGGGCGCCACAGGAGGGCAGCTCATGACGGGCGCTCGCCTGCTGACCGTGCGCAGCGAAGGCCGCGGGTTTGCGCTGACGTTTGAGGGTATGGAGGAGGTAGAGGCCGACATTGTGCTGATGGGCCTGCCGCTGCCTGCCTTGCGCCAGGTGCAGTTCGAGGATGTCGACATGCCCGAGACCTTGGAAACCTTCATCGCCGAGGCGGGCATGGGCGAACACGCCAAGGTCATCGCCGGATTCAATGGTACTCCATGGCGCACTGAGGGATACGACGGAGAGGTGCTCACCAATGCCGGTCCCCAAACCTGTTGGGACAGCAACCTGCTCAAGGCAGGGGAAGGGTCATTGACCTTTTTGCTGGGAGGAGATGCGGCTGCGGCCATGGACCCCAATGCCGCGGCGTCTTTGGCGGATGACCTTGTGCAGGAGATCGAACCGCTGTTTCCCAATCTGTCCGGTGGCCGCAACAGCGCAGCGTGGGCCATCAATTGGGGCCAAGAGCCCCGTTACGGCGGCAGCTACAGTTGCTTCGGAAGAGGCCAATACACTGAGGCCATTGACCATTTTTATTTCGAAGGGGATGAAGAGGAGCGCCAAGTGGGCTTTGTCCGCAACCTCGGCTTCATCGGAGAGGCCTTCAGCGGCGACTACTGGGGCTACATGGAAGGTGCCGTCCAAACTGGATGGCTCGCGGCCAAGCATGTGGTGGACGAACTCGTTTAAACAAAAAGGGGCAGCCAAAGCCGCCCCTTTCTTACAGTTTCTGTTCGCTTCAGAAGCGGGCTCCAAATCCAATGGACAGGCCAACGACCCAGGTCCAAATCATTGATGGGATCCATGAGGTCAAGGCCAACATAGTAATCGCCCATAAAGTACTGTCCTCCCAAGGAGAGGTCGAGTGCATCGAAAGCACCACCGAAGCCAGCTTTTGCTGTCACCACGATGTCGTCTGCAACAGCGTCAATGGTAGGCGCAATGTCGACACCGGTGGAAAAGAGGTGGAGCATGGTGGTGGCGTCACCTGTACCGAGGTACCAAGAGCCTTTTGGCTGTGATGCATCTTGGGCTTAAGAAGTGGCCACGAGTCCCGTCGCCAGTAAAAGGGTCAAAATCCTCTTCATGAGATAATGGATTTTGACGAAGGTGACCACGAATGAAGGGGGGGGGGACGCTGTATTCGAGTCATTTGCAAAGTAAAGAGTCTTCGTGGTACACGATATTGCTGGAAGCACCCTGTGATTGCTGACCATCTAAGAGAAATCTGACAAGCGGAAATAGCATCGATATTGCAGCATATTCGTCGGATTTGACCTCCATAGCCCGCATTCACGCCCATTACATTTCGCCATGAATCATCAGTTTTTCCTTTCGACCCCTTCTTGGAACTTGCGCAACAGCTCACTTTTAGCCTCGACCATCGTCGTTTTGGCTTCATGCATGTCTCCAGCTCCAACTGAAGGAGCCCATGAGGTCCATGCACTGTTTGCTCAGAATTGCGAGACAGCCAAAGCCTTGATTCGTGACTTTGACAATGAGGAGTTGACGGCGGTCCAAGGACATTTTGCGGACAGCGCTTTGTGGCTTCCCACCAAGTTTGGACAGACCGACACAGCGTCATTGCAGGACAAGCTTCAGGCTTGGGAATCCGCTTGGGCCACATATGATTTCAATCTGGCCACAGAAGAGCTGCGCCTATTGCCCGGTGTCAATGCAGAAACCAAAGAGGTGGACGGATCTGTTCGCGTCTATTTCGATTGGGAGGTCGTGCGCCCTGCCACCGACAGTACAGACCGCAAAGCCGTGATGATTTCCTACTACGAATCCTGGGATTTTGATGCCGCAGGAAAGATATGGTTGACTCAGATTTATGGGGATGCCACTGCGGCCATGCAGGCGCTCAACGGCATGTGACTCACCGATGGGGTGATGGAGCGGCTTGTTTTCTAATCCGCACCGCGGTCCAAGCTCCACCTCCAATGAGCCACAAAAAGTTCAGCAGCCAAAAGGCCATGAAATAAATGTCATTGGCGTCGGTATTGTGAAAATCCAGGATGGTGAACACCCCGGCTTCCATGACCGTCTCAGCCCAGAAAATCAGGTGGAATCCCAAGACCCATCGCAACCAGTGCTTGGTGGTGGCGGTGCTGCGTTGATGCAGTGCTTGGGAGAGCAGTCCATATGCTGCACTGGCAACCATGAGCACCAGAACGGTCAGTCCGAAGGCGTCCTTTGTCCGAACCATTTGGTGTGGGGCCCAAAAGATGAAGCCCGCAGCAACATTCCAGAGCAGGAAAAAGAGGAGCGTAATGATGGAGGGCATGCCTCCAAGCTATTGAGGATGGTGAAGGCTGCCAAATAAAAAGGGCCGGCGTGAGCCGGCCCTTTTCGGTATTGTAATCCCACCGAAGTGGGCGAGTGTGTGCGAATTACGCAGGGACTTAACAGGCCTCAGAGGACCTGAACATTGACAGCATTGAGGCCTTTGGGACCTTCTTTGATGTCAAAACTGACTGATGAGCCGTCGGCGATATCGCCAGTGACTGCTTTGATGTGAACGAAGACATCCTTGGACCCGTCATCGGGGGTGATGAAGCCGTAGCCCTTGTCGTCGTTGAAGAATTTAACTGTGCCCTGCATGGGGTAAAACTTATAAAATGAGGCGCGAAGCTACGTGTAGAAGTGGCTCCTTCAACATCAAACCTCAATTTTCGCACGAAAGGGTATGGAATAGGGGCTTCGTTGTCTTGTGTGGGTTGCTTCAGCTGAGGTAAATTCCCTGAGTGAACAAGACAACTTCTGCCGGCCAGTCATTTTTAGGGGTATTGCTGATTTTACTGGCTTTTTCAGGGCAGGTAACATCACAAATTCAAATCGCAGAAATCGATGCTTTCGGCGAATTGGAAGACGGATTGGGGAGGGGTGAGGATTGGATCGAACTCGTCAATGTGGGCGAGACAGCCGCTTCCCTTGGTGGGCTTTACTTGTCCGATGATGCCCAAAATTGGGGCCAATGGAGCCTGCCCAACATCACGCTTGATCCCCAGGAGCGGCTGGTGGTGTGGTGCTCGGGACGCGATGTTGGTGCCATAGATCACTGGGAGTGTCCTGCAGACGATACAGACGCTTGGCATTATTGGGTGCCGAACCAAGCGCTGGATGCCGATTGGCGCACCTTGGACTTTGACGATTCAAATTGGCAAACTGGACCAGGTAGCATTGGATACGGCGATGGCGATGATGCCATCACCATCAACGGCAACGTTGTCTTTATGCGCAGGAATTTTAATGGGGTCAATACCCAAGAGCTCGTGCACGGAGTTTTGGCGATGGATTATGACGATGGGTTCGTGGCCTTCCTCAACGGACGGGAATTTGCCAGGTCGTCCACCATGGAAGGTGCATCCGTTGCGCACAATGCCCTCACCGGGGGATTGCATGAGGCGGTCCTCTATACAGGTGGCATTCCGGAGTCCGTGCCCTTTGATCCCCGCGAATGGCTTGTAGAGGGTGCCAATGTTTTGGCGGTACAGGTTCACAACGACAATGTCAATTCTTCGGACCTCACTGCACGGCCTTTTTTGGCGCTGGCGCGGACTGACCCTACGCCTGTCCCCTTTGGCATTTTGCCCAATTGGTTGGAACCTGAGGCCCCTGAATTTCACACCAACTTCAAACTGAAGCCTGGTGAACCCGTCATCCTTTCCAATGCGGCAGGAGATTTGTTGGATCTGGCCACATTGCCTTCAGAACTTCGGTCAGGTGTGACCATGGGAAGGGCAGAAGGGGCTTCAGAATGGTGCTTTTTTACCTCGCCCTCCCCAGGCACTGCCAACCTCTCATCCTGTTTTTCGCACATCGCCCCAGCTCCAGTTGTAGAGCCCAGCTCGGGCTGGTACACCGCGTCTACGGTCAGCGCTGTTCCCGGCGTCCCTTCTGGCCCTCCGGGTCAGACTTTGCCGGCGGTGACGTTGCGTTTTACCGTAGACGGGTCGGAGCCCACGGCATCTTCTGCCGCTTTCACGGGGTTTTGGAACCCGGCAGAGACCTCTGTGTTGAGTGTCAAGGCGTTTGGTGAAGGGATGGTGCCCAGTGCAACCGTGGACCGCATATATTTCATGGACGAGCCATCTACGGGCTTGCAAAAGGTGAGCTTATTCACCCACCCTGACCACCTCTGGGATTGGAACACGGGAATCTATGTCTCAGGTCCCAATGCCGGCCCAGACTACCCCTTCTTTGGATCCAATTTTTGGGAGCCTTGGTCGCGCGAGAGCCGCCTGACGTGGTTTGACGCCGATGGAGATCCCGTTGCCGAGGCCCGTTTGGATTTGGAAATTCACGGTGGATGGTCCCGCGCAGAACCGCAGCGTTCGTTCAGGTTGGATTTCAAAAAACGATACTCAGGTCCCTTGGAGCATGCCGTGTTTTCTTCCAAGCCTGACATTGAGAAGTTTGGGAACCTGAACCTCCGCAACGGGGGACAGGCGTCATGGGAAAACAAGTTTCAAGATGCTTTTTATGGGGAGTTGGCCTTGGAAACCAATGTCGTAGCATCTGGTTGGCGCCCGGTAGAAGTTTACCTCAACGGCGAATATTGGGGGGTCTACGGAGCCCGGGAAAAGGCCGATGAGCAGTTCGTAGAGGACAACTTTGGTTGGGATGACAATGCGGTGGACCTGGTGAGTGCGTTCGCATCGCTCAATGGTGGGCCAAGTGCCTTTGAAGCGACCGTCAATCCGCTGTTGCAGCTTCCCGACGGTTCAGAGGCGTTCCACACTGCGTTTGCCGAGAAATTCGATGTGGCGTCTTACATCGACTACCACATCTTTGAGATTCACGGCCAAAACGTCGATTGGATCGCAGCCCCTTGGGGCCAAAACAACGTCAAGTTTTTTCGAGCCAATACCGGAGATGGACTTTGGCGCCCCATGTTGTACGATACCGACGCATGCTTCGGGGCCTGGGGGACGAGTCCATATGACAATTACCTCGCGTTGACTTTGAACCCGCCATATGATTCCCAGTTCACGGACCTTTTTAGAAAGGTGCTCGAAGATGACGAATACCAGTGTCAGTTCGCCACGCGAACCTGCGATTTGTTGGAGACCTCGTTCAGTGCCGAGGTTTTCGATGCCCGTTTGTCCATGACGGCGGCCAACATGGCGGCGGCCATGGCGCATCACATCGAGCTGTGGGACTCTCCTGCTTCCTTATCGTATTGGCAACAGCGTGTAGAATACATGCGCAGCCACAACGAGACGCGGGCATCCCCTGAGCGCATCCATGTGCGCGATGAATTTGGATACAGTGACACAGAGTTGCTGACCGTCAGCTGGTCGCCTCCATTTGCAGGAGAGGTCACCGTCAATGGGATGGACAACCTGAGCACGGGGTGGAATGGCGAGTACTTTGGCGAATGCCCCATCCGGATAGCCGCAATACCGTACTTGGGCTTTGGGTTCTTGGGGTGGCAAACCAACCTTCACATTGACATGGGCTTGGTCGATGCCAATGATCCTTTCGTGGAAGTTTCCCTACAAGAGGACGACCAGTTTTTTGCGATTTTCGGTCCTTGTCTTGATGGGGTGGAACTGTCCATTCAGGCCACAGATGACGGACTTCAGGCCGCGGTCACTGGAAGTGATGAGCCGTTGGAATTCGAATGGTACCTCGATGGCATCCTCGTTGGGGAGGGCAGTGGTTTGGCCCCCCCGGTTCCAGGAGGTTACGTATTGACTGCGACCGATGGGACTTGCACGTTGATTTCCGACGCTCTGACTTGGCCGGTCTCTGCAGGTGATGAGGTGGTCCATGTCTCAGAGCCTGTGACTTTGGATGCGCCATTGAACCTGTCGGTTTCTCCCAATCCGGTTGCCAGTGCTGCCATAGTCACCGGCGCAGGAGAGGGGGATTTGACGGTAACGGACGCTGCCGGGCGCACGGTGTTCGTGGCCCAAAACGCCAGGCTTCCCTTTGTGTTGGATGCAGGATTGTGGGCTCCCGGTGTTTATGCTGTTCGGCTTTCCTCGGCAACGGGACAACAATTCACGCGGCTGGTCAAGCGCTGATTTCCGCTGTACATGACGGTTCTCATGGTGCCTGATGATTTTGGTCATGAGGGATTCACCAAAAAGATGCACATTGGAAAACCAAGCAGTTGCCATGTCCAATTCCCCGCATCACTACGACGTCATCATTGCCGGTTCCGGAATCTACGGAACCTCCATGGCGAGTATCCTGGCCAAAGAGGGCCTCAAAGTCCTCATCATTGAAAGAGGGAAGCACCCCAGGTTCGCATTGGGTGAGGCCCTGTTGCCACAAAGCGCCATTTGGCCCTTCATCATCGGGGAGCGATTTGGCATTCCGGAAATCGGACACCTGAGCCATGCCGATCGCATTGTGGACCACATCACACCGTCCTGCGGCTTGAAGCACAGCATCGGTTTTGCCCACCACACCGAAGGTGAGGCCTTGTCTGCCGACCGCATGCACCAGCTGGTGCCACCGCATTTGCCGTTCTACAGTGAGAGCCACCTGTATCGCGAAGAGGTGGATCAATTTCTACTCAAGGCGGCCATTGGATACGGTGCGGAATACATTGAAGAGACGCCGATCAACGACGTCAACATCACCACCGAGGGTGTGGTGGTTTCGAGTCCAAATGCCGACTACAGCGGTGATTACTACGTAGACGCTTCGGGCCGCGGCTCTAGGTTGGTTCAGAAAATGGGGTATCGAGACGGCGCACCAGAGCCCAAGACGCACAGCCGGGCCATTTTTGCCCACGTCGAGGGTTTACAGCCTTTCGACAACCTGCACGGGTCTCCATCCAAAGGCCGCAAGTGGCATGAGGGCACCTTTCATCACATGTTCGAAGGGGGGTGGATGTGGATCATTCCATTCGACAACTTCAGCAGATCAGAATCGCGAAAGGCCAGCGTGGGCCTCATGTTGGATCCCCGGGTATATCCTGAGGACGCTTCGATGTCCGCCGAACAGGAATTCCGCACATTCATTGCCCGCTTCCCCGACATTCAGGCCCACCTGGAGGGCATCGAGGTTACCATGCCGTTCACACGAACGGGCAGGTTGCAATACGCCTCTCGCCAATCTGTGGGGGAGCGTCACTTCACAGCGCCGTCCACTTTTGGCTTCATCGACCCTCTGTATTCCAATGGGCTGATCCACACGTTTGAAAGCGTATACTATGGGGCGCGTCACCTGTTGTCGGCATTTGGCAAAGCAGATGGTCCTGTGCGCAAGGGGGACTTTTCGACAGCGGCATTCTCAAAGATGGAGGTGTTGCACCGGACCCAGTGGAAGCATTCCGACAGCACCATATCGCTCGCTTATGCGGCCATGGGCAAGTTTGAGACGTGGAACGCTTGGACACAGTTTTGGCTGGCCCAAATCCTCTTTGGAGACCTCTGGTTGCAGCGCGCCTGCTTCCGCTACTTCGAGCAAGGAGACGTGGCCCACTTTGACGCTTTCCTCGACGAAATGCGCCCGGGCGAACACGCCCCATTTGCTCAGGATAAAGCCGCTTTGCTTCAGGACTTTGGTGCCTTGTTGGATGTCAATGACCGAGGCATGACGGCGCCCGGTGAGGCCATGCTCAAGCGTTTGTCAGAGGAGTCATGGCTGCCCCGGCACGTCTATGATTGGGGTGCTGCAGAGGCGCGTCACGTTGACTTTTCTCGTGAAGAGGTGGTCGGTGCCTTGCTGGGATGGGGCTTTGAATCTTCTCCTGAGCATTTGCGGACCCATTTGTTTGACTTCAAACTCCCGGCGACAGCCTGATGGCGCGACGTCTATACCGCGGGCCATGGCCTGGTCTGTAATGTGTAACCTCATGACGGGTATGTGCGTAAACGATGCACAATCCACTGCCCCATGCTGCTCTCTACGGTTTTCGATGCGTACCTCTTGTTTGGTTTGATTTCCGCTGCCCACTGGGGTGCGGTGGCTGTGTGTCGGTCCTTCGGGATCAAGCCCAAGGGAATTCCTCACTGAGTGCACAATAGACAACGCCCACCCTGTGAAAGAGTGGGCGTTATCCGTTCGAACTGCCCCGAGCCCAGAGGGCGCGGACGGGTCGTTCAGTATGCCGCAGCGCCGGATAGCGGCGCCAACATTTCTGCAAAATGTACATTCTCGTAACGGGCATCATACACCACTTTTCCGAGGTGATCTCTGACGGTGAGGTGCACGAAACGGCCATATTCATTGAGGGTTTCCCTGTGCAATGAAGCCCGCAGTACTCCTGGACTGTAGACCAAGCCAGGGGCCAGGTCCCGATGTGTTCTGTACTTGCGCTTGATCTTCAGGGGGTTGACAAAAATCAACCCGTCTAAACCCGACAAGACGTTGGAGACCTGTGCAACGGAATGCTTGGGGTTCACGCCCGTGACGGACGTCAGGACCACGGTCGTATAGTCATCCAAATGAGCGGTGAGGTTGTCCAATTTGACCTCGGCCCGCCGTTGCTCCCATTCGCGCTGCTTCGCTTCACTGAGGATGGCCTGCCTGTTGGCCCGAACCCGATGCTGTTCCTCCCTGATCAATGCACGTTGCGCGTTGAGGGCGCGGGTCGCGGCTTGCGCTCGGCGTGCATTGGCTTCAAGAAGGCGCGCTTCGGCGTCCCTTTTTCGGCGCTCTAACCTGGAGACTTCACAGTTGTGCTGTTCGCATTCGTCCAGGCAAACCTGAGAGGGCTCAGGAGCATTGGGCCTGTTGACGGTGGGTTGGGCAAAAGTGGGGCCGGTCATGACCGCAGCCGCGAGAATAACAAGGGGGAGGTGGTGTCGAATCATGGTGTTGATGTTAGAGATGAACATCCTTACTCAGGCAAGCATCATGCCAAACACGCGGGAGGTCTACCTTCGCAACAGATGGCCGTGCCCAGTCGTTCCATAGGTGTCCAAGCATTCTTGGTAGGGTCCCGCGAAACTGGGGCACTCTTGCTGGACGCCCGTTCGCCAGGAGAATTTGCCGAGGCTCACATCCCCGGGGCCATTTCTTTCCCTCTTTTTGACGATGCTGAGCGCGCCGAAGTGGGCACGCTGTACAAGCAAGAGGGCAGAGAAATGGCGGTCGAGCGAGGGTTGGAGTTCATTGGTCCGCGCATGGCCGACATGGTCAGGAAGGCGAAATCTTTGTTTGCAGAACAGCCGGACCGGCGGCCCATTCACATGTATTGCTGGAGGGGGGGCATGCGCAGCGGATCGTTGAGTTGGTTGCTGCGCACCGCAGGATTGCCTGTGGTGTTGTTGGAGGGCGGATACAAGGCTTACAAGCAAACCTTGCCCGAATTCATGGGCCGCGAGTGGCCTTTGGTGCGGGTGGGAGGATACACGGGATCCGCCAAAACAGCCGTACTTCATGCCCTTGCTGATGCCGGTGAACAAGTGGTAGACCTCGAGGGTCTGGCACGGCATTTTGGGTCGGCTTTTGGCAACCTGCGCCAACATGCCCAGCCTACGTCTGAGCATTTCCGAAACCTACTCTCAGAAGCCCTCACAGGCCTGGACCCCAGCCGCCGAATTTGGGTGGAGAACGAAAGCAGGCGGATTGGAAAAGTGCATGTTCCTGAACCGTTCTACAAGCGGATGATCGCCTGTCCTGCGCTTGAGATGCTCCGCACCATAGAGGACAGGGTGTCGCATCTCGTGGGGATGTATGGTGAGTACGAAACCCTGTTGTTGCGCCAAGCATTTGAAGCCATACAGACTGAATTGGGCGGACCAGAAACGCGAGAAGCTTTGTCCGCGTTGGACAAAGGGGATTTGGCGACCGCTTCCCGAATTGCGTTGGAATACTATGACCGGACCTACGAGCACGGTTTGCAAAAGCGCGCCAAAGACAACCGGCACCCTGTCGATGCCCAAGGAGCGTCTCTGGTCCAATGCGCAGAGCGGCTGATGGCCGCCGCGGATAGCATGGGTCTCTGACCCACCTTTGCGGTATGGAGCAAGAACAAGTGAAGCTGACCCAGTACAGCCATGGAGCGGGCTGTGGATGTAAAATTGCCCCTGGAGTGCTCGACCAGATTTTGGCCCAGCTGGGCGACCAATCCAACGACCCCAACCTGATTGTAGGTCACGGTGCCCGCGATGATGCGGCGGTCTATGATCTTGGCGATGGAACGGCGGTGGTTTCTACAACGGACTTCTTTATGCCCATTGTGGACGATCCAAATGCCTTTGGCCGCATCGCAGCTGCGAATGCGATCAGCGACATCTATGCCATGGGCGGTCGTCCCTTGATGGCGATAGCCATCTTAGGGTGGCCCGTAGACAAACTCCCTCCCGAAGTGGCTGGACAGGTTCTGGAAGGTGGGCGGTCCATTTGTGCAGAGGCCGGCATTCCATTGGCGGGAGGCCACAGCATCGATTCACCGGAACCCATTTTTGGACTCGCTGTGTCCGGACGTGTGACGCTGTCCAAACTCAAAAAAAATGGCGGCGCAGCGACGGGAGATGCGCTGTATCTCACCAAGCCATTGGGAGTCGGGATGGTGACAACCGCCCAGAAGAAGGGGGTGGTTGACCCGGAACACTTGGCGGCAGCCCAAAACAACATGACCCGTCTCAACAAGGTTGGTGCCGATTTGGGCGACATCGAGGGGGTCCATGCCATGACGGATGTGACCGGCTTCGGACTTGGAGGTCATGCCCTCGAAATGGCGCGTGCCACGGGTGTTGATCTGGTTTTTGAGGGGGCGTCTCTGCCTCTGCTTGACCGAGAAGGCTTGGCCAAATACCACGCAGCTGGCTGCATTCCTGGGGGCACGCGTCGCAACTTTGCCAGCTATGGCCATCACTTAGAGTGGGGGGGTGTTGGAACGTTTGTTCGGGATGTGGTTTGCGACCCTCAGACCAGTGGGGGGTTGTTGGTTTCGGTGGATCCTACGGCCAAGGAGCAAGTCGAAAAAGTATTGCGAGACTTTGGGTGCCACAGTCAGCCCATTGGTGAGGTGGTCCCCGGCCAAGGGCAGGTGAAGTTGAAGGCGTAAAATCAAAGGAGGGATGGACAATTACCTCAGACGCGCCGTGACCCAGCCTTCGAGTACCGCAATGTGAGGCAAGGTGCCCGCCAGCAGAAAGCTCAAGGCGGCGCGCTGGCTGAGCATGCCTTGGCTCACTGTCCAAATCACAGCCCCTGCCATCGCGGCAAATACGAGGCTCAAGGGCAAGCTGCGCAGGTAAAGACGGGCAAAGACAGGTGCCAAGGACTGGCGTTCCTTGAACTCTTCGAAAAAGGCCTCTCGCGAGTGACCCAGCACGAAATACAAGGCGAAAGCCAGCAGCAGGTCGTCGACACACCAAGCAAGCGCCACACCTGTGCAGGCCAAGAGGCCGTTGCGCCATGTTGTGTGCAACGCTGCGGCCAATATCACCGCCGAGGCCGAGGCCAGTTGAAGGGGAAAGTATCGGTCACCAAAAGAAGGGGAGAGGTCCCAGCCGTAGTCTTTTAAAATGAGCAGGGCATCTGGACGCGTCACCAATGGTGCCAACAGGGCGAGTCCCAGCGCTAGGGCTACGGTGTGGCTGGCCTTGGGTTTACCACGCATGGTATCAATGCGCAGGTGAGACATCCCAAAGTGGTAGGCACTGACACAGAGAAAAAGACCGAGCATTGCTGAGGGCGCCCATTCAAAGGCCACCCAACAGAGGCCGATTCCGGCCACATAAGGCAGAACAAACGATTGGCGCAAGGGACCTTCGGGGTCTCCATGCATGTGGGCGTGAAGGATGTGGTCCAAAGCGCCGTGCTGAATGCCTATGACAGCGATGAGCAATACGGCCAAGGGCGTCTGCACCTCGGGCCACCAATGGGCTGCCGCTGCCGCGAGAGCCATGCCCATTGCCAAAAGCCCCAAAGTCCAGGTTCTGACCTTTCGGGCGTCTTGAAAAACGGTAGGCGGAATGAGGCCAAACATGAGGCAAAGGAAAGGCCCACCCCTGAAAAGGAGTGGGCCTGATTTCCTTGCTTAAGTTTCAGAGGGTTCAGCCCTTAGAGCTGTCCTTGATGGCCAAAGCGTAAATCACGAGACCGAAGCCGATCTTGTTGATGGCGTCACCAATGTTGTAGATGACGTCCATGTCGAGGGTAAAGAGACCCTGGTACCACTGTCCGCCACCGAAGTCGCCGGTTCCAGCCATGTAACCAATGGGGTAAATCGCCCATCCGGCCAACACGAACCATCCGAGCCACTTGTTGGCTTCAGCTACAGCTCCTCCAGCGTTTGCAGCCAATTGCTTGACCTCACCAAACCAGACGAGATAAACAATGTAGAAGTAAGCGATGCCTGAGAAAAGACCCCAGAGCCAAGCGTTGCTTTGGTCCAGTGCCTCACCCCAGTAACCCGTCACCAACATGATGACAGAAGCAAAGATGAGCTTCCACATGAGGCCCATGGTTCCACCGGCTTTCTTGGTGATGAGGTAGAACTCCACACACATCAGCGGAACGGTCAAGGTCCAGTCCACATAGCGGAATGCAATGGGGCTGTCACCTGTAGCCAGGTAGTAATCGCGCATGTAGTAGTAGTGCACGAACGCGATAAATGTGATGATGCCACTGATGAGCAGTGACGTCCTCCATTTTTTGTCTACGCTGCCCATTTCGAGGAAGAAAAAGACAGATGCGGCCATCATGGCCATGCAACCGACGAAGAAGGTGAAACTTGTCAGGCTGTCAAAGTGCTCACTCATGTAGAGCGAAGCGTCGGCTAGAATTAAAGAAAGGTTCATTTGTTGTGTATGGTTTTGAACGTGTTCAACGTACACACCAAAACCGAAGAGCCGAGGTCTTGTTCAGGATATTTGTAAAAAAAGTGAACGAAATAAATCGAAGCTCGCCCGATTGCCCTGTTAATCAAGGTCTTGGAGCGTTGAAAAAATTTTGTGCATAGGGAGGCCCATAACGGTGTAAAAGCTGCCCTCAAGAGCATGAATGCCGCATGCGCCGATTAAATCTTGGGCTCCATAAGCGCCGGCCTTGTCGAATGGTTGGTGGTGATTCACGTAATGTTGGATGAATTCGTCCGAAAGGTGTAGGAAGGACACTCTGACGGTGTCGTGGTCTGTTTTAAGCTTGTCAGGAGCCCGGCCATCCACCACTGTAAACGCAGTTGTGACCTCATGGGTTCTTCCTGAAAGTCTGCGGATCATGCCCATGGCTTCCTCCGGTGAACCGGGTTTTTCCAAGGTATCGCCATCCAATTGAACCACTGTGTCGCTCGTAATGAGGATTTCCTCTGCGGTCAAACTAGGCAAGGCAGCATGGGCCTTGAGTTCGCTCAAGAACCGCGGGATGTCGGTGCCGGAAACACTTTCAGGGTACACCTCGTCTGCACCAATGGGGCGGATTTCGAAAGGGATGCCCAGCATCCCAATCAGCTGTTTGCGTCGGGGTGAAGCACTGGCAAGGACCAATTTCCGCTGTTGAAGTCCGGGCAAAAGGGGAAGGGCAGAGGGGGAGTCTGGGGTGAAGAGCATGAGAAGCGTTTAACAACGGTGCAAAACAACAGTCTTCCAGTGGATGCGTTCATGTGGAAGGCCGGAAACACGAGCGTAATTTCGTGCCCATATCGCGCCCGCAATGGACAGCATTCTGATTCTCGACTTTGGTTCTCAATACACCCAGCTCATTGCCCGTAGGGTGAGGGAGCTCAACACCTACGCGGAGATCAAGCCGTGGAACGGAAACTGGAGGACTTTGCTCGAAACCCCACCTGCCGATGATGCGCTGGGTCGGGTTTGGAAGGGGGTAATCTTGTCAGGCAGTCCGCACAGTGTTCGAGAAGACGATGCGCCAGCTCCCGATTTGGAGGGCGTGCGTGGACAGTGGCCTGTACTTGGGGTCTGCTTTGGGGCGCAATGGTTGGCTCAGGACAGCGGTGGACGGGTTGAAGCGAGCGACAGCCGCGAATACGGCCGTGCCCATTTGAATCACATCGACAATTCGGATCGGTTGTTCGAGGGCATGACCGAAGGAAAACAGGTCTGGATGAGCCATGGCGATACCATACAGTCGGTGGGCGAAAAGGCCCAAGTGACCTGTTCAACGCACGATGTGAAGTACGCGGGTTTCTCGTTCAGGGAAGAGCCCACCTGGGGCATTCAGTTCCACCCGGAGGTCTATCACAGTGAAGAGGGGCTCACGCTCCTGCGGAATTATGTGCACGGCATTTGTGGCTGTGCCGCCGATTGGACCCCTGCGCACTTCGTGGACTCCACTGTAGAGGAGCTCAAGGAGCAGTTGGGTGAGGACCGGGTGGTCCTCGGTTTGAGCGGAGGGGTAGACTCCAGTGTTGCGGCCATGTTGCTCCACCGGGCCATTGGGGACCGCCTGTTTTGCATTTTCGTCGACAACGGATTGCTTCGGAAGCACGAGTTCGAGGAAGTGATGAAGGGCTATGAAGGCCTGGGCCTCAACGTCAAAGGAGTGCGGTCTGCGGACCGGTTTTACGCGGCGCTTTCTGGTGTTTCGGATCCCGAGGGCAAACGCAAAGCCATCGGAGCCACATTCATCGATGTATTTGACCATGAAAGCGGTCTGCTTGATGGTGTAAAATGGCTGGGTCAAGGCACCATTTATCCTGATGTCATTGAGAGTGTTTCTGCGACTGGCGGTCCAAGTGCCACCATCAAGTCGCACCACAATGTGGGAGGGCTGCCCGATTACATGAAGCTGCAAGTGGTGGAGCCTTTGCGCATGCTGTTTAAAGACGAGGTGCGCCGGGTAGGTCGCGAAATGGGCATGTCCCAGGAATTGCTGGGGCGCCATCCTTTTCCTGGTCCAGGGCTGGGCATCCGCATCTTGGGAGAAGTGACCCCTGAGAAGGTGGAGTTGCTTCAGAATGCCGACCGAATTTGGACAGACAAGCTCCGTGAGCATGGGCATTACGACCGCGTGTGGCAGGCAGGGACCATTTTATTGCCGGTGCAAAGCGTGGGCGTCATGGGGGATGAGCGCACCTACGAGCAAGCGGTGGCGTTGCGTGCGGTGACCTCTACCGATGGGATGACAGCCGATTGGGTCGACTTTCCGCACGCCTTCCTCGCCGAAGTTTCCAATGCCATCATCAACAAAGTCAGGGGGATCAATAGGGTGGTGTACGACATTTCCTCCAAGCCACCCGCCACCATAGAATGGGAATGATGCGCCTCCTTTCACGTCTGTTCGTCTTGTTGGGTGTCATGCTCCTCTTCGTTGAGGCAGGAGCACAGACACCGACGACCCATACGGTGCTGCGCAAAGAGACTGCCTATGGAATCGCCCGGTCCTACGGGGTGGATTTGAATGCACTCTACACCTTGAATCCATGGGCTGAAGGGGGGATTCGCAAGGGGGATGTGCTCCGCATTCCAAAAACCACCGTCGCGCAAGCGGTTGAAATGCCGCCGGATCATCCCATCGAATCCGCGTCTACCGACAGCCTTCCCGCCCAAACGGACCCGGTTCCCTCCGCGATAGACGGCGTGGGCTCAGCAGTGCAGATGGGGACGCGTGACACCACTCCAAGGCCGCGCCCAGTGCCACCGACATGGTCCTTGGACACGGTGCGTATTGCGGTCTTTTTGCCGTTTTTTTCTGGCCGAGACAGCTTGAGCAGGCAAGAAGCCCGTTTGCGGGAAATCGCAGAAGATTGTGCTGCGGGGATTCGGATGGCGTTGGACGACGACCAGCGCTTGGGTGCCCACCTCGAAGTGCGCTTTTTGGATACAGGTCGGGATACATCAGGGGCCCTGTTGTGCGTCCCGCAGGACCTGCAGGAATGGGGAGGTCCTGTGCACATTGCATTGGGGCCACTCAAGCGCTCGCAATTTTTTGAAGTCCGTGAATGGCCGGGAATGGAAGCTGCCGTGCATGTGGCCTTGACGGACTTAGGGGCAAGGTTGGCCAAAGACAGACCGGGGGTGCTGATGCCCTATTCTCAGGTGACGCAGAGGATGCAAATGCTGGCCCAACATGTGGCCGTGCGCCATCGTGGCGAGCAGGTGTTGCTTCTGATGACGGGAGACATTCGCAACCTCGAAGCCGAATCGGCATTTCGCGACGCCTGGGTCCGGCATGCTGCCGAGGACAGCTTGCTCGTGATGAGCGAGGTGGAGGTGGCTTCTCGCGGTCTGGGAACCTTGCGTGACTCGCTCACAGACGTTCGCCGCAATGTTTTGGTCGTGCCAGGAGGCAAGGCAAACCGGTCTTTTGCAGGGGTGTTACAAACTGAAATTCAGTTGGGTGACTCTCTGGATTTTGTGGTTTACGCAGACGGGGATTGGAAGAGGTTTGATTTTTTGGATCCCGATTTGCGCGAGCGGGTGGGGTTCACGGTGGTGGATGGAGGTGGTGCATGGCCTGATTCGTCGCTGCGTGCGGCCTTTGATTCTACACATTTTTGTCTGGCCCGACGCCTCTCCGCGTTGAGGGGGGGGCTTGCAGGAAGTTACGGGTGGATGGCGCACGATGTCCTCAAGGACGTGTTGGGTTGGACCCTCGCGCATGGCCCTGCATGGCCTATTGTCATCGCCGATGGGGGACGTTTGATTCAAACATGGACACCGCCGAGCAACGTCCAGTACGCCTTTGATTGGCGCGCTGTAGACGGCGAAGGTGGAGGGCTTGTCAATGGTGCCGTCAGGCTCATGAGGCAGGAAGATTTCAAATGGTTAGAGCTGAATCCCCCCAGCTCAGGAGCTGAAAAAGAAGCAGAAGACCGATGATCGACACCGAGTTTTTGGCCAAGGTTCAGGAGGCTTTTCGGACTGTTCAGAACGAGCAAGTTGCGGCGCTTATGGCGTTTGATGATGAAGCGGGCTTGACGCGCGATCACTGGAAGCGGGCCAATGGCGGCGGTGGAGACACCCGCATCCTCAAGGAGGGCAAGGTGATTGAGAAAGGGGGGCTCAATTTTTCAGCGGTCGAGGGTGATGTGACACCTGCACTCGCCCAACAATTGGATTCTTCTGCTGCGCGTTTTGCAGCCACAGGCGTGTCGAGCGTCTTGCACCCCTGCAACCCGCATGTGCCCATCATTCACATGAACGTCAGGTACTTCACGTTGGATGACGGGACGTGGTGGTTCGGAGGGGGTATAGATCTGACACCGCACTACATCGTACCCACAGAAGCCCAGGCGTTTCACCGCGAACTCAAAGCCGTTTGCGACCGCCATGCAGTGGCCGATTACAGTGTGTTTAAGCCTTGGGCAGACCGTTATTTCAGTTTGCCCCACCGCAACGAATCCCGGGGAGTGGGGGGCATCTTCTTTGACCATATTGGCCGAGATGGCAGTGCCGACCGAGAGGAAGCGCTGGCCTTTTGTGTCGACCTCTCCAGCGCGTATGCCAGGATTTACAAGGAGCGCGCGGCTCCATTTTATCAGAGCTTTGTCAATGCCGATGACATGCATTGGCAAGGTTTACGCAGGGGCCGATATGTGGAGTTTAACCTCGTCCACGACCGCGGCACCCGCTTCGGGTTGGTCTCTGGAGGACGCACCGAGAGCATACTCATGAGCCTGCCTTCTCGGGCCCATTGGGAGTATGACCATCAACCCCCAGAAGGTTCACCTCAGGCGGAAACGCTCACCTGGTTGCGCAAGGGCGTCGAAGGGGTGGATTGGTTGGGCGGGGTCTGACACAGGCCCGCCTTATTGGCAAGGGGCAATTTCGCGCCCTGAGTCACCCCGTGCGGGCAAGACGCTCTTTTAGCGCAAGCATTGAGGGGCAAGACTCCGACTTTCCGGAATTAGGGAATCCCGATGTACTTGTGGGTTTGGAGGCTGATGCGCCATCCGTGCCGAGCCGCGATCCACGACAGGATCCAAAAGGTGGCTTCGTCGCGCTTGTCCCATTCTGGTTGCAGAAACAAAGCACAACCGGGACGCACACGCTCGGCGTGTTCTGCGGCCCAGTCCATATCGCTGCGGTGGAATACAACCACCTTGAGCTCGTCTGCCTTGGGGTAGACATCCTCTCGACAGGGCTTGAATTTCTTTGGGCTTAGGGTGACCCAGTCCCAAGTGCCGGTCAGGGCGTGGGCGCCACTGGTTTCAATGTGGGTCTTGAGGCCTGCTTGATGCAAGGCGTCCGTCAATGGATCAAGGTTGTGCATGGCCGGCTCACCGCCTGTGACCACAACGACTTTGCGACCGCTGTCCACTGCTGCGGCCACAATGGCCTCCAGACTCTGCTTGGGATGGGCATCGATATCCCAACTTTCTTTGACGTCGCACCAAACGCACCCTACATCGCATCCGCCCAGCCTTAAGAACCAGCTGGGGGTGCCGGAATGCGCTCCTTCGCCCTGCACGGTGGCAAAGGCCTCCATTACGGGGTAGGAGATGGTACTCATGCCAAGCGGCCGAACAAGTCGAATTCAGTAGCAGACTCGATGGTGACGTCGGCAAAGTCGCCGAGGCGGACGTAGGTGTCCTCGCCAGCTTCTACACGGACTTCGCAATCCACATCTGGACTGTCAAACTGGGTGCGCCCAATGAACACTCCGGCGTCATTGCGGTCAAAGAGTACCCTAAAAGTCTTGCCCACTTTGGCGGCATTGAGTTCGGCGCTGATGCCGGCCTGTAAGGCCATGACCTCTTCAACGCGGCGACGCTTGACATCTTCTGGGACATCGTCCTCCATGTTGTAAGCGTGGGTGTCTTCTTCGTGGCTGTATGTGAAACAGCCCAAGCGGTCAAAGCGGCTTTCGGCCACCCAATCGAGCATTTCTTGGTGGTCTTCTTCTGTTTCTCCTGGGAATCCGCAGATCAAGGTGGTGCGAATGGCGATGTCGGGAACACGCGAGCGGATGTCGGCCAACAGTTTGGCTGTCTTCTCGCGGGTGATGCCCCGGCGCATGTTCTTGAGTACTTGGTCGGCACCGTGCTGCAGCGGCATATCGAGGTAATGACACACGTTGGGACGGGCCGCCATCACATCGAGCACATCCATCGGGAATCCACTGGGGAAAGCATAGTGCAGGCGGATCCAATCGATGCCCTCGACCTCGCTCAAAGCGTCTACAAGCTCGGCCAGTCGGCGCTTTTTGTAGAGGTCAAGCCCATAGTATGTCAGGTCTTGGGCAATGAGAATGAGTTCCTTCACGCCTTGGGCAGCCAACCCCTCGGCCTGCTTCACCAGGTCCTCAATGGGGGTGGAGCGGTGCTTGCCCCTCATCAGTGGGATCGCACAAAACGCACAGGGGCGGTCGCAGCCTTCTGCAATTTTCAGATAAGCGTAATGCTGGGGTGTGGAAAGCAGGCGTTCGCCTACCAATTCCTTGCGGTAGTCTGCGTTGAGCGTCTTGAGCAGTTTGGGCAGCTCTCGCGTTCCGAAATAAGCGTCCACATCGGGAATTTCCTGCTCCAGTTCGTCGCGGTAACGCTCACTCAGGCAGCCGGTCACGTAAACGCGCTCCACACGGCCATCTTGTTTGGCGTCGGCAAATTGAAGGATCGTCTCGATGCTCTGCTGCTTGGCGCTCTCGATGAAGCCGCAGGTGTTGATGATCACTACAGGAGCTGCATCAACGGGGGTGTCGTGCGTGACGTCGAAGTCGTTGGCTTCGAGTTGACGCATCAGGACTTCGGAGTCAAAGGTGTTTTTGGCGCAACCGAGGGTGACCACATGTGCGCGCCGGCGGGATGAAGTTCGGGCCCTCATGAAGTGGGGTTTTCAGAGCCAAAGGACTCGGGCAACAATGAATCGACAAATTCCATGGCGTTGAATACTTGAAGGTCCTCGGGTTGCTCACCCACCCCGATGAAGCGCACGGGAATTTTGAATTCCTCGGCGATGCCGATCACAACGCCTCCGCGGGCGGTTCCGTCGAGTTTCGTCAGGACCAAACCGGATACCTCTGTGGCAGCCGTGAATTGCTTGGCCTGTTCGAGGGCGTTTTGGCCGGTAGAGCCATCGAGAACGAGCAGAACCTCGTGGGGCACACCAGTGGCGATTTTTTGCATCACCCGTTTGATCTTGGACAGTTCGTCCATGAGGTGTTTTTTGTTGTGGAGACGCCCTGCAGTATCGATCAGCACCACATCATGTCCTTTGGCTACGGCGCTCTGAACCGCATCGAAAGCGACGGCAGCGGGGTCGGCATCTTGGCCTTGCGACACAAAGTGAGCCCCGGTGCGTTCCGACCATACTTTGAGTTGGTCCACGGCTGCGGCACGAAACGTATCTGCAGCGCCCACTGTGACTTTGAGCCCTCGGGCAGCGAACTGGTGGCACAGTTTACCGATGGTGGTGGTTTTGCCTACGCCGTTCACCCCGACGATCAAAAACACATAAGGACCTTCGGTAGGGGGGATGCCCAAATCTGTAGGTTGGTTTCCCCGGTTGTGCTCCAACATGCCCGCGATCTCTTCGCGCAGCATGGGGAGCAGCAAGTCGATCGATTTGGACGAAGCGCGGGAGGTGCGCTCTTCGATGCGCTCGATGATGCGCGTGGTGGTTTGGACCCCGATGTCACTGGTGATCAGTGCTTCTTCTAACTCCTCAAGGACATCGGCATCAATGTCCTTTTTGCCCATGACTGCGCGGGACAGCTTTTCCAAAACGCCGCGCTTTGTGCGGGCCAAACCCCGGTCGAGGGTTTCCTTCTTTTCCGAGCTGAAGAGCCTTTTGAAGAATGACATGGGTCTAAGGTAGGGGGTGAATGCAACGAGGGCCGGCTTCCCGGGTATGGAAGACGGCCCTCGGGGTGCCCTTCAGGGCAAGCCATGGTGCGAATTCAGTTCGCGAACCAAGCCTTGATGTTGTCGTTGTGCACGACTTCTTGACGGAAAGCGTACGCCCCGGTCTTGGGGCTCTTGTACATCTTGATGCACATGGTGTGCTGCTTTCCACCTCCTTTCTGCAGCGATGCAACGGTCTTCTTAGCCATAGTTTCTCAGATTGGGGGTTACTTGATCTCTTTGTGAACCGTCATCTTCCGAAGGATTGGGTTGTATTTCTTCAACTCAATCCGCTCGGGAGTGTTCTTACGGTTTTTCGTCGTCACATAACGTGACGTTCCAGCCATGCCGGACTCCTTGTGCTCGGTGCACTCGAGGATAACTTGTACGCGATTACCTTTCTTCGCCATGCTCAGGGAAAATGGAGGGCAAAGATAGGTATTTCTCCCTCCCATTCCTCTTGTGAATAAGCAAGGTCGACACTTCTCGTTGGATTAGGTGTCCAACCTAATTTCGAAATGATGTCACCACGAGCCTCAGTACCCCGTAAATCAAGGAAGTCCAACGCGAAGAGTGCGCCGAGGAACCGCCGTCTCGACTTAGAAGAAAAGGGGAGCGCGGAGAAGGTGGCGTCCACTCCAACCCGAAAAAAGGGGGGTGGAAAGGCTGCTGGAAAGAAAACTGGCGCCACCCGAAGGGAGCAAAAGGCAGAAGAACGCAGGATGAGAATGGAGGAGCGAGATGCGCGTCGTGCGGAACGCAAAGCGGTCTGGCAAGAGCGCACGGCTTGGTTGCGCGACCCCAGGGTCAGACAAACCGGCGGCGTGTTGTGTGTCGCTGCGGGCAGTTTCATGCTGTTGTCAGGTGTAAGCGCGATGCTCACCGGCGCCGAGGACATCCGATTTATACAAAGCGGCACGGAAGCCGGAGAAGGGAGTTTCCGCAATTTCCTCGGGGCATTGGGGGCGCGGTGGGCCTTCACCTTCATGCGCGGCGGATTTGGCATTGCCGCCCCTTTATTCGGAGCATGGTGCCTCGCTGCGGGAGTCAAACTCATGGCCCCCGAGCGCATGCCACACATCGGCAGGGCGCTGCGAAACGTATGTGTGGCCGCGGTCTTGCTCCCCTGGACTGTGGGGTTGTTGACTTTGAGTTTTGATGCCGAAACAGGCTTGATCTCCGGTTGGGGCAATGACCACTTGGTGGGGGCAGTAGGGTTGTGGATGACCCAATGGAGCCGCTTTGCTTTGGGCGTGACAGGGTCCGTTTTGGTGATGGCGGCATCGTATGCCATTTGGGCCATCGCCCACCCCTCCGTATCGGTGGGATTGCGGGAGTTTTTCGCGCGCGATTCGGCATGGGAAGAGGAGGAAGAGGCCTTCGAAGAAGACGGCGCGGAGGAGATCGGAGCGGGGCATCAGGAAGACCAGACTTTGCGGCAAACTGTATCAACAGAAACCACCACCTCTGTCGAAGAGCAGGTGCAAGGGACGACCGACCAAGATGGATGGGACCCCTATTTGGATCCCAGCCGCATTCCGGTCAGCCCGGATTCCGGGGAAGAGCCTCAGCCGAAAAAACCCCATGCCCGGCCTGTGGTGGAACCAGAGAACACCGATCCAGTGGTACAGGTCCCAGAGCCTGCCCCTGAAGTGGAGCATGAGGAACCCAACCCTCCGGCACCTGAGACGGGATCTGCTGTCCTAGAAGTCGAGGTGGCGGCAGAAGAAGCGGCCCTCACCGAGGATGAAATTGACGCCAAGGTTCAGGCTTTCGGCGAATACGATCCCACCTTGGATTTGAGCCATTATGAGTTGCCCAACATTGATTTGCTGGCTTCCCACGGCTCAGGCAAGACCGAGGTCAGCCATGAAGAGCTGGAGGCCAATAAAAAGCGCATTGAGGATACCCTGCGCAACTACGGCATTGAGATTGCCAGCATCAAAGCATCCATCGGGCCGACGGTGACCCTGTATGAGCTGGTGCCGGCCCCGGGCGTGCGCATCTCCAAAATCAAAAATCTCGAGGATGACATCGCTCTGAGTCTTGCGGCGTTGGGCATCCGCATCATCGCGCCCATACCTGGCCGCGGCACGATTGGCATCGAGGTGCCCAACTCCAACCCCGATGTCGTGAGCATGCGTTCGTTGATCGCCAGCGACAAGTTTCAGAACAGCGATGCCGCCTTGCCAATTGCCATTGGAAAGACCATCTCCAACGAGACGTACGTCTTTGACCTCGCCAAGATGCCCCACATGCTCATGGCCGGTGCTACAGGCCAGGGAAAGTCGGTGGGATTGAATGCCATGTTGGTTTCGCTCCTCTACAAAAAGCACCCCAGCCAATTGAAGTTCGTGCTGGTGGATCCCAAGAAAGTGGAGCTCACCCTGTTCAACCACATTGAGCGCCACTACCTCGCAAAACTCCCCGATACCGAGGAAGCCATCATCACCGACAACAGTCAGGTGGTGCGGACCATCAAGTCGCTCTGCTTGGAAATGGACCAGCGTTACGAGCTGCTCAAAAATGCCCAGTGCAGGAACCTCAAGGAGTACAATGCCAAATTCGTCCGGCGCAAGCTCAATCCCGAAAATGGACACCGCTACCTGCCGTACATCGTGCTGGTGATCGACGAGTTTGCCGATTTGATCATGACGGCAGGCAAGGAAGTCGAAATGCCCATCGCCCGTTTGGCTCAGTTGGCGAGGGCCATTGGCATACACTTGATCATTGCCACCCAGCGTCCCTCAGTGAACATCATAACAGGCACCATCAAGGCCAACTTCCCGGGCCGCGTGGCGTTCAGGGTCACTTCAAAGGTGGACAGTCGGACCATCTTGGATGCTGGAGGCGCTGACCAGTTGATAGGCCGAGGCGACATGCTGCTCTCCACAGGAAATGATTTGATCCGCCTGCAATGTGGTTTTGTAGACACTCCAGAAGTGGAGGCCATTACCGATTTCATTGGCAGCCAAAGGGGGTATCCCGATGCGTTGATATTGCCAGAGGTTCCAGACGAACACAGCGAGCAAATGGCGGACATCGCAGGTGAAGAAAGGGACAGCCTCTTCGAAGAGGCCGCAAAAATTTTGGTCCTGCACCAGCAGGGGTCCACATCATTGCTGCAACGCAAGCTCAAATTGGGCTACAACCGGGCGGGAAGGCTGGTGGATCAGCTGGAAGCTGCGGGCATCATTGGCCCCTTCGAAGGCTCCAAAGCGCGCAAGGTTTTGGTGCCAGATGAGATGACTTTGGAACAGTTGTTGCGTGGGAGTGGTTCTGAACATGAAATCTCCGATTAATTTCGACGCCTCTATGAAATCATTCCTGTCTCCAATCTCAGGCATTTGTGCGGTTTTGCTGTCCTTCTCATTCACGGTCTCGGCACAGTCTGAAGACCCCCGTGCAGAGGAGTTGTTGGGTAAAGTATCAGCGCAAATGCAGCAATACGGCTCGGTTCACGCTCAGTACATCTCACAAATGATTGATGTGCAAAGCGATTTTCAGATGGATCAAACTGGAGAGGTTTGGATCGAAGGGGAACGCTACCACCTGCAGCTCGGCGATTATGTGATTGTGTGCGATGGCAATACCGTCTGGACCTACGAACCTGAAATGGGGGAATGCTACATCGATGATGCAGAGACAATCGCTGAGGATGGAGTGGATCCGGCTCAAATGTTCACGATTTGGGAAGCGGACTTCAAGAAAGTGTGGAAGGGCGAGTCTGAATCAGAGGGGAGGATGCTGGCCAGGGTAGACTTGCACCCAACAGGGGCTGAGGAGCGCAGTTTTCATACGATTCAATGCTTCATAGACCCACAGGTATTGCAAGTGGTCAAACTGGTTGTGAAGGGGCGTGAAGGCACCGATGTGCTGTATGAAGTCAAAGCCTTTGAGGGAGATGCTCCCTCTCCTGAGGGGGCTTTCTCATTTGATAAGGATCGGTATCCGGGCACCACTATGATCGACAACCGGCTCTGAATCAGCCGACTTCGATTTCCACTTTTTGGCTGCCCGGACGCTCTTGGCAACATAGGATCCAACCGTTTTCTGGCCTTCTCCCTGCATGGACAGGCGGCGCTTGGAACGTTTGTCCTGAAATCAGTTTTGCCTTGCAACGGTGACATATGCCGCTTTTGCAGTTCGCTGTCATGGCAATCCCAGCCTCGTCGGCAGCATCCAACAACGTCATGCGCCTGGAGACCGAAGGCAAGATGTGTGTGACGCCATTGACAGTGATGGTGACTTCAGCGTCTTTAGATTTCGAGCACTGTTCCTCGGGATGGATGAACGGCTGTTGAGCAAAGGAATACGGCTTCACTTTCAAGGGGCGTACTTGACGTTGCGCAGCCTCTTGTATCAAGTTCATAAAGCCCGATGGGCCCGATTGAAAAGCCGCTTCCGGCAGGTCTTTTGATCGGAACTGCTCGAACAATCGGTTCAGTTTGGCGTGATCCAATCGGCCTGTAGAAAGGTCTTCCCCAGTAGCGCCGTCGCCCAATACGTGGAACACCTCGAGGCGGTGGGAATGTGCCATGCGGTCGAGGTCTTGCTGCATCATGATGCTTCTCGCCGTGGAGTTGGCATAAATCAATGTGACACGGTGGTCGGGCCTTGCCTTGAGCGCATGTTGGGCCACTGAGAACATGGGCGTGATGCCACTGCCAGCGGCAAACAAAAGAAGGTGGTGGGCTTTGTGATCTAGACGATGGTCGTAGAGATGTCCGGTGGGCGGGGCCACCTCCAACATGTCGCCGGCTTGCAATTGTTCGTTGAACATTTGTGAGCATCCACCTTGGGCCACTTGTTTGACGGCCACTTGAGGGAGGTCTCCCACTGCATTGACCAAGTTATAACTCCTAAAAGAAGGGTTCTCGTTGATGTTCAAACAAAAGGTGACCCTCTGTCCTGGAGTATGTCTGAAACGGGGCAAGGCAGCCCCCGGATCTAATGTGATCACGACGCTTTGCGCCGTCATTTTCCGCACATCACGCACCCTGC
>CBFHUP010000040.1:0-27298 GCA_965659115.1 uncultured Flavobacteriales bacterium | reverse complement strand
GATCAATTTCGTCATCACGCCTCCCATGGTCTCGATACCGAGGGAGAGGGGAGTGACATCCAACAGGAGCACGTCTTTGACATCTCCACTCAGGACACCGCCTTGGATGGCAGCACCAACGGCCACCACCTCATCGGGGTTGACGCCTTTAGAAGGCTCCTTTCCGAAAAAGGCCTTGACCGCATCTTGAACGGATGGGATTCGGGTTGAACCTCCAACTAGAATCACCTCGTCAATGTCGCTGTTGTCCAGTCCAGCCGCCTTCATCGCTGTGCGACAAGGTTCTATTGTGCGCTTGATGAGGCTGTCAGCCAGTTGCTCAAACTTCGCCCTGCTCAATGAGCGCACGAGGTGCTTGGGCACGCCGTCGACCGGCATGATGTAAGGGAGGTTGATCTCCGTATTGTTGGTGCTGCTCAGCTCAATTTTGGCCTTTTCTGCGGCCTCTTTTAAGCGCTGCAACGCCATGGGGTCCTTGCTCAGATCCAATCCGCCATTCTCGTCTTTGAATTCAGAGACGAGCCATTCGATGATGATCTGGTCGAAGTCATCGCCACCGAGGTGGGTGTCTCCGTCCGTGGACAACACTTCGAAGACGCCGTCGCCGAGTTCCAAAATGCTGACATCATGGGTTCCACCTCCGAGGTCGAACACCACGATTTTTTGGTCGATGGACTTCTTGTCCAAACCATAGGCCAATGCCGCCGCTGTGGGCTCGTTGATGATCCGCTTGACTTCGAGCCCTGCGATTTCGCCCGCCTCTTTGGTGGCTTGACGCTGGCTGTCATTGAAGTAAGCAGGAACGGTGATGACCGCTCCGGTCACTTCCGTGCCGAGGTAATCCTCAGCGGTCTTCTTCATCTTTTGCAGGATCATGGCGCTGATTTCCTGCGGGCTGTAGTTCCGGTCGTCAATCTTGATCCGGGCGGTTCCACCGTCAGCTTCGACCACCTCGTAGGGAACCCTTCCGGATTCTTTGGAAGCCTCGCTGTACATCTGCCCCATGAAACGCTTCACGGAGGAGATGGTCTTGGTGGGGTTGGTGATGGCTTGACGCTTTGCGGGGTCTCCGACTTTGCGTTCGCCGTCTGCCACGAAGGCCACCATGGATGGGGTGGTGCGCTTGCCTTCGCTGTTGTTGATGACCACAGGCTCGTTGCCTTCCATTACGGCAACACAAGAGTTGGTTGTGCCGAGGTCGATACCGATGATTTTGCTCATATGTGGAATTTGTAGGGTTTTCGCTTCAGGGTGGCCTTGCGGCTCGCTGGGCTACAGTCAAATGCAGTGCCAAGCGCAGCAGAAGTCTCAGAGACTGACATGTTGTCGCAGTCTGTGGCATGGACTGACAGGTTTGTCGCAAAAGCGACGCCTGAGGGTGCATCTTTGTCACTTCATGGTGGCAGTGGATGACAGGGGGATTCCCCTCACTTTAGATGGGATTCCCCAGAGGATTGTTTCTCTGGTCCCTTCTCTGACAGAAACCTTGGTCGATTTGGGGGCGGAGGACCGGATTGTCGGGCTTACAAAGTTCTGTGTCCGTCCCGATCACTTGCGAAGAGCGCGCGCACGCATTGGCGGCACCAAAGGCGTCAACTTGGCGTCCATTATGGATCTCAAGCCCGATTTGGTCCTGGCCAATTTGGAAGAGAACGATGCACAGGATGTCATGGCGCTGGAGATTGCTGGAATACCTTGCTGGGTATGCGACGTTCGGTCGGTAGAACGGGCTTTTCAATTGCTCGCCGATCTGGGGCAGTTGGTAGGGTGTGCGCAGGCAGGGGAGGACATGGCCCGGGAGGTTCGTGCGTCATGGACCCGCGGTCAAGACACATTTTCACCGCCATTCCACAAAGTGGCTTATGCCGTATGGCGTTCTCCTTGGATGTGGGCGGGATCGGATGCTTACATCCAAGATGTGTTGCGCTGGTGGGGTTGGTCGCCATGGCCGGAATTGCCGCGGTATCCTGAATGCGGCATAGATGATGTGATCCGTGCCGGTGTAGAAGGGGTGTTGCTGCCTTCAGAACCGTTTCCGTTCAAGGAAATTCACTTGGAGGAGTGTGGAGGTCTCCCCGCCCAATTGGTGGACGGTGAGATGTTCAGTTGGTATGGGAGCCGAATGATTCAGGTCCCATCCTACTTTGAAGCAGGGGATTTTCAGGGTTAGTGCAGCGTTTTCACGACTTTTGCGCGAGGAGGGCGAAAAGGCTTTCCCTTTGCAGAGAATAGATGATGACGACGCCTTTGAGATTCGCAGTGGTTGGCATGGGCCACATTGGCAAGCGGCATGCTGAAATGGTCCGCAGACAGCCCGGTTGTGAGTTGGTTGCCGGATGCGATGTCCGCTCCAAAGATGAGCTGGGTGTTGCCGATGATTTTGAATTTTATGGTGACATCACAGAGATGCTGACTCGGCATCCAGAAGTAGATGTGGTGTGCATCTGTACCCCCAATGGACTGCACGCACCACAGGCTGAAATGGCCCTTGAAGCGGGGCACCATGTGGTCATCGAAAAGCCCATGGCCTTGAACAGGGCCGAAGGAGAGCGGGTGCTTCACAAAGCATTGGAAGTGGGCCGACAGGTGTTTTGTGTCATGCAAAATCGGTACAGCCCACCGAGCATTTGGCTCAAAGAGACTGTGGATTCAGGAGTGCTGGGCAAGATCCAAATGGTACAGGTGAACTGTTTTTGGAACCGAGATGACCGGTATTATGGGAAGATTCCATGGAAAGGAACCATCGATTTAGACGGTGGAACGCTGTTTACGCAATTCAGCCACTTCATAGACATCGTGTATTGGCTTTTCGGAGACATGTCCAACTTCACTGCGCGCTTCGCGGATTTCACGCATGCGCACAACACCGCGTTCGAAGACTCCGGGCTGGTCATGTTTGAATTCTTGAAGGGTGGAATGGGCACCTTGCAATTTTCTACCGCAGTGGCCGAGGCCAACTTCGAGAGTTCTCTGACCATCGTCGCCGAAAACGGCACAGTCAAAGTAGGGGGGCAGTACATGAATGAGGTGGAGTACTGCAATATTCGGGGGTACGAAATGCCCGAATTGCCACCCTCTAACCCGGCCAATGATTACGGCCATTACAAAGGCAGTGCAGCGAACCACGGTTACGTTTTTGAGAATGTCTTTGAGACGCTGAGGGGTAAAGGCAAAATCTCAACCAATGCCCTTGAAGGGCTCAAAGTTGTGGGCATCATTGAACGCATGTACGCCGCAGGTGAGCGTGGAATCAACGTGTCATTCGACCGTTGAACCAGTCCCAGTTGGTCGCGGAGATCAGCATTGAATGCCCACCAAGGTCGCGTCGTCGACTTTGGCATTGGCCCCTTTCCAGATGAGGAGGTCCTTTTGGATGGCTTTCTCCCGTTCCAGTGTGGGAAGTGTGCTGTGGGCGGCCAGGATGTCACAGAGCCTTTTTCGGCCCAGTTTTCGGTTGCTTTCGCCACCGAATTGGTCCCGTATGCCATCCGAAATCAAATAGAATTGGTCTCCCTTTTGATAGTCCAACGTGTGGAGTTCGTATACAAAAGGTTTGGCCGCATTGGCGGGGTGTCCCATCAGGTCGATGCTGGCTCTAGAGCCCCTCACGGTTTGCGTTGTCCCGTTGCTCACCCTGAAAAGATCTCCCCGGGCCCCGGCAAATGAGATGGTCTGGCTCTCGGGGTCCAACGTCATGATGGCCGCATCGAACCCATACATCTGAGGCGTGCCTTGGCTGACCTGCATGCGGATGTCAAACTCCTTCTGGAATAGTGCCAAGATGTCTGAAGGGCAGGCAGTATCTAGAGCCGTGAAGGCCTTGTTGATGAGGGACGAGCCCATCAGCGAGACCATGGCTCCGGGAATTCCGTGTCCCGTGCTGTCGATCAGTGCGAGTGTCTTTTTGCCTTTTTTGACGCCAGTAAACAAGAAGTCCCCCCCCATAATGTCCCTGGGGCGGTCGATGAGCAGAGAGTTCGGGAAGACGGAGTTGAGCTCCTCTCGGCTCGGCAACGCCACTTCCATGATCCGCTTGGCCCCAATGACGCTTTGGGTGATGTGCGCGAAGTTTTCTCTCAGCTGTCCCGTGAGTTTTTGCCTTTGAGTGCTTTCAGAAGCCAGTCTTTGGTGGCTGAGTGCAATGTCTTTGGTGCGTTGTGCAACCCGGTCTTCCAAGAGTTTTAAGTTTTCACGCAACTCGTCCTCGAGTTTCACCCTTTGGGTATTGTCGAGAATGGTCAGCAGCAACAGGTTGTCCTTTTCAGAGGCGATGCTGATGCCAATGGTAAGGTGTCTCACCGACCCATCATCGGCGGTGTATCGAACTTCGTTTTGGATGAGGTTGACGGTGTCGCCCAATTGAGCCAATAACTTCATGAACTCTCGCGGTCGAGAAGGTTGCAGTTTTTTTAGGAACTGGTTGGACAAAGAGACCGGCTCTTTGAGGCCCAACAATTGGATGGACTCTTTATTGTTGAGTTCCCAAATCACGTGAGAAAGCAGCGTGTCTCCCAAGGTTAAGACTTCGAGATCCTGCTGATTTTGCGTGGTGTTTGAGGGCTGACGTAGGGCCTCGAGCAAGAGTTGTGCCTGCCCGGTGATCATGCCCGCACCTGACTGCTCAAAGAGCGACTGCCACAGTTGCATCTCTTCTTGGATGAGTCTTAAAGAGAGCGGGTTTAAGGGGGGGCTCACGGAAGAACGGGAGAGCCGATTCACCCTTTGATCGAGCAAAGCCTCGCTGCTTCGCCAGTCGTGAAAATCGGCTACGGGCAGAGAAAGGAACCCTTGAATGTCTTCCCGTTGTGTATCCAGAATGAGGATGACAGGGACACCCGGTTGCCTTTGGGCCAACTTTTTGAGTTGAAGCTGGGCGTTAGTGACAACGCTTGGGGCTTCCATTAAGATGACTTTGGACCTGTTGTTTCCGTCTTCGGCCAGGATGGTGATGGAACTTTGGCCTGAGTTGGCAGCGATTCTCTGGCCTGTGGGGCGGGATGAGCCTTGGTTCAATCTCGATGGAAGGGGTGCACCCGTTCCTACTTTCTCCGAAATGTGAGAACGGGCACTTTTCCAGTCGGGCGTCAGCATCCCTTCAAGTTGGGGACGAATGCTGCAAACTTTTGTCAGCTTGACCACCCTTGAGCGGGTGGGATTCTTCTGTGTCGTTTGTCAGTGTCCTGATTGTCCGGGATCTGCACCTCCAGGAGCGAGGTCGTGTAGCAAGATGTATTTGACCAAGTCAGAATTGCTCTTGAGCCTCATTTTTTCTAGGATGCGACTTCTGTAGGTACTCACTGTTTTGATGCTCAGGCTCAATTGAGCTGCGATGTCCGTCATGGATTTCCCTTCGCCAATGAACAGCAGCACTTCGTATTCCCGATCCGATAAATTCTTGTGGGGCAGGTCGCTGTCGTCCTTGGCCATTTCTTCAATCATCAGGCGTGTGAGTTCTGCACTGATGAACTGTTTGCCGGAAACGATGGTCCGCATGGCGTCTTCCAATACGTGGGGTGCACTGTCTTTGTGCAAGTAACCCCTTGCACCAGCCTTGACCATTCTGATGGCGAACTGGTCTTCGGGGTACATGCTCAATGCCAAGACAGCTATTTGAGGATACATCGATTGAATCTGCTTGAGCACCTCGAGACCACTTCGTCCCGGAAGACTGATGTCCAGCAGAAGTACGTCTGGAACCTGCTTCATAAAAAGCGGAAACAGGGCTTCTCCAGACGCCACATCATCTAAGACCTCAAAGTTTCCAAAGCCTTCTACAATTTGTCGGAGACCTGCCCTGACAATGTTGTGGTCGTCGCAGAGCACGACAGTTTTTTTGTCCATAGGGGTAATTTACGAAGAAGATGGGATGTCGAATTCGATCACAATAGAGGTTCCCATTTGGTCCTTTGATGTGACATTGAACTGTGCGCCGTGATTCCGAGCCCGTTCGCGCATGCCCACCATACCCAGACCAATGACGGGGTTTCCCCGTTTGGCTTTGGGCATCCCCGCACCATCGTCTCCAATTTCGAGGGTGATTTTTTCTGAACCCACCTTGAGAGAGATGTAGGCCAGATTGGCGTCCGAATGCCTCGAAATGTTGGTCAACGCTTCTTGTACGATTCGGAATATGTCGGTCCTCAAGCGTTCAGACAGGTTGGGGAGGGGGTCGAGATTCAGGCCGCAGAACGTTTTTTCTCTGCGGTTGAAATCCTGAACAAGCGTCTCCAGACCAGCGGAAAGTCCAACTTGGTCGAGGACCACTGGTCGCAGGGCGTGCGCAATGTTCCTAACCTCCCCAATGATGGAGGTGTTGAGGGTGATGAGGTGCTCTATTTTTTGGAGGACTTCAGAATGACCAGATTCTGGGGGGAGCTTTCGGATTTGATTGTCAATCCAATACAGACCCAACTTGAGTGCGGTCAATTCCTGACCCAGCTGGTCGTGAATGTCCCTGGACAGGCTTCTTTTTTCTTCATCTCGCTCCTCGGCCACCCTTCTGATCAATGCCAGGAGCTCATCGGTGAGGCGCTGGCGCTCAATTTCCGACCAAGCGTGCAAGGTTTTGGTTCGATAGGTGTCCAGAACTGTATCCAAGACTTCGGGAAACAGATCGAGCTTCCTTTTGGAGAGGTAGTGGGCTGCGCCTGCTTTGATGTAGTCCACAGCCAGCTCTTCTTCACCTGCCCCTGTGATGACCATGAACGGCACTTCGGGATGCTGCTTGATGGACTCTTGAATCGCATCAATAGCGGACCCGTCCGGCAGCAGGTGGTCCGCACAAATGAGGTGGGGCTTCGATTCCTGCAGCGCTTGGGTGAATTCGCGGATCGAAGCCACGCGATGAACAATTAATTCTCTGGTACACCTGAGTGCAGCCGCCTTGAAAATGGCGGCGTCCAAGTCGTTGTCCTCGAGGTGAAGAATTTCGAGGGGTTCCTTGCTGTCGGGATCGAGCAGCGGGTTGTCCTTGACGTTGCGAATCAGGCTTGAACCGTCTTCGCGAATCATCCCACGATGGCGCCATATGTCACCATGAAGCTTCGGTCTCCTTCAAAAATGGGGAGTCCATTCTCGAGGAGTTCGATGGCTTGGGTGCGTTGGCCGTCAGCGTCAAGTTGCTCAGATGCCCGAATCAGTCCTGTTTTGAGCAAGGCCCTCATGGACTCTGTCAACGGTTCGTCTCTGTACAATTCTGTTTCTTCAGAAGCGGAGAGGCGCCCCGTCATGCTGCCCATCAGCTGCATGGCGGTTCCCCAATGCTCAGTAGCGTCTCGTGTGGAGCGTGCGTAGTAGTTGGCCATGCCCAGCATCACATAGGCCGAGGGGTCGGTCTTGTCGAGCTTAGAGAGGTAGGCATACAAACTCTTGGCTCGGGTATATTTCTCTGCATCCATTTCTGTGTCTGCAGCAGCAATGGTTTCTGCCCTTAGATCTTCAATGAAGTCCAAGAGGTCGGGGACGTATTCGCCCTCCTTATCCTTCTTGATAAACTTGGTGCAGTACTTCAAGCTTTCTTTCAAAGCCTTGGGGTAGCTCTCCTTGAGGGCGGGGTCATCACTTTGGTGAATGAGCAAATAGGCCCGTGCCATGTACGCGTATGGTTCCGGATGCTTCTTGGTGGCCTCTTTCTCTGTGAAACCGATGGCGCGGAACAAAACGCGCTCATACTTACCGTCCACCAAATCTTCCAACATCCGGTTGTATTTGGGGTCTTGTGCCTGCGCGTTTGGAACGGCAAACAACATGGCGCAGAGCAGGGCAAAGAGCCCAGTCAATTGAACTTTTCCTCTCATGTTTCGTGAAGGTAGGAACACTAGGGGTATTCAGGGGATTATTGCAGTGTGGAAGACAAGCCAAAATTTCCAACGACACATTGCTCAAAGCCGGCACGCACCATGGTGTTTGAACCGGGAAACGCGTTTTTTCAGGCTTTGGGCTGGGCGCCGTTTCCTTTTCAGGCGGAGGCTTGGGATTGGTTTGTTCGCGGTGGTGATGGCTTGGTCAATGCCCCAACGGGGAGCGGAAAGACATACAGCGTCTTGGTTCCTGCCGTTTTGGGTGGAGGTCCGCCCGGAGGGTTGAGGGTGTTGTGGATCACGCCTATTCGCGCTTTGGCCAAAGAAATTCACGGCTCCGCTTGTAGGCTGTTGGCCCAAAGCGATGTGGATTGGAAATGTGGCATTCGGACGGGAGATACGCCCTCTTCCGAAAAACAGAAACAGGACAGGAGGTTGCCTGAAATATTGGTCACAACACCAGAAAGTCTGCACGTCATGCTGGCCAAAAAAGGCGCGGCCAAGCGATTCGGAGGGGTTGAGGCGCTGGTGGTCGACGAATGGCATGATTTGTTGGGCAACAAGCGCGGAGTCCAAATGGAATTGGCAGCTGCGGCCTTAAAGTCCCACGCGCCTGCCATGAGGATTTGGGGCATCTCTGCCACCATTGGCAACCTCGAAGAGGCGATGCACGTGCTGATGGGCGAGGACCGAAAAGCCCAGGCAAAGATCATCCGCTCTCAACTGGACAAGCGCATTCGGCTCGAGAGCGTCATGCCAGAACGGTTCGAGAAACTCCCTTGGGCGGGGCACCTCGGCGTCCAGTTGTTGGACAGGGTAGTCGACATCATCCGACAGCACGCCAGCACCTTGGTGTTTACCAACACCCGCGCTCAGAGCGAGATTTGGTACCAGAAAATCATCGCCGCCCATCCTGACCTTTCAGGGGCTGTGGCCCTCCATCACGGCAGCATCAGCAAGGAATTGCGGTTCTGGGTAGAGGACGCCTTGCATGACGGCCGGCTCAAAGCGGTTATCTGCACAAGCTCTCTCGACTTGGGTGTTGATTTCCGTCCGGTTGAGGCCATTGTACAAATTGGAGGACCCAAGGGGGTGGCCCGGTTCGTTCAGCGCGCGGGGCGCAGTGGACACCAGCCAGGGGCGGAGAGCCAGATTCATTTCTTGCCCACTTTTGGATTGGAATTGCTCGAAGCAGCAGCTTTGCGCAGTGCCATAGAAGAGGGGGAGATTGAGCCGAGGCGTCCCATGGTGCGCACTTTCGATGTGCTGGTGCAGTTTTTGTGCACCTTGGCTGTAGGCGATGGGTTTCGCAAAGACAGCTTGTGTGATTTGGTGAGGTCCACGCATGCTTTCTCGGAAATGGATGATGGGGAATGGGAGGATGTACTGGCCATGGTGACTACCGGAGGCAGGGCTTTTGCGGCTTATGATGAGTTTCAGCGTGTGGTCAAGGACGAGGAGGGGGTCTTTCGGATTGTGGACCGCAGGGCAGCAAGGCGGCAACGGATGTCCATTGGCACCATCGTGGGAGACACCATGATCGCTGTGAAATGGCGCAGTGGAGGGTTGGTCGGCCATGTCGAAGAGTATTTCATCGGAGGCATGTCTCCGGGTGATGTTTTTTGGTTTAGTGGACGCTGCCTGGAACTGATCCGAGTAAAGGGGTTTATCGCCACAGTAAAGCCGTCCAAATCGCCCAAAGGGCGCATCCCCACATGGCAAGGCGGCCGGTTGCCTTGGACCTCTATGGTCAGCCGAACATTGCGCAGAACGCTCGATGATTATGCCCATGGGAGGTCTACTGCCCCAGAGTTAGAACGGTTGTCGCCCATGTTGGACCTGCAGGCAGAAAGAAGCCATCTTCCCGTATCAGGTGAAGTGCTCATGGAGGTGATGGAGACCAAAGAAGGGCACCACCTGTTTGTGTACCCTATGGAGGGGCGGCTGGTTCACGAGGGGGTGGCCTCGCTCATGGCGTACCGCATGAGTTTGTTGCAACCCATGACCTTCTCGATGGCATACAATGACTATGGTTTTGAGTTGCTCAGTGACCAGCCCATTCCCATTGCGGAGGCCTTTGACAGCGACCTTTTTAGTGTCGATCACCTCATGGACGACTTGGAGGCGACGGTCAATGGCGCCGAGTTGGCGCGCCGTCAATTCCGGGACATCGCCGTCATTGCTGGATTGGTGTTTCGGGGCTTTCCCGGTCAGCCCATTCCGGACCGACACCTCCAAAGCTCGAGTGCGCTCTTGTTTGATGTGCTTGCGGACCACGACCCCGTGAATCTGCTGTACCGGCAGGCCTTCGATGAAATGACCCACCATTTGATTGAAATGGACAGGTTGCGCCATGTGCTGGACCGCCTCAATGCAGGAAAGTGGGTGATCACGCACCCTGACGCGCCTACGCCGTTCTCTTTTCCCATTCTGGTCGACAGGCTGCGTTCCAATTTGTCCAGTGAGGCGCTCGAGGCCCGAATTCAACGAATGACCCGTGCCAAGGGTTGACCGCGCTTGCGCCCTAACTTGCAGCCATGCAAGGATGTGATTTCCGTCGGGATTGGCCGATGAGAAAAGGGGCGTTGTTGTCCGTGATTTTCGTCGCTTTTGCGGCAGTGACGTGGGCGCAAGGCACCGTGAAAGGATTTGTTCGTGCCCAGGATGACGGGTCTCCGGTACTTTTCGCAGCGGTGGTTTTGGAGGGGACGACCTACGGGGTGTCCACCGATATCCAAGGGTATTACAGCTTGTCCAAGATTCCTGCCGGCACCTACACATTGGTGGTTTCCAGTGTGGAATACAAGCCCTTCCGGACAGAAGTGGAGGTGCGCGATGACCGGGTCTTGACCAAGAATATTGTGCTCGATGCAGGGTTGATTGAGTTGGAAAGTGCCGTGGTGTCTACCGAACGGGGAGAGCAACTCAACACTGTGCGCATGTCGGTGGAGTCCATTCAGCCGGCCGATATCAAGAGGATTCCCAGTTTGGGAGGCACCCCTGACTTGGTGCAGGTGCTCCAAACCTTGCCCGGTTTTGTGTCTACAGGAGATCAGGGAGGTCAATTGTACATCAGGGGAGGTTCTCCAGTCCAAAACAAAGTGCTGCTTGACGGCATGATCATCTACAATGCCTTTCACAGCATTGGACTGTTCAGCGTTTTTGATACCGATATCATTTCCAATGCGGACATCTATACCGGTGGATTCAGTGGCCGCTATGGTGGACGGATCAGTTCCATCATGGATGTCTCCACGCGGGATGGAAGTTTGGCAGGTCTGAGTGGACGTATTGGAGCCAGTCCATTTGGATCCAAACTGCTGTTGGAGGGGCCATTGGGCAAGCGCAATGCCCGTGGCGGTGGAACGTCGTTTTTGCTCTCTGGCAAGCGCAGTTACTTGGAGCAGAGTTCAAAACTGCTCTACAGCTACATCGATGAGGAAGGCCTGCCATTCAACTTCACCGACCTCTATGGCAAGGTGACCTTCGCCGGTGGCGCAGGCAGCCGGATGAGTCTCTTTGGTTTCTCGTTCAGTGATGACGTCAGCTACCAGGCGCTGAGCAACTTGGATTGGACCAACGTGGGAGGAGGAGGTCAATTCATTGTGGTGCCTACCGGCAGTGCAGTTTTGATCAAGGGAAATTTCGCCAGTTCGCGGTATCGAATTGATTTGCAGGAAGATGGTGTGCCCGATCGCTACAGCCAAGTGAACGGCTTCAACTTCGGTCTCAACTTCAAATATGTCTTGGGCGACGATGAAGCGCGCTATGGAATCCAAGCTGTGGGACTGCGCACCGACTTTAAAACTTTCAACGCTCTGGGCGTGACGGTTGAGCAAACGGAGAACACCACTGAATTGGCGGGTTACTTCGATTACAAGCTGCAACGTGGCCCGTGGATTGTAAACCCTTCCATGAGGATTCAGTATTACAGCTCCCTGGCCAAATTCAGTCCTGAGCCCCGGCTCGGCGTCAAGTACAAAGCTTCGGAGCGTCTGCGTCTCAAGGCTGCAGGTGGCCTGTACAGCCAGAACTTGATTTCGGCGAATTCGGACCGTGACGTTGTGAACTTGTTCTATGGGTTCCTGTCCGGTCCATCGAACCTGCAGGACGAACTGATCGGTCCCGATGGCGACATCCAAGAAGTGAGGCACAGCTTGCAGACGGCAGCCCATGCTGTTGGAGGTTTTGAGTATGACTTGACGGAGCGAATCAACGTGAACATCGAGGCGTACACCAAGTGGTTCACCCAGCTCACCAATTCCAACCGCAACAAACTGTTCCCAGACACCTATGAGTTTGCCAGTGTGCCCGAGAGCCAGCGCAAAGATTTCATCGTAGAAACAGGCCGAGCAGAAGGTGTGGATATTGTGGTGAAGTACGAAGACAAGGTCAACTATCTGTGGTTGGTTTATTCTTTGGGCAACGTTGACCGTTGGGACGGTTTCCGCTGGTATGACCCCGTCTTTGACCGCCGACACAACGTGAATTTGCTCGCTTCTCGGAAGTTTGGTCCCAAGGCCAAGACTGAGGTTTCCGCCCGTTGGAACCTCGGTTCAGGGCTGCCGTTTACGCAGACGCAAGGCTATTATCAGCCGGTTGGGATCTCGAGTGGAATCGACGACAACTATGTCAATGGAAACCCCATCGAGTTGGGCATCGTTTACGCCGATTTGAATGCGGGCCGTTTGCCGGTGTATCACCGCATGGATTTGAGCGTTCGGCGTTCTTGGAAGTTGGGGGAGCGGATTGAGTTGGATGCCAATGCATCGATCACAAACGTCTATTCAAGGGCCAACATCTTTTACATCAACCGCGTGACCGGCGAGCGGGTGGACCAGTTGCCCTTCCTGCCTTCAGTGGGGGTGGACATGAAGTTCTGAGGACCTCAGGCCATCAGTGACCGGGCTTGGGCCCTGGCGGCATCGCCTATGGTCTCGCCGCTCAGCATGGCGGCCAACTCTTCGACACGGGCTTCTTCGTCCAGGGGGACCAAGGCTGTATGGGCCCTGCCTTCGCGGGTTTCCTTGAATACTCGGAAGTGGTGGTCGGCCTTGCCCGCAACTTGAGGGAGGTGGCTGATGGTGATGACTTGAGCGGCTTTGGAAATGGACGCAATGAGGTCGGCCATGCGGGCTGCGACATCTCCACTCACACCCGCGTCGATTTCGTCCAAGATGAGGGTCGGGACTTCCAAATGGGCGGTCAATGCGGCCTTCAAAGACAGCATGACCCGGCTGCGTTCTCCGCCTGAAGCCACCTTTGTGAGTGGTTGCAGGGGCTGGCCAGGATTGGCTGCAAAAGACATGCTGACGCGATATGGGCCTGCGGCTTCCGGTGTGGCACTGGCCGTCCATTCAAAACCAACTTTGGCTGCGGACAGTTTGAGGTGCTTGAGATGCTGTTCAATGGCCGAAGACAGTGCGGCGCCGCCTTTTTCGCGACAGCGGTGCAGCAAGCTGCCCGTTTCATCCAAGGTTTGTCGCGCTGCTTGAGCTGCTGTGTGCAAGTCGGCGAGCCGTTGGTCGCGGTTTTGAGCGTCTTGCAGTTGCATCCGCATGGCTTCTAACCGCTCATGCAGGCCATCTAAATCGGCAACACGGTGCTTGTCGAACAACCGGTTGATTCTGTCTTTGTCGGCCTCAGCTTTGGACAGCGCAGCGGGATCCAGGTCTATGGATTCGGCTTGCTGCTCGGCATCTTGGGCTGCGTCGTCCAATTCAATGCGGCAAGACCGGATGCGTTCAAGCAGCGTGCCCGCTCCGCCGTGCACGGTTGTGATTTTCTCCAACATCTGCTCAACGCTGCGCAGTCGGCCGATGAGGTCCTGTCCATCGCCTTGCAGCGCTGACGAAGTGGATTCCAATGCCTGCCGGATGTCTTGGGCATGGGCCAAACTGTCTAAGCGGGCGTCCAAATCGCGCAGTGCAGGATCGGCAAAGTCTACGGCATCCAATTCTTCCAATTGGAAGCGGATGTAGTCAGCATCGGCATCTGGCAGGCCGTCGTGGTGGTTGAGCGCTTGCAGTTCTTTCCGAATGGCAGACCACGCGGCATGGTGCTGCCGCCATTGTGCTGCGAGTGATTGAGCTTCTGGCGCAAACCCGTCTATGGCGTGCAGCAAACCATCAGAGGCGTGCAGCCGCTGCCCGTCTTGCTGACCGTGCAGGTCCACCAACAAGGGGGCGAGGGTTTTGAGGAACTGCAGTTTGACCGGCTCATCATTGACGTATGCCCTTGACCGCCCGCCTGGTGCGATGCTCCTTCGGACGATGCAGTTGTCGGCTTCGTGCAGGGCGCCGAGCACGTTCTGGGCTGCTAAACTGGGCGTGAATTCAGCTTCAACAATGCACTTTTCGGATTGCAAAGACGCCATGCCCTCTGCCCGGTCTCCGAGAATGAGCCCCAAGGCGCCCAAGAGGATTGATTTGCCACTGCCCGTTTCTCCGGTAAGCACCGTCCAGCCCCCGTCACATCGCCATTCAATGTGCTCGATGAGGGCGTAATTCCTGATGGAGAGCCTGCGCAGCATCAGCCGAGACCCTGATCGTAAATGGGGATGTTGCCTGGATCGATGAGTTTGAGCACCGGCAGCAGCCGTGCGCGTTCTCCCTCTTCTGCAGGTCCAAACATCTTGACGACCTCGTCCTTTTTGGCTTGAAAGAAGGTCTGTAGGTTGTAGTTCGCAGGGCGAATCCTGTGCACATTGCGCAGTGCAATCAGGGCGTTGGACATGGTTTGACGGGCCGCTGCAGGGTTGTCAAACGCCAGGTCCATTCCCAGCCTGTGGTACTCATAGTAGCACCTGCGCAATGGCCTGAATGTTTGGCTCAAGATGTTGTCAATTAGGGCGTAACGTGATTGCTTTCCGTCAGAGGCACTCCATCCGGCAGGCGGAGAAGAGAGGCCCTGTGCATTGGTGACAACGGTCTGGGCTTGGGTATACAAATTGGTTCCGCCTTCCAACGAGAAGGTGTCGTAGTCCATTGCCAGAATCATGTACGCATAGAAGGCGAGGACGCTGGTGAGGTTGTCGCGAAACTGATCTTGGCTGTATTGGAGCAGCGTTCCTGGCGCATAAGTGAAGTCGAAGTCATTGTCGTTGACCATGAGCACCGGCGCATTGTAGTCACTGTTGAAGATGGGCCTGCTGCTTTGGACCTGGATGGTCCCCTGAAAGTTGGTCTGGGAGTTGGCCTTGTTGATGGTGATCTGCATGGTGCAGGTGATCCGCTCTTCCAAGGTGAACTCATCTTGGGTCCACCGTCTTCCGCTCATGAACTCCGTGATGGCGGTTTCGAGCTGCTCAAAAACAGAGGCCTCCACATTGTTGATGGTGGGCGCAATCACGCTCACCTGACAATCGAGTTCTTGGGCGTAGGCGAAATGTCCTCCACCGATCAGGCAAAGCAGTATGCCGATGGGGATCATGGCCTTGGCGGCGCGCATGGTGTTAAAGGGTCGGGGCATGGGGGTGTTCATCTTCCTGACTGGTCGAACGGAGCGCGCTGCAACAATTGGCGTTGCACCTCATTGGCGAGGTCTGCGGCTACGGCTTCCTTGGTCTTCAATTCAAAACTATCAATCCTATCCGGACCATGAACGAAGTCAACACGGTTTGTGGTGTGTTCGAAGCCTGCTCCTTTGTCTGTGATGGAATTCAAAACCACCATGTCGCAGGTTTTGGCGGTCAACTTGCGCAGTGCGGCGGCTTTTCCGTCACCGTGTGCCAGTGCGAAACCCACTTTAAAGCAAGGGGGAGAGGCCAGGGCATTGATGGTGGCCAGGATATCGGGGTTGGGGACCATCTCGATGGCATCGGGCAACTCCGACTTGGGGGCTTTTCCTTCAACAGGATGGGCGGGTCGGACGTCGGCTACTGCGGCTGCACCAATGATGGTGTCCGGCATGGCGGCGTTCAACGCTGCTTCCGCTGCGGCCTTCATTTCTATGGCGGTGTTCACGTCAACCCTTCGAATCCCCGGGTGGTCCGTGGCGATGGCAGACGGTCCGCTGATGAAATCTACCACCATACCGCGCCGCGCCAGTTCCAAAGCGATGGCGGCCCCCTGTCGTCCCGATGAACGGTTTCCGATAAAGCGCACCGAATCGATGGGTTCGCGGGTTGGGCCTGAGGTGATCAAGGCGCGATAGCCCAGCAGAGGGGCTTGGGTGCGGAACCACTCGGTCAGCTCTTGTCGGATTCTTTCTGGCTCGGCCATGCGGCCTTTTCCGCTGAGGCCGCTGGCCAATTCACCCGTATCGGGATCGATGATGTGCACCCCCCGTTCGCGCAAGGCAAGGAGGTTGTCCGTGGTGGCTGCGTGGGTAAACATGTCCCTGTCCATGGCAGGAGCCACGACGACAGGGCATTTGGCACTCAACAATACTGTGAGCAGCAGGCTGTCACCCCGTCCTTCGACCATGCCTGATAGGGTATGGGCCGTCGCAGGGGCAACCAAGACCACATCGCCCCAGAGGCCGAGCTCGACATGGTCTGTCCATGTTCCGGCACTGCGGTCTTCTGTCAATTCGCTGTGAACTTCATGTCCACTGAGCGTGCCGAGGGTGAGGGGGGTGATGAATTCTTTGGCGCCTGGGGTCATGACCACGCGCACTTGTGCACCGGCTTTGACCAGTTCACGAACAACCAAGGCTGATTTGTATGCAGCGATGCTCCCGGTGACGCCCAGGACAATGCGGCGGCCCGAGAGGGAACCCATAGGCGGGATCAGTTGTCCCGTTGCTGGAAGCGGCGGTTGCGGCGCTCCTCGCGCTCACGGCGCACTTCTTCTTGCTTCGCGGCTTCTGCAGCCAATTCCTCTTCGGTGGGCATGCGGAAGTACACCTTGCCTTCTTCGAGCTCTTTGATGGCGACGCTGTGCGCTTTGGGCTGGCGCTCGTAATGCTTGGAGATCTCGATTTGCTCCCGGTTTTCAAACACCTCTTCAAGGCTGTCGGAGACGGTGATGAACTCTTCAAGTTTTGAATTGAGCTCCTCTTTGATGTCCTGACCAAGCTGCGTGCTGCGCTTGGAGAGGACCACGATGGCTTCGAACAGGTTGCCGTTGACCTGCTGGTCGATGGAATGGGTGTCCCGGGTAATGGTGTTGCGGGAAGCCTGTTGGGTCTTGTTGGCGCTCATTGATGCTTGTCGACTATCGTTGTTCCGTAGATGCCTTTTCCAGTCCGGTGCGGCTTTTGCGGTGAAACTGTTCTGCTTCACTCAAGAGTGCACTGTCGGGAAAGCGGGCCGCAAAGGTAAAGTAGGATTCGATGGCATCCGCATATCGCTCTGCCTGTCTTCTTGGGGTACTCTGCTCGGCATAAAGGAATTGGCTGTTCAGGACCAAAAATTGAGCCTCTTCTGCGTATTGGCTTGTGGGCCAGTCGTCCATGAAATGCTGCAGCGCTTTGGTGGCGCTTTGGAATTTACTCGTGGTAAAGTAGAGCTCGGCGCTCTTCCATGCTTTGGTCTCGAGCTTGCCGCGCAGCCTAAAGATCATGCTGTTGCAGCTGTCCTTGAGGTTCGTTGTTGGGTAGCGGTCCAGAAACAACTGCAACTCGTCCATGGCGACTTGGGTCTCGCTTTGGTCGAGCTCGGGTCCGGGTGACAGTCTGTAGCTGCAGAGGGCTGCCCTGAACTCGGCCTCTTCAGCGCGGTCAGAATTGGGAAACGTCTTGGCAAAATTCCGCATGGAATAACGTCCCATGAACCAATCATTGACACACAAATGCGCTTCAGCATACATGAAGTACACATCCTCCATGCGCTCTGTGCCCCTAAACAGGCCGATTAATTCTTGAAGGAGAGGCAGGCTCTGGATGCAGCGGTCGTCGGCAAAATATTCTTGAGCCTTCTCCCATTTGAACTCAGGATCCGTGCTTTTGAGCACTTTTTGGTAGTCTCCACAGCCTTGACCCCCTATGAATAGAACCATCAAGGGCAACAGAACCAATTGGGCAGAACCGCGCATGGCGGCGAAAATAGCCGGAACAATGTGGTTCTGCACCCTTTTTCAACGGAGGATATGCCAACACTTGTTGCACAATCGACAGGGTTACCATTCAGGTGCAGTAACTTCGCCACTTCGATTTCTCAACAGAACAAGACGTTTTGGACATTTTCGACCGCATCCGCAATGACCGCGGACCACTTGGCCAGCATGCCAAGAACACCCACGGGTACTTCACCTTCCCCAAGTTAGAGGGAGACATCTCCAACCGGATGATGTTTAGAGGCAAGGAGGTTCTCGTATGGAGCATCAACAACTACCTCGGCTTGGCCAACCACCCCGACGTGCGCAAAGCGGACGCCGACGCGGCCAAAGAATGGGGGATGGGTTACCCCATGGGGGCGCGCATGATGAGTGGGCAAACCAAGTTTCATGAGGAGCTCGAAGAAAACCTGGCCGAATTCATGCAAAAGGAGGATGCTTTCCTTTTGAACTTCGGATATCAAGGATGCCAAAGCGCCATTGAAGCGCTGGTAAGCCGTCACGATGTGATCGTGTACGACAGCGAGAGTCACGCCTGTATGGTGGATGGAGTAAGACTTCACCAGGGAAAGCGCTTTGTGTTCCAGCACAATGACATGGAGAGCTTCGTCAAGCAGCTCGACCGCGCCAAAAACATCACCGAACAAACCGGTGGGGGCATCCTCGTTGTCACCGAAGGCGTCTTTGGAATGGCGGGCGACCAGGGCAAGCTCAAAGAGATTGCCGAGTACAAAGAGCAATATGGATTCCGCTTGTTTGTGGACGATGCCCACGGCTTTGGTACGGTAGGAGAAAACGGCAGAGGAGCGGGAGACGAGCAAGGATGTCACGAAGCCATCGACGTCTATTTCGGCACGTTCGCAAAAGCCATGGCGACCATCGGTGCATTCGTGGCGGGGCCCAAGGATGTGGTAGACTTCCTGCGCTACAACATGCGTTCCCAGACTTTTGCGAAGTCACTGCCCATGCCCATTGTGATTGGAGCGCTCAAGCGACTCGAGATGATGGCCACGCAGCCTGAGCACAAAGAGCGCCTGTGGACCGTGGCTTCTGCGTTGCAGTCCGGCCTGAGCGAGGCTGGGTTTAACATTGGGGATACGAACAGCTGCGTCACTCCTGTCTTTTTGCAAGGGGGATTGGGCGAGGCCACCAATTTGACCTTGGACCTGCGCGAAAACCACGGGATTTTCTGCTCCATTGTCGTCTATCCAGTGGTTCCCAAGGACGTGATCATGTTGCGATTGATTCCAACAGCGGTGCACACATTGGAGGATGTCCAATACACCATTGATACCTTCAAAAAGGTCAAGGACCGCCTTGCGGCAGGTGAATACCAGCACGAGGGCATCGTGGATTGGGCCTGATGGCCCTGAGGGAAACAGCCGGTGCGGTGCTTCATTGACCTGTCTTATGTAGGGACCGAATATCACGGTTGGCAGCGCCAACCCGAGTCGATTTCGGTTCAAGAGGTCATGGAGGACACGTTGTCTGAATTGCTGGAGTCCCCCACAACTGTTGTGGGCTGTGGCCGCACAGATACTGGCGTTCATGCGTCTTCATTTTATGCGCATTTCGAATGGGAAGGGCCTTTTGGAAGGCGTTTTAAGGATTGGGGGCAAGCGGCGTGGAAGCTAAATGGCATGTTGCCGTCTGACATCGGGGTGCGGCGAATTTTTGAGGTGGGGGCTCGTGACCATGCGCGTTTTGATGCCACAGAGCGCGGTTACACCTACCACGTTCACACACACAAGGACCCCATGCTAGAGGGCAGGAGTGCCCGGGTTTATCAGTCGTTGGACCTGGAGGCGATGAATGCCGGCGTGCAGCACTTGATCTACAAAGGGGACTTCGCGGCATTTTGCAAGACTGGAAGCGGTCAAAAAACAACGATTTGTGATTTGCGAAGTGCCCAATGGACGCAGATCGACCGACACCGTTATCAGTTTGATATCGCAGCGGATCGCTTCTTGAGGAATATGGTGCGTGCGGTTGCAGGGACGCTGTTGGATGTGGGCCGTGGAAAGTTGGCACCGGAGGATGTCAAGAAGATTGCGGCATCTTGTGACCGCTCCAATGCAGGCATGTCAGCCTCGGCTTGCGGCCTGTACCTTTCTCGGGTGGAGTATCCCTTTTTGAATTCATGAGCGCCCCAGAGACCACCGGAAAGATCTTTGACGCTCAGGTCCTGAAGCGCATTCTAAGGCGTGTTCAACCCTACCGCCGGAGGTTCATTTTGACGGGCTTCATGGTGGCGCTTTTGGCGGGTATGAGTTGGGTTCGGCCTTACCTCATTCGGGTGGCCATGGACGAGCACATTGCGGTGGGCGACCGGGAGGGACTGCTCTTCATCTTCTTGGTTGTTGTGGGCTTGATTATGGTCGAGGCCTTACTTCAGTTTTGGCAAACCTATTGGGCCAATTGGGTGGCACAGAGTGTGACCTTGGATTTGCGTTCCGAGTTGTACCGTCACGTATTAAAGTTCCGCTTGAAGTACTTTGACAAAACCCCTGTAGGACAACTTGTTACGAGGCACATTGGTGATGTTGACGGCATCGCAGATGTGTTCTCTAATGGGCTGCTCAATGCGGTGGGTGACCTCCTCAAATTGGCGGTTGTGATTGCCGCCATGCTGTGGGTAGATGTGCGGCTCACCGTGGTGGTATTGCTTCCCATTCCAGTGTTGCTTCTGGCGACCCGGGTGTTCCAAAAAGCGATCAAAAAGGCCTTTGTGAGTGTTCGGAATGAAGTGGCCAAAATCAACGTGTTTGTGCAAGAGCACGTCACGGGGATGGGGATCATCCAGGCCTTTGGCAGAGAGGATGCGGAGCGCCAAAAATTTGCGGCGCACAATGCAGCGCACAGGGATGCTAACATCCGCTCTATTTGGGCTTTCTCGATCTTTTTCCCTGTGGTCGAAATGCTTTCTGCTACAAGTGTTGCTCTACTTCTTTGGTTTGGGGTTGATGGGGTGGCACAAGGAGACTTGACTTTGGGCTTGGTCTTGCAATTCATCTTGTATGTCTTCATGCTCTACCGGCCCATTCGACAGTTGGCCGATCGGTTCAATGTGCTTCAAATGGGCATCGTCAATGCGAGCCGGGTGTTTCACCTTTTGGATATCGATGAGTCTTTACCTGAACTCCCAGAAAATGAACAGGTTGAGGTCACCTCTTTGAAGGGTCACATTGTCTTTGAGAATGTTTGGTTTGCCTACCAAGATGAGGACTGGGTGCTCAAAGGTGTCAGCTTTGAGGTGCAGGCGGGAGAGCGGGTCGCATTTGTTGGAGCAACGGGTGCAGGAAAGTCAAGCATCATCAATTTGCTGTGCCGGTTCTATGAATACCAGAAGGGTTCGATCACGATAGATGGTCACGACTTAAGGACCATCCCGCTCGATGTTTTGCGTCATTCGGTAGGTGTGGTCCTTCAAGACGTTTTTCTCTTCACGGGTTCGCTCATGGACAACATCACCTTGTTTGATCCTTCTATTGATGCGCAAAGTGTCGAAGAGGCCGTGTCCGCTGTGGGGGTGGAGCCGCTGATTGAGCGTTTGCCTGGCGGGCTTGATTATGATGTAAAGGAGAGGGGGGTGATGCTCTCGACTGGGCAGCGCCAGTTGATCTCTTTTGTTAGAGCTTATGCCCAACAGCCTGGGATTTTGGTGTTGGACGAGGCCACGAGTTCAATTGATCCAGAAAGTGAGCAGTTGATTCAAAATGCTACGGAGAGGCTGACAAAGCAACGAACCAGTATTTTGGTTGCGCATAGGTTGTCGACGATACAGGATGCGGACCGGATCATTGTCATGGATTTGGGGCTCATCGTCGAGTCTGGGCGACATGAGGAGTTGTTATCGCTCAAAGGCAAGTACAGCAGGCTGTTTGAGATGCAAACCGATGTAAACACCCTTTGATGTACAAGTTCGTCGGATTATCAGCGCTAGATTACATATTACAAGATAATCTCATATAAAGGGCGGCAGAGGGTTCTGGAGCGAGGTTGAATAGGAGCCTATAATGAGGGTGAGACGCATAGCTTTGATGGTTGCCTCATCGCTTGCTCTCAATGGACCAAAGGAGTTTATCTACTGTCATTTCAGTTGCTCGCATTTTTGCGTGTTTTGTGCTGTGTGCAAGTGCCTCCATTGCAAGTTCCCAAACCGTCATCTTCCACGAAACCTTCGACACCAATGTCGATGGGGAGTATGGATTTGATCAAGAGCCAGTCTCCTTCGGTTCCGATTTGAGTTCGAATGGCAACAATTGGAGCTACTGGGGGATTTGGGACCCTTCCGGTTCCGCGCATGATTTTGGTTCTGATGCCATTCCTGAGGCTCCATCATTTGTTGGGTATGATGGAAATGCCCTTGTTGGATCCCGGATGAATGGTGGAGGCAATGGGAGCGGGACAGTCGGCTCCGTTGCGGACCCGGGAGAGATTTATTTTCTTGGAGTGAACGCTCTGAATTTTGTGGATTTAGAGTTTTCAATGGACTTGGCGGCGTTTCGCGAACCAGGCGGTAACGGAAGCTTTAATTCAGGGGATTATGTTCGGGTGAGTTGGAGAGAAGCAGCTACAGTGGCCTGGGAGGATGATTACCTATTGAACATCAATGGTTTGGACCTTCAGAATGTCGGCTCAAGTTTTGTTCTTCAAAGCATTTTGTTGACCCCCAATTGGGCTGCAGTTGACTTTAGAGTTGAGATGCGTGTAACGGGGGGAAGAGAGCACGTAGCCATAGACAATATGAAGCTGTTGGGGTGCTTGGATTCAGATGGAGACGGCATCTGTGATGACGTCGACGATTGTGTTGGAATTCTCGACGCCTGCGGAATTTGCAACGGTCCGGGTGAAATTTATGAGTGTGGGTGCGACGATATCCCCGCAGGTGATTGTGATTGTGAGGGTAACCAACTCGACGTTTTTGGTGTCTGTGGAGGTGACTGCGCCGCAGATACAGACAACGATGGCATTTGTGATGATGTAGATCCTTGCGTGGGAGCCCTCGACGCTTGTGGTGTTTGTAACGGACCCGGTGCGGTTTATGAGTGCGGTTGCGCTGACATCGCAGAAGGAGAGTGTGATTGTGAGGGGACGTTGAAGGAGGAAGTCACGATCAACATCAATCCAGACAGCTTTGGTTCAGAGATTACTTGGTCTTTGTTGGATGACGCCGGAAATGAAGTGGCAAGCGGTGGCCCATACTCCGATGGAAATACTGGTTTGATAGCGGTGACCACCAGTTTGTGTCCAGCGTGTTACACCTTCACCATCGAAGACTCTTATGGTGATGGTTTGATTAATGGCGGCAACTACAGTGTAGTGGCAGGAGGACAGACGCTGATTCAAGGAACAGGGGATTATGGATTTGGTGAGACCGGGACTTTCTGTATTGGAACTGAGCTGGGCTGCGAGGTCACGGGAAGTTATTCAGGTGATTTGGCCGGGTTGGACTTTGGTTCGGCAATCCTGCTGCCACTGGCTGAGAATGCAGCATTTGACTCCTTGACCTTTGCCTTGACATTTGATGGTCCAGGGGGCATTTATTGGGCTTCTGATATGGCCGTGGTGTTGACCAATTCGGAAAATCAGTGCATGACCCTTGAAGGCAGTTGGACAGATGCTTTGCCTTCGTGTTCGCCCGATGCTTACGAGGTCTGGCCAAGTTCTTGGGATTCTTCCCTTGATGGTGTTTACTCCTATACCTACACGGGAAACCTGATTGGACAAGTTTTGGGCACAGAGGCTGGGGATTGGACGGTGCAGGTGGTCAATGCATGGGGCGACGCCACAGTTCGTGTTTCCTATGACTTGACCTGGACGGCTTACTTGAATTGTAGTGGCTGCACAGACCCTGCGGCTTGTAATTACGATGCCACCGCGGGTGTGGATGATGGGAGTTGCATTGATTCCGACCCTGTAGACGGTTGCTGCCAATCGGTTGGAGATGCTTGTTTGTCTCTCTCATCAGGTGAGAGTATTGAGGTTGTTCAGTTTGTGGCTGAAGGAGTTTTGGAGACGCTGATGCTCGATATGGATTGGACAAACGTGTCTTTGGACGATGGCAACTATCCGGGGGCCTTTGGGATGATCATCAGTTCTCCCAATGGAAGTTGTGTTCATTTCGGAGAAGGTTCGGCGTCTGCTGCTCCAACGGGCTGTGTTGATGCCGGCGGATATACGGTATATGGCGATGGCTGGGGCCAGCCGTCTGCTGTTTTTGGTTCGTCTGCGGCTGAACTGGAAGCTGAAATTGATTTGTCTTCTTTTGGTCTTTCAGGGGGCGGAGCGTGGTCCATAACCATTGTGAATGGAGCGAGTGGCGCCGGTGAGGTCAGTTACTCCGTCAATTGGTTCTTGGATTATCTGTGTCTTTTGGAAGGGGCCCTCTTGGGGTGCACCGATGTGTTGGCCTGTAATTATGAGAACGGTGTATTTGAGGATGGCTCCTGTGAATACTTGAGTTGTGGTTGTGCTGTTTCCGGGAGCCAAATGGACACGCTCAGTTATGACAATTGGGCTGGTGATGGCCATCAGATTGTCATTGCGGCGGGCGCTGACCCCACGTTGTTCTTGGTGGACTTGGACTTTACCAATGTGAGTGGCGATGTCCATGGCGATGGCTACGTCGAAGAGCCCAACAGCTGGGCTTCCGATATGGTCGTGAGTGTTGTCGATGCCAATGGGAATTGTGCCTGGTGGGGTGGGTTTAACTGGTTTGGGGCGGTTGGAGTTTCATCGCCACCGAACTGCGCACCAGAAGATGAATTGACGGGTGTCTCTTGGGACGCTTGTTGGGATGTGAGCGCCTCCGGTCAATATTCGGACGCCGTCGACCTTTCGTCTGCTGGTCTTTCGGGTGAAGGCACCTGGGAAGTCACAGTTTTCAATGGCTGGAGTTGGTTGGTTTCCCACAATGATGCCTACACGGACCAACACGAAGGGGATGCCATTTATGATGTCCAGTGGTCGTTGATTGGTGCTTGCAGCGGTTCAGGATGCACAGATGTAGAGGCCTGCAATTATGATCCAAACTCCATAGTGGACGATGGTTCCTGCGGAGAACTGGATGTGTGTGGAATTTGTGAGGGTGACGGCAGCACATGCTCGGGTTGTACCGATGAGCTTGCTTGCAATTACGACCCTGAAGCGCTGTTTGACGATGGTTCCTGTGATGAGATCATTGACCCCGTCATTGGGTGTTGTACATATGCTGATACAGCCATTGATGTCACCTTGGCGGGTGCCGGAAATGAGGAGGTCTGGACAATTGAAGCCACTTCCGTTGGGGGCTTGGGAGAATTTGAGCTTGCCATTGATTTTGCTCCTTCTGGCAGTATGATCAATTGGGTGTCTGACATTTTGGTCAGTTTCATTGATCCGGCTGGACTGTGCTACTATTTTGGGGGCAACCAGTTCACGGAGGAGGGCAACTTGAGTCCATACTTGGCCGACAACAATTGTTCTTCTGTCACCAGCGGTTGGCCCACTTCGTGGAACACCAACTTACCAGGGCCATACAGTGCAGTAGTGGACCTTTCCGAAACGGACCTCAGTGGAAATGGCACATGGGAGGTGGCCATCCACAATGGAGATATCAATTCCTCTCCCGCATCCTATTCGTTGGTGACTTGGGAGGTTGTGGGTCTCTGCATTGTTGAGGCGTGTTCGGATCCAGCAGCATGCAATTACACGCCGAACTGGACGTTGGCGGACGACTCATTGTGCGTGTATCCAGGCTCCTGTGAATCGTGCAATGCCGATGGCAGTGTGATTTTGAGCGATGCCGATGGTGATGGGGTTTGCGATGACGATGAAGTCACGGGTTGCACGGACTCAATGGCCTGCAATTTCAATGCGGATCCAACAGTAGATGAGGACAACACCCTCTGCGATTACTGCTCCTGCCCGGGTGACAACATCACCTCCGACAACCCGCTCTACGGACTCGAAATCGACACCGTCGCCACGGACATCGGCTTGATTTCGGACGGCACGAATATGGTTGACCTCTCTGGGTATTCGACGTACCGCTTGTACATCACTGTGCCCAACGCGGATGACTTCATGAGTGCGGTGAGCGGTGACTTGAATAATCCGACCAATCTGAGTACGACGACGTCATTCTATCACAATGAGATTGGGGCGGTGACACCCAATGGTATCAATCCTTTGCTGTTTGCATCCTTCCCCTCCTTGGAATTTGATTCTTGGGTGACCATTGGCTTGGAAGGGCAGCAGAATACTGCTGCTGGCGAAGGGCCGGTTCAAATAGTTCAGGAGCCTGGAAACCTGTTCTTCAACGATTTTGATCCGGGAGGAGGGTTGTCTGGAGCGAGTATGGTGATTGATGACATCGTTGGCGGTTCATGGTATGTGCTAAATGGAAATACGAATGGTATCGCTGGCTCCGATTTGAAAGTGCTGATCGCACAGGTTACTACGGATGGTGACCTGTCAGGTAGCTTGTATTGTCAGGTGTTTCCCAATGGAGATGGTGCACAGGATCAACGTGTGACATTGACCTTTGAGCCCGGGAGTGCGTGTGGATGTATGGATTCACAGGCCTGCAACTTCGAAGCCGCGGCGGAGCTTGACGACGGTTCTTGCTACTATCCTGATGCATGTGGCATCTGTGATGGCCCCGGCGCCATTTATGACTGCGGTTGTACCGACATTCCGGAAGGCGATTGCGATTGCAATGGCAATGTCCTCGACGAATGCGGTGTCTGTGGCGGTACGGGTATTCCCGTTGGGGACTGCGACTGCAATGGCAATATGCTTGATGCCTGCGGCGTCTGTGGTGGATCGGGAATTCCTGAAGGGGAGTGTGATTGCAATGGCAATGTGCTTGATGCCTGCGGCGTCTGTGGAGGAGCCGGAGTGGATTTAGATGGAGACGGCATCTGTGATGACATCGACAACTGCACCGATACCACCTCCATCAGTTTTGATGACGAGGGCAACATAGATTGTCTGTACCTCGGCTGCATCCAGCTTTCGGCAGACAATTACAATCCAGATCCAAGCGTCATCGGATGCCTCGTGGGAGGAGGTGGCAATGAGTGCTGCATCTGGTACGGGTGTACGGATGGCACATTAGGAGACGGTACGCCCCCTGCCTGCAATTATGACCCCGTTGCTACTGATGACGACGGCACTTGTGAGTATGTGACTTGCGAGGGATGTATGGAGCAATATGCGTGCAACTATGACCCGGATGCCTTGATTGATGATGAATTATGCGATTACAGTTGTCAGGGTTGTACCAACCCGTGTTCGGCCAACTACGATCTCGGTGTGACGGTGGATGATGGGTCCTGTCAGGCCGTCCTCGGGTGCATGGATACACTGGCGTGCAACTTCGATTGTGCCGCCACCATATCCTATCCGTCCTTCTGTGATTATCTCGACGAATGCGGGGTGTGCGGTGGTACAGGCATCCCCGCTGGCGACTGTGATTGCGATGGCAATGTTCTCGATGAATGCGGTGTCTGTGGA
>CBFHUP010000039.1:0-27617 GCA_965659115.1 uncultured Flavobacteriales bacterium | reverse complement strand
CAATCACCGCCGCAAACCCCCAAGACGTCGTCTTGATTGCCATCGCAGTCGCAGTCTCCAGTGGGGATGTCGGAGCATCCACAGTCGTAAATCTCGCCGGGTCCGTTGCAGATGCCACAGGCGTCGAGGGTCCCGATGCAATCGTCCACATCATCGCAAATGCCATCGCTGTCAGCATCGGCTGTGCAGTCTCCGCCGCAATCGCCAATGATGTCATCGAAGAGACACTCTGTGGCGGAGGGGTCAGAGAAATTACAGGCACTCAAATCTGAGCAGTTGTCATCTTCGTCGCAGAGTCCATCACCGTCGGAGTCGGTGCAGTTGGGTGTGCCGTAGAGGTAGACGTCGTCAAAGGAGATGTATTCTCCGTTGCGGTCGGTCCTCACCGTGATTTGAATCTGAATGTTGTCTCCGTCAGGAACATCCACGAGGTCGACCAGAACGGTGTTGAAGTCATTGAACAGGTTGACCAGCTCCGTCGTTTGTCCGTCGACAATGGCGTCAATGCGCACAAAGTCAGCATTCTCTAGACCACCAATTTCGCTCAGCTCAGCACTCAACTTGAGTTCAGTGAAGGTGCTCACATCAATGTTGCGCGTCGTGAAGGTGCAGTTCGCGTCGGTGTCCCTTCCACGGAAGAGGGTGTCGCCATCATTGGCGAGCAATGTGTAGAAGTAGTCCGTTGTGTTTCCAAAGGTGATGCTCCATTCGGTCTCGTTGGCCGCAGAGTTGGTGCTTCCATTCCATCCGTAGTTCAGAGAAGGCTCGTCCCCAAAGGTCTCCTTCCAGATCACTTCTGGCCCCACGCCTTGGCATCCAAAGTTGGGCAGATCGCAGTTGGTGTAGACATCCCCCAGAGTCTGGGCATTGCCATCGTTGCAAGCATCTCCCACAAAGACACAAGAGCCGTCGTTATCGGTGGCGTTGACGTCGTAATTACAGGCCGCTTCGTTGTCGCAACCCGGTACCTCGTCGGTGTCACAAACCCCATCCGCATCCACGTCGGCCGCGCAATCTCCATTGCATACGCCGAGGGCGTCCAGCTGACCTACACAGTCATCCACATCATCGCAGATGCCATCTTGGTCTGCGTCGGCTGTGCAATCTCCATTGCAAACGCCCAGGGCGTCTTCGGTTCCTACGCAATCGTCGACATCATCGCAGATGCCGTCGCTGTCCGCATCGGCGGTGCAATCACCGCCACAGATGTCCAATGCGTCCAGTTGGTTGCCATTGCAATCACAGTCGCCCGCGGGAATGCCAGGACCGTTACAGACGCCGCATTCATCCACGGTGCCCACACAGTCGTCTACGTCATCACAGATGCCGTCGTTGTCGGCATCGGCTGTGCAGGTGCCACCACAGACGTCCAATACGTCGAGTTGGTTGCCATTGCAATCACAGTCTCCTTCGGGAATGCCAGGGCCGTTACAGACACCGCATTCATCGAGGGTTCCCACGCAGGTGTCCACATCGTCGCAAATGCCATCGCTGTCGGCATCAGCGGTGCAGCTGCCACCACAAACACCCAATGCGTCGAGTTGATTGCCATTGCAGTCACAATCGCCAGCAGGAATGCCGCCGCCGCCGCATTCGCCGCACTCGTCGAGCTGGTTGCCATTGCAATCGCAGTCACCAGCGGGAATGTCAGCGCATCCACACTCGTAGATGTCTCCAGGACCGCCGCAGATTCCACAGTCGTCTTCAGTCAGGCAAGACCCGTCATCTGTTGTGGCAGAAGGGTTGTAGTTGCAAGCTGAAATATCCGTGCATCCATCGACATTGGTGGGCTCAACACAAAAGTTGGATACATCCGAAGTGGTGAATGTCGCTCCTGAAGCCACCACCTCACCAGCCACAGAAAAGCTGTAGCTGCCGTTTCCGTAATTGCAACACATTCCATCTCCATAGCTGTCGTTGACGGTTAGCGTGTAGCAACCATAGCAAAGTTGCTCAGAGACAGTGATGGGAGTGCTGTTGTTGTTTGTGTACGGACCACCTGACATGACCGTGGCTCCAGAGGCATCTACCAAGGACCAGGTGGTTTCACTGCCGTAGTTGTCAGGCGTCAAATTCATGGTAAACGTCTGGGGGCCACCCGCGATGCATGAGTTGTCGTCAATGGTCGCATCTGCATTGTAATTGCAGGCGGTAGCGTCTGTGCATCCGTAGCAGCTGAAGTCGCATGACCCGTCATCGTTGAGGGCATTCGCATCGAAGTTGCAGGCCGCATCGTCGGTGCAGCCGCAGCTGACTTCGCAGGCCGGAGCGCAACCATTGGATTCCAGCAAGCCTGCGCGGAATCCACCGGGCTGAAACAGAGCCAACATGCGGTCGGTCTGACCTTGGGTGAACAGGTTCATACACGCATCGTCGGAATAGTCCATGTAGTTCTGGACCATGTCGGTGGTGTTGCAGGCAACATTGCCCAAGGCGCATCCATAGTTTGGACCGTCTGAGTCAGGAGTGTCGTCCACAAAGTCAGAAGCTCCGCATCCGCCATCGCCCCAGATGTGGCGAAGGTTGAGCCAGTGACCCACCTCGTGGGTGGCGGTTCTTCCAAGGTCGAAGGGAGAGGTCGCTGTGCCGGTCGTTCCGGTGTACTGGTATCCGCACACCACGCCATCGGTGCTGGCTGAACCACCAGGAAACTGAGCGTAGCCGAGGATTCCACCTCCAATGTTGCACACCCAGAAGTTCAAGTATTGGTTGTAAGGCCAAGCATCTGAACCGCCAGAAGACGCGGATTTAACCGCGTCGTTTGTGCCAAATCCATTGACGGTGGTGGACACCCGAAGAATGCCGTCCGTTGGATTCCCTTGGGGGTCAAAGCTGGCCAAACAGAATTCGATTTCCGTATCCGCGGCTTGCGGCCAAATGTCGTCCACGTCGGAATTCAAACGCCTGAAGTCGTCGTTGAGCACGTCGAGTTGGCTTTGGATCTGCTCGGCAGAGATGTTCTCGGTGGCGGTGCGGTACACCACGTGGAAGACCACGGGGATGGTGACCACGGCATTCTGATTGGCAGCCCGCTGCTGTGCCACGATCGGCGCCCACTGTGCAGTATGGTCTTCAATGCGCTCAGATGCCGCGGCGTATTTGGCCAATCCCATCATCTGCACATGCTTTTCATGCGCAAAGCAGTTGCGCTCAGAGGGGGTGGCCGTCTCAGCATCATCAGATGTGAAATCAAAACTCTGGGCAAAAAGACCAGATGACAGCAACAGAGTTCCAGCCAGCGAAAAGACAAAAGACGGACGCATCATACTTAGTTAGTTATGCATCTAAATTACACCTTACAGCACAAAACAAATTCTAGCGCTACACACTATTCATAGGTCTATTTTGTATTTGAGTGTCACTGGTATATGGCGGAAATTCAAGAGGAGTCCAATTTGGATGCCCTGCCAATTTTGGAGCCTTTCATTCTTGGAGAGGTCGGCTTCATACCAAAAACACGTTTTCACGTATAATACAGGTATAATATAGTCAGAAACTGAACGGCAGTGAAGTAGAAGCTTCTATATGTATAAAAACCTGCCTCGTGATGTAGTTTTGGCAAGCTGAGCCAAACCAAATGCTGCACTGGAGCGCCGTTGTCGTGGCCCTTGTTTTAGGGGGCGTAGTCGAGGAGATATCCTCCGACAACCCATGGCTAAAAGTGGAGATTTCCATGGCCGACGATGGGTTCATGTGTCCCTTCCTTACTCCCATGTTCGTGGGCATCCTCGAGGACAAAGGAGCCGACTGGGTGGTCTGTCGCCCTCAGGAAAGTGAAATCTCTTTTTGTGTGCCAATGGAAAGCGCGCAGAGTCAGGAAGTCTATGTCGACTGGCTCCAAAAGCTGGGGTACCAGGGGCATCAGGTCACATTCCTTCAATTCGACACCCTTTCGGTCAAACCTCAAGTTCCAACTCCATGAGCAGGCATTGCGCATGGTTCTTACTGATCCTTATGGTGTGTGCGGCCAATCAAGGACAAGGGCAAGGGGCATTGAGTCAGACCTTCTTGAGGCGTTACAATTTGGATGCGATGCAAGGGGGATTGGCCATTGCTACTGCGTCGGATGGAGGCTTCATCGCTACAGGCCAGCACCAAAACAATGGGAGCGCTGGTGGATGCGATGTCTTTGTCTACAAAGTTGACGCATGCGGCAACAGAGAGTGGTTCAACCTTTACGGTGGACCTGAATCTGAAGGAGGGAAGAGCATAGAGCCTACTGCCGATGGGGGATACATCATCGGTGGATCTCGGGCGACATTGTTAGGGGTTGACGCCTTCGGAAACAACATTACAGAAGATCAAGGTTTCGTCATGAAGATTGGCGGTGATGGCGCCCTGCTTTGGTTTTCCTTTCTGACCGATGTAGCATGGATTTTTGATGTACAGCCTTTGGCATCGGGGTACATCGCTGTTGGGCAAGCCTCTGGGAGTCCCGTTTTGGTCAGGATGAACGACACAGGAGGCATTGTTTGGGCCAAGCGTTACCCATCATTGAGCGAAAATGCACTGGCTGTAGCGCCACTGGATGACGGGGGGTTCTTTTTCGTTTCTAACCAGCCGTTAAGCGGCAGAGATGTGGAAGTTGCGAGGGTGGATGCCTCTGGTAATCCCATGTGGATGAAGAGTTTTGGTGCCGGTTTCGACTCCAACGAACACATCGCTTGGGGCTGCAATGCGCTGGTCCAAGAGAATGAGGGTGTGGCTTATGTCATGGGGCCGACCACCTCAGGGGGCATTGGTGGCGAGGACATCCTTCTGATGAAATTGGACCTCGATTCTGGCCTGCCCCAGTGGTCGCGTTCGTATGGAAGCTTGGGCGATGATCTGGGCAGAGACCTCATTTTTGTTCCTGGGGGACTGGCATTCCTAGGCAGCAGTGATGGTTTTGGAGGGACGGTCGCAGACCATCCAAACGCGTTAAGCCAAGACATGGGGGAGCAAGACATCCTGCTCGCTAAGTTGAACCCATTGGGCTTCGTAGACTGGACCCAGTCCTATGGAGGTGAAGAGCGAGACAAAGCCGTGGGTGTGCGGTATGACAATGAATTGGGGTACACCATCTCAGCATACACCTCCTCCAGCGTCTTTGGAAATGTCGGGGGCTCCATGGACCCTCTGTTTATTCGGGCAGATTTTGAAGGAGAAGTGGCCTGTCAGAACATCCCGGTGAATTTGGTGAGCTTGCCGGTATCGGTCAGTACTGCGGATCTGACTTCATCAGAGAATTTCACCACATCCGGATTTTCAGCACCGATCACAGTGACCGCATTTGAGCCCAACGACGTGTATCAATGTCAGGAGTGTTTCAACCAGCCTCAATTCGAAGTCAACGCCACTGACGTGTGCTTGGGCGATACAGTGGTGATTGTCAATACGACCCAAGTGGGATTGCGCTGCCAACAAGAGTGGGAGCTGACAGGACTGCCCAGCGGGTCGAACGCCATCATGGAAACCGAGGATACTTTGAAATTCGTTTTTGACCAGCCGGAAACCTTGAGCGTTACGCTGTCATCTCAGTGCAGTGGATCTGAGGACTGGACGGCAGAAGTCCAGTGGCATGGCATAGAGGGGGCGTCGTTCTCTCCTGCCAGTTACAATGGTTTTGAAGTGTCTTGTGCAGGAGCCTCCGATGGCAGCATCACTGAAGTTGCCACTGGAGGATTCACGCAGGGAGGAGACTATGAATGGCAGTGGCAGTCATCCGATGCGGCCATTGTGGACACCACCGGTTTGCCAGAAGGCAGCTACATGGGCGTGGTCACAGACATGCTCGGATGCAAGGATACCATGGAGCTGGTGTTGTCTGCCCCCTCTGAATTGAGTGTCATGGCAACGGCCGTTTCCGATTTCAATGGTTACGCTGTGCGGTGCTTTGACTCCGAGGATGGGATGGTATTGTTGGATGCCAACGGAGGCATTCCCAATTATGCTTTTCCCGCAGAAAATGGACTGGCCTCGAACGATACCCTTTTAGGATTGCCGGCAGGGACGAACGTGTTCACTGTGGTGGATGCCAACGGCTGTGTAGCCCAAGACACGGTGGTCTTGTCCGCGCCGTCTCCGCCCCTGCTGCTGCTGGAGGTGGAGACCGATACATGCCTGTCTGGGCAAGGGGCGCTCTTGGCCAACTTTGCGGTGGACGTGCCACCTGCATCGGTGATTTGGCCTGACGGGATAGGGCAGCCTACACCTCTGACGGCTTTCTCTGAAGTGCAGTCGGGATTGGAAACCGGTACTTACGAGGTCGAGTTGTTGGACGGCAATGGCTGCCTGACCACACTGGAGGTCGACGTGCCTGCTACGTATCCTGCTGAGGTCTCATTCATTACCGGACCGGCAGAAATCTGTTTTCCTGGTGCGGACGTCCAGTTTTTGGATCTGACCGAGGGTGAAGTTGGATTCCGTCGTTGGGATTTTGGCGATGGGGACGAGGTCCAATTTTTGGGCGATGTGCCAGAAGCTGCGCACAGTTTTTTGTCATCGGGCAGCTTTGATGTGGAACTGACTGTGGTGAATGATGAAGGGTGCTTTTCTTCTGTGACTGAAGTGGTCGAAGTCATCGATGGCATGTCCGTTTTTGTGCCCACGGCTTTCACGCCTGACAATGATGGACTCAATGATGGGTTCGGTCCCGTGATGAGTGGCGTAGACTCCTTCCATATGTGGATTTACAACCGGTGGGGCGAGCCCATTTTTGAAACCGAACAAGAAAACTGGTGGTGGAACGGCAGCCCGAACAACGAGGGGCTCTCGCACAAAACTGAGATGTTCTCTTGGCGGATTGAAGCCGAAGGCACTTGCGATGCCTTTGAGGTGTACAGGGGAACCGTAGTGGTCCTGCGCTAAATCTCGGCAGGCAGCCCCAGGTCAGCCTATTGCTCCAGCAGGGCCACCTCCCAAGCTTCTCCCGCTTCAGGACAGCGGCGCCTTCTCATTTTCCGCTGCCCGGCCAATCACGAGTCTATGTGGCGTCGGAAAGCCAACAGTCCCAGCGTGGGTCCCAACATTAGCGAGGGTTTCACCCCGCATTGAATGAAGTCCAATCCGTTTGAGCAGCGTCCAAAGTCGGCCAGGTTAGCCGACCTTCTCAGACCCACGTCGCCCTGATCACATTCCGAGGCCGATCAAGGGCAAGGTTCGCCAAAGGAGGAAAGCATGATCAAGATGTCCGTGACACCGGTAATTCCGTCTCCATCGAGGTCACCTTGGCAGATCCCCGAGCATCCGAAGTTGCCGAGGGAGACCAAAACATCGCTCACAGTGATGACGTCGTCTCCATCAAAGTCACCAGGGCAAGGAGCTGCGTATTCGCAAGTTCCGTCGTTGTCTGTGGCATTCGGATCGTAGTTCTCCGCCTCAGGATCGGTGCAGCCAGGGACTTCTTCATCGTCACAGACTCCATCGCCATCCGCGTCAGAGGTGCAGTCACCACCGCAAACGCCGAGGGCGTCATCAAACAAGCAGGAACCGTCGTCGAGCGTGGCATTGGCGTCATAGTTGCACGCGGTGGATTCGGTACATCCAGGGACGTCGGGGGTGCCACCGTCTGGACACACGTCATTCAACGTCCAGGTGGCATCATACGTGATCGCGCTGCTGGAATTGTAGCCGTTATAAAGGGAGAAGCTCCATGTCCCGCTTCCACTGAGGTTGGCCCCACTCAAGTCGACCGTGGCGGTGTAGGTCCCACTGTTGGTGGTGTTCCAGTCAGCAGGCCAGATGGTTTCATAGTTTCCAAGACTGTTGCAGCCCGCGGGCGAATCGTTGTATCCCCCAAAGGACACGCAGTTTCCATTGGGGTCGGTAATCGCAAAAGCCATATCGGCAGGCCAGCTGCCTCCAGCCCCCGTGAAATCAAGGGAGATTTCAAAGGTGGAAGGAGAGGGGTTGCCAGTGGCGCTCAACAACAATGGTGCACTGGATTCAGATGCGCTCAAGGTTGCAGTCTGCGCGCCATCAAGGGCGCAATCACAGCCGAAATTGGGGTCCGGCGCGATACAAGAACCGTCATCGGTTGTGGCGTCGGCATCGTAGTTGCATGCGTTGGAATCGGTGCAGCCATAGCAGCCGAAATCACAGGTGCCGTCGTCATTCAGAGCGTTGGCGTCATAGTTGCACGCCGTGGCATCTGTACATCCGCATGAAACTTCGCATGGCGGTGTGATGTTGGGGCGCAATACATAGAGGCCTTCCTCGATGTGGCTGACAATGACATTGCCAGAACCGAAATAAGGGTAGTTGCTCCACGTTCCGTTGAAATTGGCGGAGTTGCTCGAAGGGTAAACGTCAAAGAACGCGACTTCTTCGAGCTGCCCTTGGGCGATGTTCGCCAAGTCCAAAATGCGCAAGCCAGCGCGGTAGTTCGATTGGTACACCAGCCCTTGGTGCGTGTATAGGTTGTGGTCAATGGCCGGGGTTGACCCCACATGGGTGCCAATCAAACTGACGTTGTTCAGGTCCTGCACGTCGAAGATGTACGTCCGGGTATTCACGCTGCCCTCGTCGAGCTCGTCGTTGACGAGCAAGTATTTGTGGTCTTCAGTAAGCCAGCCTTGGTGGGTGTACGCTGAGGTGCTGTAGCCTGTTGAGCTCACCAAGTTGGGATCGGTGGCATCGGTAACGTCTACAATGGTGACCGTGTTCTCATTGAAGCAGAACGCAATTTCACTGCCAGCATACTGAGTGTCAGGACCGATGTAGTTCACGATTTGCGCATCGTGTGAATAACCGTCTTCGGCAAAGCTTCCGATCAATGTGGGATTGAGTGGGTTGCTGATGTCGATGATGTTCAATCCACCCGAGAAGGTGCTCGCGCCAATGGGATAGGCCCGACCGGATTCTTCATTGATTGCGATGTTGTGGCAGTTCCCAAAACCACTGTAGTGGGCGTCAGAACTGAAGGTCGCCGGCGGGTTCGATACGTTGCGCAGCTTGGTCAAATCGAACACTTGCATGCCGTGACCACTCGCTTCCGAAACGATGAACGCATGGTCGGCATAGACTTTTATATCCCTCCATGAAGAGTTAACGGTGTGCGTGGGGAGCTCCCCGAGGAACACAGGGTTTGTGGGGTCAGTAATGTCGATGAATGCTGTTCCTGTGGTCTTGCCGAGCAATGCATACTCTTTGCCATCGAGGGGATCGGTCCAACCCCAGATATCGTTCATTTCGCCCCCGCCTACTGCGGTGACATTGAGGTGGGACATCAGGTCCACTTGATCACAAGGATAAATGCCGGCAAATCCGTCAACACAGGGTTCAGTGGGAGGGGTGGAAGGGTCGCAAATGCCGTCTCCGTCCACATCGAATTGACAGTCGCCGTTGCACACACCGAGGGCGTCCGTTTGTCCCACGCATTCGTCCACATTGTCGCAGATGCCATCGCTGTCGAGGTCGGCTTCACATGGTCCGCCACACACTCCTAAAGCATCTGCTTGGTTTCCGTTACAGTCGCAGTCTCCGTCAGGAATCTCATTGCAACCACAATCCAAAACAGCCCCAGGTCCACCGCAAACTCCGCAGTCATCAACTGTGGCACATGAGCCGTCATCGACCTCAGCCGTCTCATCATAGTTGCAAGCTGAAGGGTCTGTGCAGCCTTCATTGATAGAAGGCTCCAGGCAGAAATTGGTGGTCTCCGAAAAATCGAAGCTTCCACCAGAGGCCTGAACCTCTCCAGCCACTGACAGGGAGTAACCGCCGTTGCCCAAAGTGCAGCAAAGTCCATCACCGTAACTGTCGTTGACAGTGAGGGTAAAGCACCCCGAGTTGGCACACACCAATTCGCTCGATGTGTAGGTCGTCCCGCTCGCACTGTAGGGGCCTCCGGACATGACGACTTCTCCCGTGACATCATTGACCACAGACCAGGTCGTTTCTGCAGGATAGTTGTCTGTAGTGACGGTCATCTCAAAGGTCTGTGGCGTTCCAGACACACAAGAATTGTCGTCGATGGTGGCGTCGGCGTCGTAGTTGCAGGCATCGGAGTCGGTGCATCCGTAGCAGCTAAAGTCACAAGTGCCGTCGTCGTTTAATGCGTTGGCGTCGAAGTTGCAGGCATCATTGTCGGTGCAACCACAGGAGACTTCGCATGGTGGGGCGCACCCCTCGGAGTTCAGTAAGCTGGCGCGGGCACCTCCCGGTTGGAACAGCGCTTGCATTCGAACAGCTTGCCCGGAAGTGAAGAGGTTCATGCAAGCGTCTTGCGAATAGTCCATGTAATTCTGAACCATGTCCACGGATCCGCAACTCTCGTGGCCGATGGCACAATTGAAGTTGGCTGCGTCAGATTCCGGCGTGTCCGATACACCATCGTCTGCACCGCAGAGTCCATCGCCCCAGATGTGACGCAAGTCAAGCCAGTGGCCCACCTCGTGGGTGCCAGTCCGTCCAAGATTGTAGATGCCAGCACCGGGACCATTGTTGCCTACAAATGGGTAGCCGCATACCACGCCGTCGGTAGCAGCTGCACCGCCGGGGAACTGCGCGTATCCGAGGAGTCCCCCCCCCAAATTGCACACCCAGAAGTTCAGGTAATCGGAAGCGGGCCATGCATCCGATCCGCCTTGGGCGGAGAATTTCATGTCGTCGTCAGATCCAAAACTGGAGACGGTGGTGGGTACCCGCAATATGCCATTGGTTGGGGCGCCGTCTGGATCAAAAGAAGCGAGGCAGAACTCGATTTCAGTATCCGCAGCTTGGGGCCAAATGCCATCGGCATCGCTGTTGAGCCGGCGAAAGTCATCGTTCAATGTTTGGAGTTGCTCCAAAATCTCGCTGTCCGCAATGTTCTCGGTGCTGTTGGCATAGAGGACGTGAAACACAACAGGGATGGTGATCACCACACTTTGACCGGCTGACCGTTGCTGTTCAACCACAGGTGCCCAAATCTCACGGTGGTTGTCGATGCGCTCACGCGCCGCGGCGTACTTCTGTAGCCCCATCATTTCGATGTGCCTTTCGTGGGCGGCGCAGGTCCGCGGTTGCGACGTTGATGTGGCGGCGTCGGACGAGGACAAGGCATTCAGCTGGGCTCCTGACGTCAAAGTCAGAACGCAAAAGAGGAGGGAAAGAAGCTGCTTCATGGTGGCGATTCGGTGGGACAAACGCAACGGTTCGTGACCTGAACAATTTACAAGTTTCAACGGGGGGGTGCACGATTTAGCAGATGAGATTTGTCATCGTTTGAATTCGAGATTAGCCCATGCCACCTGAGATGGGGTTTGTTGTGAGGAATTGACCTCTAAAGCCTCGTTTTGGGGATTCAAGACCATGAAGAATGTCTGAACTTCGCACGCGCACTTCAGTTTAATCTGTGTGCCACCACGATTACCATTGAACCATGATTAAAAACGCGTTGAGGGCCCTCGCGGGCATGGCCATTTTGGCAGCCGGAATATTTGTGATGAACGGTTTGATTGGCATGAAGGAAACGCCTCCGGTAAAGCCCCGTCCAGCGACTGCCCGTGCCGTCAAAGTGATATCTGCTCAGCCCGACACCTTCGTGCCGTCCTTGGGCATTGAAGGCCGCGTGCAGGCGTTGAACCGCATGACGGTGCTGTCCGAAGTGAGCGGAAGACTGCCGGTTGGAGGGAAGGAATTCCGAGAGGGGGTGACGTATTCCAGAGGAGAGGTGATGATGCGGCTCGACGATTCGGAGCAACAGGCCAGCCTCGTGGCACAACGCAGCCAATGGCTCCAGCTGTTGGCGGGTTCGTTGGCTGACATCCAGTTGGATTTCCCGAGCAGGGCCGAGGAATGGTCGCAGTATGTCCGACAGCTCCAGGTGGAACAGGTGTTGCCGATATTGCCCGAGCCAGAATCGGACCGCGAACGCCTCTATTTGACAGGCCGCGGAATTGTATCCGGTTACCACACCATTCGCGCCACAGAAGAGCGATTGGAGAAGTTCACCGTCCGTGCACCCTTTTCCGGAACCGTGACTTCGACCTCAGTACAGCCGGGCTCCATGGTGCGGGCGGGGCAGCCATTGGGCACCTTGGTAGAAACAGAGACCTTTGAAGTCAAGTCGGCGGTGCATGCGCGCCACTTGGATTTGCTCCAAGTGGGACACTCGGTCACCTTGGCCCAAGAAGGCGGCGGCACCGTGGCCATGGGCGAGGTCACTCGCATTTCGGGCAATGTGGACGTGGCCACCCAATCAGCCAGTGTGTATTGCAAAGTCCGGGCAGCAGAAGGACACACCCTGCGCGATGGTCGTTTTTTGAGCGGCACCATTTCTTTGGAGCCCATGACCGGCGTTTTGGAATTGGACGATCAATTGATCGAAGGGGGTGAGCAAGCCGCCGTTTTTGCCGTTCGCGATGGAAAATTGGAACTGCTGCCCATTCAAGTCGTCCACAGGGACGCAGGGCGCGCACTGGTGGCCGGTGTGAAGCCCGGCATCCCCTTGTTGGCTGAGCCCACATCGGGTGCCCATGAGGGCATGCTCGTCGAGGCCATCAATCTGTAAGCAGTCTCTGAGCCATGCGCAGTCTGATCCAACTCTTTGTCAAATACAACCTCCTCGGAGACCTGCTCGTTTTTGCCTTGCTGGCAGCGGGGTGGGTCGGTATGGGAGGCATGGAGAGCAACTTCTTTCCAGTGACCGAATCCAAAACCATCCAAATCCAGGTGGTCTACCCCGGCGCCTCACCTCAAGAAATTGAGGAAGGCATCGTGGCCAAAATCGAGGAAAACCTGCAAGGCATAGCAGGGTTGGATCAGGTCAAATCGGTGTGTTCCGAAAACGCAGGCAGCATCACCGTTTCGGTGCTCGATGCCGGTGAGACAGACAAAGCGCTCCAAGACGTCAAAAACGCGGTTGACCGAATCGCCTCTTTTCCTGTGGGTATGGAGCCGCCCATTGTGTTCAAGCAAGAGGCCATCGGAGTGGCCATCACATTTGCACTGACAGGGGTGGATGACCTGCGCGCCCTCAAAACTGAAGGGCGCAGGATTGAGCAAGACCTTCGCGCACTGGACGGCATCAGCCAAGTGTCTTTGAGTGGCTTTCCTGGAGAGGAGATTGAAGTGGCCCTCAGGGCGGAACGGTTGACCGAGCTCAACTTGACCATTGCCGGAATCGGGTCCGCCATTCGTGCTGCCAACATCGAATCCACGGGAGGGCGGCTGAAGACCGACCGTGAAGAGTTGATCCTGCGCGGACGTTTCCGAGGGTACGATGCCAAAGCCATAGGAGACATTGTATTGCGCGCCAATCCCGAAGGGGGGTACCTGCGCCTCTCGGACGTAGCCGAGGTCCGCGACCGCTGGGCCGACAACGACCCCTCGCGCAGTTGGTTCAATGGCCGTCCTGCGGTGGTGGTGACGGTCAACAACCTCACAACGGAAAGCATCCTCGATGTCACGGCCCTTGTGAGGTCGTACATCGAGTCCTACAATGCGCAGGCCGATGAGGTGGGAACCGGCGTGCGAATTGATGTGATTCGGGACAGTTCTGTCGTGCTCAACCAGCGGATTGACTTGCTGGTCAACAATGGGGTGGTCGGCTTCCTGCTGGTCATCATACTGCTGGCCCTTTTTCTCAACATCCGCTTGGCATTCTGGGTGGCTTTGGCCATTCCTGTCTCGTTTGCTGGCATGTTCATTTTCGCCGGCATGCTGGGCGTGACCATCAATGTCATCAGCCTGTTTGGCATGATCCTCGTGATTGGCATTCTGGTAGACGATGGCATTGTCATTGCCGAGAACATTTACAGGCACTACGAAATGGGCAAGGGCCGGATGGAGGCCACCATCGAAGGCACCATGGAGGTGTTGCCCGCAGTCTTTGCGGCCATCATTACGACCATGGTGGCCTTTGCCTCGTTCTTCTTCATCGAAGGACAATTGGGCGACTTTTTCCGGGACATGGCGGCGGTGATCATGCTCACCCTGCTGTTCAGCTTGGTCGAGGGCGCGCTGATTTTGCCTGCCCACGTGGGGCACAGCAAGGCGCTGCGTCGGGACTTCAAGCCCAATACCGTCGAGAGGGGCATGCGCGGTGTCATGGATTTTCTCAGGTTCAAACTTTACGCACCTGTGCTCCGGTTCTCCTTGGCTCAGCCTTGGATTGCCTTTAGTGCCATCGTCGCGCTGTTTTTGGTCACGGTACCCGGGCTCATCGGAAGCGGATTGGTCAAGACCACGTTTTTTCCGTTCATCGAAGGCGACAACCTGACGGTCAATCTGTCGATGGTCAGTGGCACCCGCGAAGGGGTGACGCAGTCCGAGCTCGACCGCATGGAAGCAGTGGTATGGGACGTCAATGAAGCACTCAAATCCGAACGGGAAGATGGGCGCGATTTGATATTGGCCGTAGACAAGCGCATCGGCCCGAACGCCCACACAGGCTCGCTCAGGGTGCAGTTGCTGGATGGGGAAAGCCGCAACATGCGCTCCATGGACATCAGCGCCATGATCCGAGAAAGGGTGGGCACCGTTTATGGTGCAGAAAACCTGAGTTTTGCGGCGTTCTCTCCGTTTGGGCGTCCCGTATCGGTGTCCCTGCTCGGCAACAACCTCCAAGACCTCAATGCTGCCACGGCCGAACTCAAGATGGCCATGCTGCAGCGCGAGGATTTGAAGGATGTCACGGACAACAATCAAAAAGGGCTCAAAGAGCTGGAAATAGAACCTCTGCCTCGGGCTTTCCAGCTCGGGTTGACACGCGCCTCCATGATGACGCAGGTGCGTGAGGGCTTTTTTGGCAGCGAGGTGCAGCGCCTCCAACGCGGACGGGACGAAGTGCGGGTGTGGGTGCGCCTTGACGAACGGGACAGGGGATCGGTGGCCGATTTGCAGCGTTACCGCATTCGAACGGCAGATGGCGGGCTCATCCCTCTCGAGGAGTTGGCCAACGTCAGCTTGGTGAGCGGCATCACCTCCATCAACCGGCTCTACGGGGCCAGAGAGGTCCAGGTCAGCGCTGACTTGGCGGGCCCCGATGTGAGCGCCTCAGATGCCAACGCCGACATCAAGGCCAATGTGGTGCCGGGCATCTTGGCGCAGTATCCCTCCATCCGTGCGAGCTACGAAGGGCAAAACCGAGAGCAGGCCAAATCTCAGAACAGCATCGCAGCGGTCATGCCCCTGATTTTCGCCCTGATGCTGTTTGTGGTGATCCTTGCTTTCCGGTCGCCGCTGCAAGCCTTTGCGGTGTTTGCCTTGATTCCATTTGGCCTTGTGGGCATCAGTTTGGGGCATTGGTTCCTCGGGGCCCAAATCAGCTTGTTTAGCATCCTTGGCTTGATCGCCTTGATCGGCATATTGGTCAACGACGCGCTGGTATTTGTAGCGGCCTTCAACAGCAACATGAAGGCCGGTCAGGACCTCCATACGGCCATTTGGGAGGCGGGGATGAGCCGTTTCCGTCCCATTTTGCTCACCTCCATCACCACGGTGGCAGGTTTGACGCCGTTGATGCTCAACAAGAGTTTTCAGGCCCAGTTCCTCATTCCCATGGCCATTTCTGTGGCCTTTGGATTGTTGTTTGTGACGGTCATTATTTTGGTGTTGTTGCCCGTTTTCTTGTTGTGGATCAATCCGTTACACCGCTCATGGGTGTGGGTCAAGCAAGGGGATTGGCTGTCGCGAGAACAGGCAGAGCCCGCCTTGCGCGAGGAGGCCGGCTTGGAGTCCATGGAAGAAGGGACACCCAAGGGAAGTGGGCCATTGGACGCTGGCGGAGGAGCATTGGCCAGTTCAGTCGGCGCCGCAGTGCTGCTGGGGCTCACCCTGTTTGGAGGTACAGCATTGGCGCAGGACAACACACCGTCGCCACTTTCTCGAGAAGATGCCGTGTCGCTGGCTTTGGAACGCCATTATGGCATACGTGTGGCCCGACGCAATGTGGAGTTGGCCGAGGTAGGCGATGACTGGGGCGCCGCAGGAGCGCTTCCACAGATTGGGGTCAATGTGGCAACGGGCACTTCGGTCAACGACCAAACGGACAATCCGAGTACGTTTTTGCCCATCGCCACACAGTCCCAATCCCTGGCGCCTGGCGCGCAATTGCAGTGGACGTTGTTTGATGGCATGGGCATGTTTGCGGCCAAAGACAGATTAGGGCTTGTGGCGCTGCAAGCAGAGGGCAACGTGGGGTTGCTCGTGGAGTCTACGGTTCAGGCGGTCATGAACGCTTACGATGCGGTGTTGGTTCAGGAGCAAAGTGCCGCCGTTCTGAGGGCTGCATTGGGCCTGACCCGGGGTCGATTGGCCCGCATCGATGCGGCCACCCAAGTGGGGTCGGCGGGCACCTTTGACCGGTTGCAGTTTGAGAATGCGCTGCTCAACGACAGCACAGCGCTGTTGCGCCAGCAATCCGCAGTGCGGGCTGCAAGGAGAAACCTGAATTTGCTGCTCGTTCAGCCCGAGTCAAAGCCTTGGGCGCTCACGTCTGCCCTCTATACCCCGAGTGCCGAGGGCGACCTCGAGGCGTTGCAGACGGAAATGGCAGCACAAAACCAGGCGCTGCTCAATGCGGTGCTGTCTCAAGAATTGGCGGCGGTGGGGGTGCGCCAAGCGCGCGCGAGGCTCTACCCAGTTTTGGGCCTCACGGCCAATTGGGGCAACAACCGAGGAAGATCGGGAACCAATTCGCTGATCCCCGATTCAGCCTTTTTCAACCCCTACCGAAACGGGGACGTGACGACCGATGTGACCAATTACGGCGCATCCCTGACGCTCAACTTTAACCTGTTCAATGGCGGGGCGACAAGGCGTGCCATACAACAGGCCGAAATCCAAGTGGAAATGGCGGGGTTGGAGCGGGACCGGATCGAAGCAGAGGGCCGCTCGGCGCTGGCACAGGCTTGGGACCGCCGTTTGACTGCCGCCGCCATCCACGGCATGGCGGCGCAGCGCACCAAGAACGCCCGACTGGCAGCCGAGATTGGGGCGCAACGCTACCGCGACGGCGCCCTCAATGCCATCGATTTCCGCGCATTGGATGTGGCCGTATTGCAGGCCGAAGCCGCTGAACTGGCGGCGCAACAAGATTGGGGTGCCGCCCATTGGGAGGTAATGCGCCTCGCAGGAGGCCTGCGCGCAGGGGACATCCAAGGCGACCGCTGAGCGGGTTCACTCTCCTCTGCCGCGCTGCGTATTGGGGGCAGCGCTGCGGGCCCCGTATTGCATGGTCGCCAAGACATCACCGCGGAGATCGACAAGTCTGAGAAACAACGTGCCCGTGGCGGGCAATTCCCATGTCGTCCACGGGCCTGCAAGGCGCACGGAACCGACCCTGCTCCCCCGCTCATCAAAAGCAATCAAATCGGCAGGGGTAGTGCCATCCCATTTGAGCAGGACTTGTCCATCGGACTGTCGGGTGATCAACAAAGGAGCTTGTCCCTGGTTTTCGATCAATTCACTCGTGCCGTTCCACGCATTGAATTCCTCCTGAAGCACGTCGATGGGCTCCACGCCAAAGGGCGTCAACGACACCAAGAGGTCGAGGGTCAAATTGTCGGAGCTGTCTCCTGGGTAGGCCACACGGAGAAAAGCGCTGCGGCTGCTCACCCCCTCTTCCAAGCAACGCGTGTCGGCACCGGCCACATTGGCTCCCTGCATGGCCGCCATGAGTTTCTCGGCCAGGCTCCCCTCGGTTTGGAGGAAGCCCGCCTCCATGGCCGTCAGGATTTCTTCACCGAGGAGTATGTTGCCCTGGATGGCATAGTGAGGCCCCACGATGTGGCCCTTCCAATCCATGCAGTTGTCGCCAGTGAAAGCGGCTGCACGGGCCTCGCCCGACACCAGGTCTGCCATGCCGTACTGCCGAATCGAAGGGTTGCCCTGAACATCATTGGCTTCGAGCCAGGCCATCAGTTCTTCGGGAGAGTTGCCCTGGACCACCACCTGGTCGTGCGCCGCGTTCTGGTTCTCAGGAACCCAATAGCTCTGGGTATGAATGGCGCCCACATTTGGGATGACATCGCTGATGATGATCGCACCACCGGCTATTTCGGTGTCGTCGAGGCAGGTCGCGCCCGCACTCCCCACCTGCCCGGTGGCCAAATCGACCGCGACAATGCTGAAGGTGTCCTGTGCATTCAAAACACCGCAGAGGCAGCAAAAAAAGAGGGGGACAAAGCGCTTCATGGCATCAATGTAGGGTCAAATGCGGACCCGCGTGCCCGGCATGCGGCTTGCAACCTTATTTGAAATTATCCGTAGAAGGAGCAGCGCAAGCTCCCGTCTCGTTCGCGGGTTCCGAACGGCCACTTAAAACCCTGAGGGCGACCTCTCAATCTTACAACGCCATGCGCTTTGTACTTCCATGGGCCATTGTTTTGGCTGTTTCTGCCTTCTTTGGGTGTACCAAGGATGCGGCATTTCCCAACCCAGGCGCTGGTACGGTCCTCGAGTTGGGTTTCGATTGGCTCACCCCTGTGGGGGTTTGCATTGACTCAGATGACCATGCCGATTTGGTGTGTGGCACCTTGGAGTGGCTTGATGGTGAGCGCCTCATGTTGGATTTGGACCTCGTGGGAATGGCCGGTTGGACAGGGGGAGGTGACGTTCAATACGTCAAAAAAGCCAATCAAAGCATGACTTTGCGCTACCTGTACAATCCGGCAATGCGCACAGTTACGCTGTACTTCACAGGTGCCGAAGTCACACTGGACTGGAACGAAAACAGCCGATGCCTCAAAGGGGACTTGTTTGAGCAGGACTTCCTCTCGGTGTGTGCCAATGGAGCGTCTGTCACAACGGGCACAGGCATCTGAGCGGGCATCCAGCCCACCAAGTCATTCTGGAATCAACCACGTTGCACGGGCAGTGTGTCCTGTGGCGTCAATGGCCGTGATGTGGTATTGACCCGCAGGCAATTGACCGCGGTCAATGCGCCAACCTGCGGAGGAAGCCCCCCATTGTATGGTCACTTTTCGGCCGGTGTTGTCCGTTATCCGCAAGTCTTGCAAGGGAAGGGCACACCCGGTCCAGGCCACTTCTAGATCTGCAGCTCCTGGGTTGGGATAAATGTGCAACGCAGCTGGAGGCTGTCGTTGGGTGGCGACCGCCAAAGGCAGTCCGTCGCACCCTGTCGAACCACCTAGGCGCAACGACAGGTTATCGAAGTAGGAGTCGTTGTCCTGTCCAGCAATGCGGGTGCCTTGCATTTCAAACCGAACAAAGCGTGTCAGCGCAGGCAGGGGGGCTTCGATGTTGGAGGCGGTCCAAGTTGCCTGTGGCATTTCAAACCAAGCAGTTTCTCCCAGGACGGCTGAAGCGTCATCCAAAAACCGAATCCGGATGGCGGGGATATCGGCACCGCTCCAATCGCTCATCATCGCGCTCGCATAAGCGGTCTGAACGCCCGCATCGATCGAGTCAGCCCATGCCGCAACGTCTACATCTTGATGCATTCGGCCCAAGTCGCTTTCGGTGCACAAACCGCCGACGGCGAAATAGCGTTCGCCTTCAAATGGGTTGACGCCGTCACATTCGCCTGCGGTGAGGGATTCGGCCACACCTTCGGAAATGACCCAGCCTTCGATGCCATCCTCTGCACCGGGGTTCGTCAGAAGGTTGTCGCCTTGGAGCGACTCCGAGGTAAAGAAGGGGACCGGCGCTGTCCAGGGGCTCCAGTCCAATCCGCGATCGCGGTAGCGCACCCGCCAAAACAGGGCTGCGTTTTCTGGCAGTCCGGGGATGGCTTCGGTGGTGAGGGGTTCACCGGCCTGGGTGTCCTCGTTGAAGTAAACATTGCGGTACCGCTCCCAAACGTTGGTCAGGGGGGTGTCAAAACCGTTGATTTCGCCGGCGACCTGCCATTGGCTGGCACCGTGTTGAGCTCCGGAGGGGCCTGCGCCAAATGGCGATGCTGCCAAGACGATGCACTCAGGAGGTTGCGTGGTTCCAAGGGGAGCGACCGGGGATGGAGGGGGCGGGGATTGGCCGGCTTTGGTGACCACCAGGCTGTCGGTGCAGACGTTGTCCAGCGTTTCGTAGTTGTCCCCCCGGCTCAGTCGCTTGACCGTAAACTGAGGCGCATCGCCGGCCACCACATCGACCGCGACAAAACCCCAGTCGTCCGTGGTGATCTCAAACTCATCGTAGTCGAATTGGGGCCACTGCCCCCAGTAGTCGATCGCTCCTCCGGCAGAGGCGACGTTGATCCACAGGTGTTTGTGGTCCTGTGATTGTCCCCTGGAGTAGCCGTGGGTGTGTCCGAAAAAGTGAATGCTGGGTTTGCCGCAAGCAGAGGAGAAACCCTCTAGGGCGGTCACCACTTCTCCTGTGAAGTCCGACTCTCCGGGTGTCCATAATTCACTCTTGTGCGGATGGTGCAGCTCGGCAAAGACAAAGTCAATGTGTTCCAAGGAGCAAGTGGAATCCAACACGTTCGAAAGCCAGTTGAGTTGGTCCTCGCCATCGAACGGTGCATTGGAATTGAGGCCCATAAAGCGGACGTTTCCATAGTCCTTGTACCACCAGTGCTCTTCATAACCGGCGCTGCCGTTTTCGGGCAAATGGAAATACTGGAAGTAGTAGGTTGAGTTCACCTCGTGGTTGCCTAAAACAGGGTAGAGCGGGACCTGCGCGAAGAGGTCGTGTGATGGGGCAAAGAAGTCGTTGGACCACTGCCCATAGGTGTTGCCATTGACCACGAGGTCTCCGGGAATGAGCACCAGCGCGATTTCCTCAGAGGTCTCTCCACCGAAATAATCCAAGACGCCTTGGTGCACGATTTCGTCGAAGACATTGGGGTCGTTGTTGCTTTGCTGCATGTCGCTCATGGCCACAAAGGAGAAGTCGGATTCGGCCTCCGGAAGGGGAGGGGTCTTGAACCGGTAGGTGAGCGTAGAGACTGCGCCACTCGAAACGCGGTAGTAATAAGGCGTGTCAGGAGTGAGGTCTGAGATGAGCACATCATGCATGGCTCCTCCGATGGAGGCAACCCCTTCGGAATCCAAGACATTGCCCAACCCCTCGTCGGTTCCCCATTCGAGGGTGGCGGCCCCAGCTTGGGCGCTCTCCCACATCACCCGCATGGACTGGGGCTCACCATCTTGCAGGTAGGGCTCTACAGCGAATTGGGCCTGAACAACAGTCCCAAAAAGGAGGGGGCACAGGGCAAGAAGAACCTTCAATCGCATGTCGCACAAGTTGGCAAAAAGAACAAAACACCACTCTAGGGGGCTTTCAAAGTTGTAATCGCTGAAAAAACCTGCCTTTCCGCGTCCATTCAGGCACATATGGTCGGACATTCGCGCCCAATTTCCCCACGTTGAATTCATTTGCCAGCCTCGGCCTTTCGGCCCCGATCCTCGAAGCCATCGGCAAACTCGGTTTTGAGACCCCCACAGAAATCCAAGAACAGGCCATCCCGCGCCTGATCGAGGGAGACCGGGATTTCATTGGCCTCGCCCAAACAGGCACAGGCAAGACCGCGGCCTTCGGTCTGCCCTTGCTCGAGCATCTCGATGCCAACGAAAGCCACGTTCAGGCCCTGATCCTCGCACCCACCCGTGAGTTGGGGCAGCAGATTGCCGAGCAGATTGCGCTCTTTGCCGGGGGCATGAAGGGAATCCGCACAGTGGCGGTCTACGGTGGTGCCAACATCGTGACGCAGATCAACCAGCTCAAGCGCCCATGTCAGGTGGTCATCGCCACACCAGGCCGTTTGATTGACCTCGCCAAGCGCAAGGCTGTCAAGCTCGATCGGATCAAGTACCTCGTGCTGGATGAAGCCGACGAGATGCTCAACATGGGCTTCAAGGAAGAGCTCGATACGATCCTGAGTTTTACGCCAGACGACAAGAAGACGTGGTTGTTCTCGGCCACCATGCCCAAAGAGATTCGGCGCATGGTCAAGGACTACATGGAGGACCCATTCGAGGTCCGCGTCGATCCCAAGACGACCGTCAACACCAACATTGACCATCAGTATGCCATGATGCGTCACACGGACAAGGCCGAGGCTTTGACCCGTTTCATGGACCTTGATCCTGAGCTCTATGGCGTGGTGTTTTGCCGCACCAAGCGCGACACGCAGAACCTCGCCGAGGGCTTGATCAAACAGGGCTACCGGGCCGATGCCATCCACGGGGACCTCTCCCAGCACCAGCGCGACCGTGTGATGATGCGGTTCAAGCGCAAAGAACTGCAGGTACTCATCGCTACAGACGTGGCAGCCCGTGGCATAGACGTGAACGACCTGACACACGTCTTTCACTTCTCGTTGCCCAATGATCAGGCATACTACACCCACCGATCTGGACGCACGGCGCGTGCCGGAAAGAAAGGGGTGTCGCTGGCCTTTATCGGCAGCAAGGAGAAGGGCAAGGTGAACCAGCTTGCCCGCGGCCTCGATGTTGAGTTCACCTCGGTGGAGGTGCCCAAATCAGACCAGATTGTAGAGGAGCGCTTGCGGGGTTGGGCCCGTGGATTGGTGGATCAGCAAGACCAGGTGAAGGCCCCTGAGAGCCTGCTAGAGGAGGTCGATTTGCTTCTTGGTCCACTGTCCAAGGAAGACATCATTGCCAGGTTGGTTTCCCGGGAGCTGGCCCGGTTGAATTTGAGCAACCGCAAGGACCTCAACCAAAAGGGCGGCAAAGACGACGGCGGGTACCGCGATCGCAAAGACTTCAAGAAAGGCGGCTTTAAGAAAGGCGGTTACAAAAAGGATTTCAAAGGCGGCTCCGGAAAGGGCGGCTTCAAAAAGGACTTCAAGAAAGGCGGCTACAAGAAGGACTACAAAAAGTCCGAAGGAGCATCTGATGGCGGTTTCAATACCGGCTTCAATGACGGCGGCTTTCCCGAAGGGGAGACCAGAGCAGACGGTTTCCGTCCCAAAAAAGGCGGCTTCAAAAAAGGCGGCTTCAAAAAGGGCGGCGCTGGAAAGGGTGGCTTCAAGAAGAAAGGAGGGGCAGGCGGATTCAGCAAGCCAGGCAAGCGCAAGTACTGATTCAGCTCAGCCGCAGCAGTGGGTGCCGCACCCTGCACAATAACCAGTGCAGGGTTGAGGTTGCTTATACAAAACCCCCTGCTTTGATGTACGCACTCCTTTTGGCTTTCGCCACCACCGGCTTTACCGGAACACCCACCTACTGTTCACAGCCTTCTACCACTCCGATGGACCTGCTCGATGCCGCAGGCAAGGGGTGGGCCTATGAGGCAACCCTTGCCATGGAGGATGGTGGGCTTGTGGTGCTACAGGTGACCAATCCTGGAAAGGGGGTGAACCTGCTGATTGACGCGGGGACGGTCTTTGAGGGGCCGGATGGATACCAACCGGCAGTGGTGACCGAAGATGTATTGGTGTTTGTGCCCAGTGGCGCTACCGAAGAGGTGGTCTTGGTTGCCGCTTGCGGCGAGGCCAGCGCGATGGCAGGCTCTGACGGCCTCGTGTTTGATCAAGGAATCCACAAGTTGCCCGAAGAGCTGTGCCGAATCTTGGACCGCATTCAGGTTGAATTGCATGCGCATGAAATGGTCGCTCAGGACCTCATCTGGGTGTACACGGACGATCACCCATTGGCCTCGGTTTATGCGGAAGACGGGGAGCAGTCGCTGTTGCTCGAGATCCTTGCTGAGGAGGTAGAGGGGTTTGAAGACCCGGGGTATGCCGTGCAATACCGGGAGCCCGACCCGGAAGAAGGCGGACAATTCACCGGAGAAGCCATGAAAGCCCGATGCCGGGTGACGGTAGACTTGCCCAGCACAATGGACTGCCGTGTGGTGATGATCCAACCCAACGGGGAGCGCATCCCCATGATGTCACACACGCTCACGGCAGGACCACATGAGTTCTACCTCACCATTGGTTTGGAAGGGTACCCTTCGGGTGAATACACCTTGCAGCTCGAGAGCGAACGGTTTGGCAACACGATTTTTCGGCGAGAGCTCCACCTTCAAGACCGCGCCTAAAGGTCATTCCGCCCAGAACTTGAGTTGCTAGAAATCTCCGCCGTGTTGGTGGGCGCTCATTAAGTACACCTGACCGCATCCGCTGAAGGCAACGGATTCACCGGCCCGCATCGGGCGGTCGAACACAGCCTTACCTGAAGCCTCGAAGACGCGAACGCGGCAGGCCTCTGCAGCGGTGAACTGCGCGCCATTCCAGCGCACCAGCTCGGATTGCATGGCCTCAGGAGATGCAATGGCGGAGGTGGATCCACGGACTGACTCCAGAAGCCCCACATTTCCACCGCGCTGGTGACGTCCATGTTGCCCCAAGAGCCAAACCAATCGTGGCCCCCGCCGTTGACGCGGTAAACGCGCGCTTCATAGCCATTGTCTCCGCCGGAATGGGTGATGAGGTCTACGGTGCTGTTGTCGTTCAGGTCGATGTTGGGCAAAGCCTCTTCGGTGACCTCCGTACAATTGCTCCATCCGGCCCACGTGGACACGATGGTTTCTACGCTCGGGTTGCCCCCCCAGTTTCCGGCGTCGTTCGGGTTGCCGAGGTAGGGCACCACATTGTCAGCAGTGCCGTGGAGGTGAATCACAGGAACAGGTTGGCTGGGGTCGCAAGACACCCAATCGTTGCCGCCCATAAGGCCGCCGACTGAGCCAATACCACGGAATACGTCGGCGTTGTCACAGGCCAGAGAGTAGCTCATATAGCCGCCATTGGAATAACCGCAGCTATACGTGCACGCCGGGTCGTGGCCGTGTGTCTCTTGGATGTAGGCAGCGAGCTGGGTCAAAAAGGCGTGGTCGTTGACATTGGAAAAGTCGAAGTTGGCGTTCCAGTGGTTGGTGCCGCTGCCGTCCGGAGATCCCTGTGGCACCACCAGCCCAAATCCTTCTTGGTCGGCCAACTCACGGAAGCCCCCTACAGCAAACATGCCGAGTGCATCGCCGGTATAGCCATGCAAAGCAAAGACCAAAGGCGCACCTGGCTGCATGTTGGGGGGGGCGTAGTAGATGTAAGTTCTGTCGAAATTGGTGTTGCCGTCGAGGTAGGTGAAGGTCTGGATTTCGGTACAAGACCCGTCGTCAACAGTGGCGCCTTCCAAAAAGTTGATGGCTTGTGGGTCGGTGCATCCTCCGAACTGGAAGTCGCACGCACCCTCACCCACGGTAAACGGCATGTAGCCAAAGAATCCATTGTTTAGGGTCAAATCAGACTCAAAGCCAGCCAAGTCTGCATCTGCAGAGAGCGAGCCCCCGTTCCATCCGTCACCCCTGCTGTCGGTGGCGAGAAAGAAATAACACCCGTCTTCTAGGCAGGCCGTTTGGGCAAAAGTGCCCTCAATGCTGCCCGAAAAGGACAAAATCTGGGACGTGTCGGTTTCGCCAATGTGGTACAATTCCCAGCCCATTTCCCAAGGGTAAAGCGATGTAGAAGTGGTAAATGTCACTTCGGTGTATTCGCATTGAGCAGTGGCCGTTACGGCTGTCAACAGGCCAATCGCCGTCAGAAAGTTGCGCAGATTCATGAAGCCAATTTCAATGAGAAGACAAAGGGTGCGGACCTCATGGAAATGGGCTGTCAGCATGGTGGTGGTGATAGCATTCACAATGCGAACGCATGTGTCAGGACAGCGCCCGGTGGTGGGTTTCAGTCTTTCGCGCAGCGGGCACAGACGCCCTTGTTGTATTGACATTGATGCTGCGGAATACGCCGTCGGACCCGGTCATGGGGAGCCGATACCATCCTTTCGCAAAGGAGCATTCTGTGGCGACCCAGATGTGCGCGACAGTCCCTCCGTTTCTGCAGGCTCTTTTGGTGAAGGCAACCCCGTTGACCATTTGAGCTCGAGGTGCTGACGAATGTTGTGGCCTTGCGTGATGGTGGTCACGGTAAAAGGCGACTGGGCAGCTCAAATTGTACTTGGCCATGCATCCAAACGCAGGTGCTGCTGTTTTCTGTGGCGACATTTTTGCCGGCCATTGCACAGGAGTAGGAAGATGAGGGATTCATCCGGCTGTACTTCGATAACCTGCTCGGCGCGGGCGGCGACCCTTCGGCCCCGAAGGCCATCAATTGCCCCACCGTAGCCTTCTCTCCCGAGCTGAAGCGAGACAAGGGCCGGGCCACGCCCGACCAGAAGCTGTGGAAGGAAGAGCTGCAGCGCAGGGGCTACAAGGCGGTGATCGCCAGGGGCTACTCGGCCTGCCTGGATGCCATCAAGGACTACTTCAGCGAAGACAACCTCAGTCTGTAACGCGAGCAAACTTATCGAAACGCAAGTCGGTTTGGTCGTTATTTTTGACTAAACCAAACCACTTGTCATGCGCCGGATTGCCTTCCTTATGCTGCTGTTCCCCTTTGCTCTGTCCGCACAGGAGGATTGCGAGCTGTTCAACCTCCAAGAACTTGCCGAAGCGTACCTGACGACTCAAGTCGACAGCATTGTGCTCCATTTGAGCAATGGCAATACGCAGACATTGAACTTCTCGAATGGTCTCAGCATCAAGTTTGGCTGCACGGACCCTGCTTTCGACGAATACGACCCGACGGCGATTGTCGATGATGGCAGCTGTGAGAGCTTGCCAGGCTGTTCAGAGAATAATGTCATCAGTATGGACAGCTACAGCTACGCTGTGGTGACAATCGGTGACCAGTGCTGGTTTGCGGAGAACCTGCGCACGACCGTTTATGCCGATGGCTCGGCGATACCGCAAGTCACCGACAACACTGCATGGGCAGGATTGAGTACTGGTGCGCGGTGTGATTATGACAACGATGCCACCAACGTGGCGACCTATGGCCGCTTGTACAATTGGTATGCGGTGGAACAGGGCCTGTGCCCCACAGGATGGCATGTCCCGACCGATGGAGAGTGGACCGATTTAGAGAACTACATCAACTCACAGGGCTTTGCTGGAGCGGAGGGAACTGCCTTGAGGTCGACGTCAGGTTGGGGCGATAGCGGCCCCATCGCAGTTGCAGGCGGCGGCAATGGCACGAACGATTTTGGTTTTTCGGCCTTGCCGGGAGGCTACCGAGGTACAGAGAATTCCACTGTTGGTGTTAATGACGGATACTTCGCGAATGCGGGCTTCGAAGGAAATTGGTGGAGCCCTAATGTTTTTGTAGACATATTTTCTGGTGAACGCTTCGACCCAAGCTTTTGGGAGTTGAGTTCTAATTCACCCGCGATTGTTGGGGGGCAAGCCTATGTACAAGACGGAAAATCTGTGCGGTGTCTCAGGGATGCCGACTGAGCGGAGCGAAGGAGGGTTGATTCTCTGCACCTTTTCCGACCGCCCGAGGAGGGCGGGCGAGGGTCGCGAATTCGGTTTCAGGGTTTCGGTGGTCGCTTGTCCACCAGGCTGTGCAGTGTGAAGTAGCTGCCGACGGCGGTCAGGGTCAGCACCTCGTAAAAGGAGACCCAAGCGTCCCGGACGGTGAAGTCCAGGGCCAAGCTGTCTTTGGGGAATTGAAAAGCGACTCTTTACGGAGGGGAAATGAATTAGCTTGTATTCATGAATGTTCGATTCCTTCTCTACTTGGCCATTCCATGTCTCTTCTTGTTGTCTTGCGAAGGCGGCAATGAGGGTGAAGAGGGCTGTACCGATCCCTTGGCCATCAATTACAACGCCACTGCGACCGTGGACGATGGCACGTGTACCTATGAGGGCTGTACCGATCCTGAAGCATTTAACTATAACCCCGCGGCGACAGTAGACAACGGCGAATGCATCTATGAAGGGTG
>CBFHUP010000038.1:0-27886 GCA_965659115.1 uncultured Flavobacteriales bacterium | reverse complement strand
CGGTGGGCATGATGACCCAAACACCGTTTTTGCCTTGAATGGGAGCGCTGAGGCTGTTCAATTCAAGGGCAAATGCAGCGCCCACAACTTCGGGTTCAGGCGCTCCGCCAGAACCACTAATGGTGGGTGTTTTCAAGCCCAAGCCCGTGGCTGTACCCACTGTTTCTCCGGCGGCTTCAGCGGCCTCATCCAAGGTGCCTGTGCTCATGAGGTCCATGTACATCTTAGCCTTCTTGTCCTTGAGGGCACCAGCACGCATGGCGTCTTCTACATTTTCAAAAGGAGGAACACCTTTCTCCTTGATGTTCGCCAGGCAGGCAATGATGTAGTTCCCATCGATTTGGAATGGATTGGAGACGTCTCCGGGTTCAGCTCCGTAGGCCCAGCCCACCACTTCGGCCCCATTGGGCAAGCCGGTGATGGCTGCAGTCCCCGATTGGACATCGCGGGCCTCCACAATGGCATAACCCATGGTGTCAGCAGCATTGCGGAATGATTCGATGTCGCCGTATTCGATGGCAAAGTTCATGGCGGTCTCTTCGGCACCAGCGGAAGTCACACTGGAAATCTCCACTTCACGCTCCACCCTTTGAATGGTGATGGCATCAGAAGTCCATTGTTGGTCCAACACCTCGATGAGGTGCAGGCCATAGTTGGTTTCGGCTGTGCCGATAGAACCAACCCTCTTGTCGAAACAGAAGTCTTCAAAGGGCTTGACCATGCGACCGCGGCGGAATTCGTACTCTCCACCCGTGGCTTTCGAACCGGGGTCCTCGCTGTGCTTGTTCACGAGGTCGGCAAATGCGTCACCGGCGCGCAAACGTCGCTTGAGTGAGTCCGCACGGGCCTCCAAAACAGCAAGCTGGGCGGGGTCCTTGATGTCTGCAGTCTTCAAGAGGATGTGGCGACACTTGACCGAACTGTCGGCCACGGCATCTTTCGAGATCACTTTGTCCAAACGAATGGATGTTCCTTCGAAATAAGGACCGACCACATCACCCACGGCAGCAGCCTCAAGGTTCGCGGCTTGGCTCTCCTTATCCAAAGCTGGGCCAATGATTTCAAGGCGACTCGTTTGGTCCATCAAACGGTTTTCAGACAGGAAATCGTCACCGTCATCGTCCGTGGCCCAAATGCCTTTCAGCTCCGTCATTTTGGCTTGCGCATTTTGACGGTCGTCAAAGCTCGCAGTCAGCGGAATGCGGATGTATTCAATGTCGCGGCCAGCACGCTGGGCATATTGTGCATCACCCTTGTGGTCGCGGTAAAAGGACATTGCGTCTGCATCGGTTACCTCAACATCTCCATCGGGGATGGACGTGTAACGCTTGAGCACGTAGCGGAAGTCGACCTTCTCTTGGTTGCCCAAGAATTCACGCTTGCCCTCCAATGAGTTGGCGGCCAATCCGGCACGGACCATGCCGTCGAACTTCTCGCGCATGCGCTTCTGCTGGATGACACGGGCATAGCCGGCATAATTGGCTTTTCCTGCAGGATCGGAGTACATCGTGCTGAAAGTCTGCTTCCAGTTTTGCTTTTGCTCCTCCGTAACCTGTCCGCCATAAAAGGTGCGGGACACCCAAGGAGAAACATAGTCTCCGTAGCGAATGTCATCAAACTCTTCTTTGGTCAAGCCCAGGCCAAGGGCATCAAAGTTGTCGCCGTAGAGGCGCTCTACGATGATGTCACCCCAAACTTCGTTCTGGGCCGCTTTGTCGTCCGTGTAGTTGAACAAGCTGTTTCTTTCCTGAACGCGGGTGCGGTACTCGAGGAATGAGACGTCGTCTCCATTGATGGATCCAGCGGCTTGGGTGCCGGGATTGTTACCGAGCATAGCGATAACGGCATCATAAGGGACGAGAAAACTTAACATGCCCAAACCAATAATGGTGAGGAGCAGAGTTTGGCGGTTGCGGATGCTTTCGATCATGCCCATGGTGGCAGGATTTTAGATGGATCGCAAAGATACGAACCGCTTGCGGTACGGCGTCAGCCCTCTTCGACCTCTTTTCTCAATACTTCAATTAGGACAATCCTTGCCCCGTCGACTCGGGTGATCAGCAGAGAGAAACCATCCAATTCGAGGCGGTCTCCTTCTTGCGGAATTTCTTCCATGTGGTCAAGCACCAAACCTCCGAGCGTTTCATAAGTCTCGCTTTCAGGGAGTTGAAGTTCGAATCGCACGTTGATGTCGTCCACATCATGTCGGGCGCTGAAGCGGTAGTGGCCGGGTCCAAGCTCCATCTCGACCAGGGCCTCAGTGTCGTGCTCGTCCTCAATGTTTCCGATCAATTCCTCTACAATGTCCTCCATAGTCAAGATGCCAGAGGTCCCTCCGTACTCATCTACGACCACTGCGAGGTGTCGTTTTCGGCGAATAAACTCCGCCAAGATGTCTTGGGCACCCATAGGCTCGGGCACAATGATGGTGGGGTGCAGAAAGCGCGCCAAGCCAGCGTTGTCCGGTTGGGCATCCTCTGCGGCCCGACGCAGCAGGTCTTTGGAGTGCACATATCCGATGACATGGTCGATGGTATCCCTATAGATGACCACTTTGCTCAATCCTGTGTCGGTAAAGCAGCGGTCAAGTTCTTCCATGGAAGCCGATGCTTCAAGTGCCACAATTTCATTGCGGGGCACCAGACAGTCCCTCGCCTTGAGGTTAGAGAAGTCCATCGCATTCTGCAGGATTTGCAGCTCATTGTCCAAAGAGGAGTCGTCCTCATCGACCATGCGTTCGTTCAGACCGCGCACAAAGTCATCCAAATCGACCGCGCTGAGTCCGTCAGCTTGGTCCTCATCGGCCTGTTTGCCCAGAAACAAACGGCTCAGGGCGAGCACGACCATGGCCAAGGGCCACAGCGCGTAGAACACCACCACCAAGGGCAGCGAAAAAAACCGCAGCCAGCGGTTTGGCGCTCCATGAAAAAAGCTCTTGGGCAAAAATTCCGCCGTCACCAGCACCACGAGGGTGGCGATGGCGGTTTGGGCGGCCAGTGCGGTCATCGGACTGTTGGCCGACTCCCAGTCGGCGACTCCAAACAATACCTGGGCAATGAGGGCACCGGATTCAAGACCAAAAATGACCAAGGCGAGGTTGTTGCCAACCAGCATGGCAGCGATGAACCGTTCGGGGTGTCTCAGCAGGTGTTCGACGAGCCGCCCAGCCCATCCCCCTTGGTTTCGGTCGAGCTCAGCTTGAAGCCGGTTTGCAGACACAAACGCGATCTCCATGCCCGAAAAAAAAGCCGAGGCCAGCAGGGCAGCTACAAGTAGGGTGTAATGCGACGGGTCGGGGTCCATGAATCAGACAGGTCTTGCCAAGTTAAGACCGCGGGGCCTTTGGGAGCATCGGAACGGCATTCAGTCGGAGGGGCTTCCATTCTCAGAGTGCGCATAAATCTTCTTTCGCATGCCCCTGCGGGTCATGTACCAAGCGCCGGCGATTCCTGGAAAAATCAACGATGTTTTGCCCATTTCCCAGCCCTTGTCTACGATGTGGTATGCCGCAGCAAACAGCGCGATGAGGGCAATGACACCCCAAAGGCGTTCTGCGATGAGGTGAACTTTTTGATGCATCAGGACGAACGGGTTGTGTCTACGATAAAGGTGCCGGTAGGTTCCAAAATCTGATAGCGTTGAAAGCGCGCATCGGATTCGAGGCCCCGGCCGTACAATGTTCCTTGTGGCGTGCGCACTTCAACAGGAGCCGTGGTATGTACCCGGTCGCTATCGGCACTCCAAAAAAGCAACTCTGTGAAGAGGGTGTCGCCTTCTGAGCCCCGCAAAATCACGTCTCCATGCGCTTCTAAAAAACGCGTTTCCTCTTCGAATTCCCCTCGGTCAGCCCCCAGCAGTGCATCGGTACCCCCGTCGGCGTCTAGCACCTCGAGGGTAAACCCACCGGTTACCTCCCAGACGGGCGGCTCTTCGGAGGAGCGCGTCATGTGAGCTGCACCCAAACGGTGGGTCAATTTCCCGTCGTCGCTGTATTCCAATGCGGCGCCTTGCAACACTTGAGCGGGTCCACCCAAGGTTTCAAACCCAGCGACAGCATCCATGTCGTTGCTGCAGCCTGTTCCGCCACAAACCAGTGCGGCCAAGACCGAGAACATCCCGGCGCGCAGATTCATCAGGGCTTCCTGGCCTTGGTGGTCTCTCCGATGCACTTCACGGTGATCTCCTTGCCTTCGTTGATGCCGTAAGTGAAGAGGTCATCAATGGTGGGATAGGATTTCTTGACCTGTGAAATCTTGGTGTTGGCCTTGGAAGCCACACCGCTGTCGATGGCTTTGGCGCGCTGGTAGTAATCCGCAGCCAACCAATACACTTCACGCCCTTGCAATGGGCTGTCCGCACAAGAGCCCACCATGGAGGCAATGGCATCACCGAGCAGGAGGTAGGGTTCGCCATTTCCGGGGTCGGACTTGGCGGCTTGACGGGCATACCGCATGCACTTGGTCACCTGTCCGGCATTCTTAGCCACCTGGCCAGCTTTCATCAGGTTGCGGGCGCGCTTGGGACAGTCGGTGCAGAGCTCAACCGATTCTTCGAAGTAAGGCAGTGCCCCTTTGTAGTCGCCTTTCTTGGAGAGTTGAATGCCAATGGAGTAAGCCGCGTCGGCGTTTTTGTCTACCGCATACACGGCCTCTGCCACAGGCAGAAAGATGTCGTTGTCGGTGCAGCCTTTCTCATTGAGCAGGCGCAACGTCTTCTTCTTGATGTCAATGTCCTCTGGCGCAGCATCCATCTTCTTGGTCAAAACGGGCACCATATCCTCGCAATTGGCGACCTGCACGAAAATCTCATCAAGGTTCTTTTGGGTGGTGCCATACTTGGCAGCACCTGCACTGTCGGCAGCGGCCAGCTCTCTTTGGCGACCGGCTTCGATAAAGTCACTCAGGCGCAAGTATTCGGTGAGCAAGTCGCCAATGGCGACCTCCTTGTCTTCTGCGCCTTCTGATCCGTTCAGGGCTTCCACCAGCAAAGCGTAGTAGCCGTTGAGTACGGCCGCATCTGCGCGGTCTTCAAGACAACCGATGGCCTGCTCGAACATGGGACGGGCTTCCGCCGCAGCGCGCTTGTTCAGACTGGTCCAGTCCATGGCCTTTCGCGCCAGAACCTGACATCCATTGTCGGGCTTCTTTTTCGTGGTGGGGAAATGCTCAATGCGCAAATCATAGAAGGTGAAGACACTGTCGCGCAACGCAATGGCACGTGTATTGTCCTTGACCTTGATGGCCGCCTTCATCTGGCGCTTGAGGAGGTTGACCCCCTTGATGTACATGTTCTGGGAAACCTTGGGAGGACACACCTCGCAAGCGTTCTGCCAGAACGGGTAGGCATCGTCGTAATTCTTTTGCTTGTAGTAGGTCTCGTACAAGCTCAGGTTTTCCTTGCAGGCGGCTTGCTGCTCAGGAGTGTCGCCATACTTGCTGTCGTCTTGGCCATGAGCGGCAGGGCCCAGGATCAGGAGGAAAGTGGCAAAAAGGCTGCCGGTGAGGAGGATATTCTTGGTCATCAGATGGACTTGTGCGTTCACTTCAATCAAGGACCGGGCCAAACTTTGAGCGCGGTTTTAAGGACGGCTAAAATAGCTGAAGCCAGCATTGTGGGCTTGAGGATGTCCTCAATCGTATTTGCGGGGAACCAGCCATTGGTTTTTGAAGAAGGGGTGAAGGGTAAACCCGAACAGGGCGCCGAACCCTCTTTCTGAAAGCAGACTGGCTTCTCCGGCGGTGGTGCTGGTCCAAGTTAAGGCGGCGTTGATGCTCGAGCCGGAGCGCGATCCCAACATGGGTAAGGACCATCCGAGACTCCAAGCCTTGGTCTCAATGGCGCCCTGATCGATCAGCACGTATCCACTTTGTTGGCGGTATCCCACATTGTAGCTCATGCGCTGCCAACCACTGCGGGCATCCTCAATAGAGCGGGGGGTTAAAGAGGCTCCGGCCGAAAACCCGGTGTCGTCCTGCCACGAAACGCCGGGGTCTAAAGAAGCGTTGGACACCATGGACCATTTGGCCTGCCGCCATTCCAGTCCTGCGCGCCAGCGTGCACCGGCTTTGCTGTTCAATTCCAACTCGGCACCCAGCGACAATTCCATGGGAAGGCTCAGCGTGTAGGCCTCTTCCGTGGCGTGAACAGAATCAACCTCGATGGCCCCTGTCGAAAGGGCTTGCCAAGATGACCAGCGGGTGGAACGCTCAGTGTTGTGGCTTCTCCCGAGTCGCGCGATGGCGCCCACCCGGAGCAGCGCGCTGGAGACCAATTTCCTGTCCTTGTCAAATTGGGCAGAGATGAGCTGTTCGCGCACCAGACCTGCGGTAAAGCCAGCACTTCTGTGGTCTTCATCCGTTTGCACCCGGGTGTCGATGAAGATGGGGTTGGCAATGTCAATGGTCCTGGAGCGGGTCAGCCCCCCAAAAACCTGCTCAAGCCGACCACCGATGGCAGTGCCGCTGGTGATGATGCGCACACTGTCCATAACAATGCCTTCGGAATCTGTGAATTTGCGCCAAGTGCGGCCTTCCCATCGGCGGGCCAATCCCACATAAGACTCAGAAAGCCCCCCGGACCCGAAGTAGCGGATTTGGTACTCGTCGGTGATGCTGTTTTCCAATACTTGACTCACATCGTATCCCGCCTGCGAGCGCGGCTGAATGCCAAAAGTGAACGCGGTTTTGCCGCCGGCACGCTTCAAAGCAAAAGCGACCTGTGTCAATCCCCCCACTTCACCTTGGGTGGTTGAGTCGCCTTCCATGATGCTTTCAGAACGCACTTCGAGGCCCCCTGCGAACGTGGTGCGCGACAAAAACGCAGCCGCGGCGGGGTTTGTGGTGTTGAGGTGGCTCCTGTCGGTCCACGCGGCTCCCATTTGGCCCATGCCCATTTGAACAATGCTGGCTCCGGATTGCATTTTCCCCAGCCCAAACCGGGAATACGGCGAGTAGGTGGACTGTCCCCATGTCGTCCCCGAAGTCCAGAGCAACAAGGCCAACACGGCGGCAAACGAAAGGGGACGGAAAGGGGGCAGTTGTGTCATGTGTTTCGCTCGTTGAGCAGGGTGGCGCATCCTTGGAGCACCAAATTTGGGTCTGCGAAAGTCTGCCATCCCCCTACACCATCAAAATGTCCGGCATCACCTCCTGTGATGACGACCTGTGCACAGGGGTCAAGGGCCTTGAATTCTCGGACAATGGCCTCTGTGGATTTTTGTGCTGCAAAAGGAATGCCTGCTGCCAAAGCCTGTTGGGTGTCTGTCCCCAGCGCGCCGTTGGCCGCTGAGGCGCTGGGCCATACTTGGCTTGCATCGGGGCGCAGTTCCGGCAGTCCTGCGTTCACCATCGCCGCTGCTTGCAGCCGCAGCCCTGGCAAAATGGCACCTCCGCGCCATGTTCCTGGTGAGAGCAAATCGATGGTGATGCAGGTGCCTGCATCTATGATGATAAAGCTGCCGCCGGGGTCTTTGCGCTGGCAAGCGATGGCCGCCGCGATGCGATCGCTTCCGGGTCGGCCTGTGGTGTATCCCATTTCGAAACCCATGTTCTCAAATGGGTCGAGGTCGTTCCAATTCAACGCCATCGCGGGAAGGGCCATGGAGAAGACATTGCGCCAATCTGGGCCAGCAGAGGGCGGGTCGGGCCGATTCAAAACGTGCAAGGCAGCCGGCCCCTCTGCTTCGGTGAGCCAAGGCGCCGCAGCCATCAAAGCCGCATGGGCATCCTCGCGCAGGTCTGACCACGAGAGTGTGTGGGCCGATTGCAATTGGCCTTCCGCACAGCGGGCAAATTTGAGCCGGGTTCCTCCGGGGTCGAGCACCAAGTTCACCACCAGTTGAGGTTTGCCATGAGGTGTTCTACATCCTCGGTCAACCGGGATGTAACGGGGGCCAGAGAATCGCCATTGGGGCGCACTTCGAAATACAGCGCACCGCGCAGGAATTGATCTTCGCCATCTGTGCACAGAAATTGAAGGGGACTGGCGGCGTTTCCGGCAATGCGCCAAGTGATGGCCACCCCGCCTTTTTCGTATTCACGCTTGCGAACTTCAATCGCATCGGCCTTGATTTCGTGTTCGTAGGCAAGTTTAAACGCATCCTCCATCACGGGTGCGAGGGCCACACCGCCACCATAAGTGCAGTGGATTCTGGCTTTATAACGCGGGTAAACAAGGTTGAACCAGCAGCTGTCAGGAGCGAACTCTTGCACGGTCTCCATTTTGGCCACGCTGGCAACGTCCAGTTCCAGTGGACAAGAGAGTTCCACCGTTCTAAAAGTTGTGTCGTGCGTGGCAATACGGTAATACCCCGCAGGCCTTGGCACAGGTGGGGGTGAGCCGCAACCAGAAGCCAATGCCAAACAGGTGGCCAGGAAGGCAACTGTGGCTCCCATACCGCCGGGACGCAGCCGTTGACCGCCATTGCTTGGCTTGCGTTTGGGGGCGTCATTCAATAGCACCTTGACCTGAAGCACACGGCGCCGGTCTGCAGCCTCGGTCACCAATCGAATCCCTTCAAAAGTCACAGACTCCCCAGGTTTTGGGAGTCGGGCCAATTGCTCGACCAAGAACCCGCCAAGGGTGTCGCTTTCACCTTTTGCAGTCTCAAATGCAGCGCCATCTATTTCGAGGATGCGGTACACATCGACCAAGGCGGTCTTGCCTTGAAAGACGACCGTGTGCTCGTCGATGCGAGAATACAGAACGTCTTCATCGTCAAACTCATCTGAAATGTCTCCGACGATTTCTTCGATGACGTCCTCTAATGTGACGATGCCGCTTGTCCCGCCGTATTCATCCACCACCACAGCCAGGTGCACTTTCATGCTTTGAAAGTCCCGCAGCAGGTCGTCGATCATCCGGTTTTCAGGGACGAAAAAGGGCTGACGGAGGAGGGTGTTCCAGTCGAAATCGGTGGCGTTTCGGTGGGGCAGCAAATCTTTGGCGTACAAAATGCCTTTGACCTGATCCAACCCGTCTTCGTGGATCGGAACCCTGCTGAAGCCCGAATCCGAAATGGCGCTCTTGAGCTCGGTCCAAGGCAAGTCGTGGGCAAAAGCAGTCACGTCCGTTCTCGGGCGCATGATTTGCTTGACGTCTTTTGAACCGAAGTTGACAATGCCACTCAAAATGCGGTTTTCCTCCTCTGACCGCTCAGCAGAATCTGTGACATTGACGGCGTGCTCCAAGTCCTCTACAGAAAGGTCGACCGTCGGACCGGCAGCCGGAGCCAGCCAACCGGCCATGGCGTTCAGAGGTTGCCAGATGGGCCTCAAAATCCCTTTGGACCAAGACAGCACGCGTACCATGCGCCGGGCCAGCGTCAATGGATGCCGGCTGGCGTAAACCTTGGGCAAGACTTCGCCGAACAACACGATCAAGAACGTCACACCAAACACATGAAGCGCCGTTCCGATGATGGGCGGCAGGGCCACGAGCCAATGCTGCATCAATACCGTTGACAGCAAGATGATCACGATGTTGACCGTGTTGTTGAGCACGAGAATGGTGGCCAACAGTTGCCGTGCTCCACGCTCCGCGTCGGGAGTGTTGAGCAGGTCGAATACCATTTTTGAGGGCCCGTCTTCGGCTTCTTCGAGCGACTGCCTGTCTTGGGGCGTCAATGAGAAAAACGCGATTTCGCTGCCCGATATAAAGGCGCTGGCAACCAGCAGCAGCAGTGACCCCACCGCCGTGATCCAAAGGTGGATGCCCATCAGGTTCTCCATGATTCAGAAGGGCAGATTGGAAGCGTCCATGGGGTAAGGTCCGGGCGTCTGCTCAGATGGGCTGCCCTCCTCAGTGCTCGGTTCGGCATCGGATGTGCCTTTGGGAGACAGCATTTCCAGCCTGTCGGCGATGACCTCGGTGGAGCGGTGCTCTGTGCCATTGGCATCCTGCCAAGTGCGCGTGCGTAGGCGCCCTTCGATGTAGACTTTTTGGCCCGTGGTGAGGTAGCGGTCCGCAATTTCAGCCAGTTCTCGCCACAAAACGACCTGGTGCCATTCTGTGCGTTCGTGGCTTTTGCCTGACAGGTCTTTGTACCGCTCGGAAGTTGCCAAAGACAGCTTGCACAAGGCTTGCCCGCTTTCAAGCCAACGCAATGCAGGGGGCTTGCCGAGGTGGCCAATGAGCATCACTTTGTTCAATCCGGGCATGCTTGCAAAGTACCGAAGGCGCTGCGAGTGGCGTTTTACAAAAACCTCAATTCTTCACAATCCAAGCCCTCAGCTCGGGGAGAACCTTGTCGATCAGCCGGGGCCAGTTGGCGTCTCCCGATGCTACATCCACCCAGCGGCCTTCTGTTTTTTGCAAGGAGTGGTCAGGCACTATGTTGAAATAAGCCGTCATCCGGCGATGTGTGAGAATGTGTTTTACTGGGCCAAACCGCTCTGCTGACAAGACATGGTCCGCAAAAAGCCCCACCTTCTCCACGGCTTGCTTTTCTGTGGATTGTGGCGTCATCTCGCATGGAAAGGCTTCGAGCTGAGACCAAATGCCTGTTTCTGGTCGGCGCTCCACCCACCATTGCAGCGGGGCGCCCTTTGCTTGTCGCAGCGCGACCGAAAAATTGACTTCAACCGCCACGGCCGCCTTTTTGGGTTGCTTGACAGGGCGGTGCAGCACGGTTTTTCGCTCATGGGCCAAACAGCCATCGGTCAAGGGACATTCAGCGCAGCGGGGAGCCTTTGGTGCGCAAACCAATGCACCGAGTTCCATCCAGGCTTGGTTGGAGGTTCCAGGGTCGGATTCATCGAGGAGCAGCTGGCATGCTTCATCCACCGCTTGCTTGCCAGCCTTCCGGTCTACGGCATGCTCGATGTCAAACAGCCGAGACATAACCCGCTGCACGTTGCCATCGACCACGGGCACAGGCTCGCCATAACAGATGCTCGAAATCGCAGCTGCAGTGTAGGGACCGACGCCTGGCATGGATGACCATTCTTTGGCATTGCGGGGCAAAACACCTGATTTGTCTTGCACGATTAGACGAGCCGCATGGTGCAAATTTCGCGCCCTACTATAGTAGCCCAAGCCCTTCCAAAGGGCCATCACTTGGTCTGTTTCGGCAGCAGCGAGGTCCTGTACCGTCGGAAATGCGGCCATAAACCGCTCCCAGTAAGCCGTACCTTGATCTACTCGCGTTTGTTGGAGAATGACCTCGGAAAGCCAGGTGGCATAGGGCTTTGGGTCGGTTCGCCACGGCAGAGCACGGGCATTTTTACTGTACCAATCCAGCAATAATGAGGTCAATGGATGGGGCGTCTTCAAGCGGAAAGATTTAGCGTTGGCAAGATGGGGTCATGAGGTCTCCTATCCATGTCCTATTTTTGCCGGCCCAATGAGTGGAATTCCAAATCATTGAATCTCATAATCATCCAGCAAGGTGACTGACAATAAGATGACAAAAGCGGATCTCGTAGGCCGCATTTCTGACAAGACGGGAATTGAACGCCAAGACGTCCAGGTGACGGTGGAGGCTTTCATGGAATCAGTAAGGGACTCCTTGGAGAATGGACACAATGTCTACCTCCGTGGTTTCGGAAGCTTCGTGATCAAGCGACGCGCCAAGAAAACCGGACGGGACATCCTCAAGAACAAGACCATTGAGATTCCAGCCCATAACATCCCCTCCTTCAAGCCTGCCAAGAGCTTCATGGAGAATGTAAAAACCAAGGTGTCAGCAAGCTGACCCATCTATTTCATGTCAAACGCACCGTCAAATAACCGCACCATTCCCCTCATCATAGGGGGCTTGTGCGTGCTCTTGGCAGTGTTGGTTTGGCAAGTGGTTCCCCGTTCCCCGGAGGCTTATTCTACCGATCCCATCCCAACATCTTTGGAAGAGGGCATCGACCAGGACCCCGTGCAAGCGGCCATTGACCAAGTAAACGGCCCGAACCCCATGGCTGGAATCTTGGCGTTGAAAGCCTTGGCCGAGGCGGAACCACCCAATGTGGATGCTGTGATCGAACTCGGTCGCTTCAGCATTCAATCCGGACAATTCGACAAAGCCCGTGAGCGCTTTGTGCAGGCCATCGAGCTTGCTCCCGAACGGTCCGAACCTCTGATCCAGCTGGGCATGCTGGAATTGGACGGCGATTCTCCCGCCGATGCCTTGATCCATTTCGAGCGTGCGCTCGTGGTGGACAGCGCAGCACACAATGCTTGGTTTTTCCAAGCCCAATGCCACGAGCGCCTGGGAAATCCGGGCTTGGCGCTCTCCAGTTACAGGCGGTTTTTGCCGCTGTCCCCGGATACCGTAATCGAGGAAGCGGTCAAACAACGGATCCTCCTCCTCGAAGAAAATTCAACGAACTCCTAAACCCCCCTTCCCATGCCTAGTGGAAAGAAGCGCAAGCGCCATAAGATGGCCGTGCACAAGAAGAAAAAGCGTCTACGTAAGAACCGTCACAAGAAGAAGAAGTGACGCAATAGATGGTGGGACCGGGAGCCTTTCCGCTTCGCAGGCCACTGTCGTCATGCATTGACGCGTGAACATCGAACTGGTCATCAATAAGACCAAGTCCGGGTTGCGCATTGCCATGTTGGAAGACGGCCATTTGGTCGAACTCCACGAGGACAAAGGCAACCAGGATTATGCGGTCGGGGACATTTACCTCGGCCGGGTCAAGAAGGTGCTGCCCAGTCTCAACGCTGGATTTGTAGACATAGGACATCCAAAAGATGCCTTTCTACACTATCTCGATTTGGGTCCGCAGTACCGGAGTTTCAAGAAGTATGCCCAACGTTCTGTCAAAGGGACGCAACAGAGCGGTGACCTGACCAACTTTAAGTTGGAGGGGGACATCGACAAAAAGGGCAACATGAAAGACGTGGTCTCCGCAAGCCAAAACGTGCTTGTGCAGGTCGCGAAAGAGGCCATCTCCACCAAAGGCCCCCGGCTTACCGCCGAGGTGACGTTGGCAGGAAGGTACCTCGTGCTGGTCCCGTTTTCGAGCAAGATCAGCATCAGTCAACGCATCCAGAAGGAAAGCGAACGCAAACGCCTTAGGGTCTTGCTTCAGAGCATCCGTCCGGAGAACTGCGGGATCATCGTACGAACTGTAGCCCAGGAAAAGGGAGCCGCAGATCTGCATTCCGATCTCGAAGAATTGAGCCAACGCTGGAAGGAGTTGCACTCCAACCTGCGGAACGCTAAACCCCGGCAACGGGTCTTGGGTGAAATCAACAAGACCAGCTCTCTTTTGAGGGATCTGCTCACGCCTGATTTTTCTCAAATCTTGGTCAATGATCCGGACGTGGCGAACGAAGTGAGGGAGTTCCTCGCTGGAATTGCTCCGGACAAAGTGGACATTGTCAAGGAGTCAAAAGCCAAGGACGTCTTTGACGACCGTGGTGTTCACCGCATGATCAAGGCGAGCTTTGGCCGCCAAGTGAATTTGCGGAGTGGCGCTTATTTGATTGTGGAACACACTGAGGCCATGCACGTCATCGACGTGAACTCAGGTGGAAGGAAAGCGGGTGCGACCTCACAAGAGGAAAACGCCACCGCCACCAACCTAGAGTGTGCCACTGAAATTGCCCGTTTGTTGCGCCTGCGCGACATGGGTGGCATCATTTGTGTCGATTTCATTGACATGGGTGAGACCGCCAATCGGCGTCAATTGACCGAAGCACTGCGCAAGGCCATGAAGCCGGACAAAGCCAAGCACAACGTGCTGGCCCCGAGTCGATTTGGTGTTGTGGAGATCACGCGCCAGCGCGTGCGTCCTGTAACGGACATCAAAACAGCCGAAGTGTGCCCCTCCTGCAACGGAACGGGCAAGGTGACGGCGAGCATATTGGTGACAGACGGCATCGAGGCAGCCCTTCAGGCCGCAGCCGATCGGGGACTGGGTGAGTCCACCCTCATCCTGCACCCTATGCTGGAAGCGTACATCACCAAAGGGTTTTGGAACAACCAACTCAAATCGTGGAAGAAGTCCTTTGGGATGAAGATTCACGTCGAGGCCAACTCATCGATGGAGTTGCTCGAGCATCACCTCTACGACGGAAACGGAGAAGAGATCGAGCTGTAATCATTGCGGACGGGGCGGTATTTCCTTGGGATAAGCCAGGAAATGCCGCTCCACCGTCATGCTCAGCGCACTCAGGTTGAGGTGGTCAGAGGCTGCCGCTACATCCTGAACAAAACCATCCTTGTACAGCATGCTGATACCGTTCGAAGCGGTAGAGTATGCGCGGTTGTCGATCCGATCCTGCAGGACGAAATACGAAGCCTCCTCCATGCTGATGCCAAAGGCGGCACTCACCGCCTGCAAGCGCTCTTCGATGTCGTTTTGGTCAAAGGGCTGGTCGCGGAGCTCAATTTTGAAAAGGCGCCTCTCTGTTAGACGTTGACACAACTCAGACAGGACAACGTCTTCGTGGTTTTGCCAGGCTTTGATGCAACACATGACATCGTTGTCGTCAATGGAACAAAACTGGGCCAGTACGTCAGGATCGGCGATGAACCGGGCCCGGTCCAAGTCCTCATACAGGAAAGGAGCGATGGCGGGGGTGGTCCATACTTCCGTCCCGCGGCGCGCGAGTTCACCTGCTCGCTCGAGGATGCGCATCATCATCCATTCGGCAGAGAGCACGGTCTTGTGCAGGTAGACTTGCCAGTACATCAGACGGCGTGAGATGATGAATTTCTCAATCGAATAGATGCCCTTCTCTTCTACCACGAGGCGCCCTTCGTGGACATTGAGCATGCGAATGATGCGCTCAGAACTGATGTGGCCTTCGGTCACCCCCGTGAAAAAACTGTCCCTGCGGAGGTAGTCCATTCGGTCCATGTCGAGTTGACTGGACACCAAATCGTGCAAAAATCCTTTGGGGTGATGGTCGTTGAAGATCTCGATGGCGACATCTAGCATGCCATTGAAATGGGCATTCAGCGCATTCATAATGAGCGTGCTGATTTCTTCATGGTTTACCCCGCGAACCATGGTGTGTTCCAGGGCATGGCTGAACGGACCGTGGCCCACATCGTGCAGCAAAATGGCCAAACAGGCCCCGCGGTACTCGTCTTCGGTGATGATGACGCCCTTTTCACGGAGTGAATCCAACGCCTCTTGCATGAGGTGCAACGCACCTACAGCGTGGTGAAATCGGTTGTGAACCGCTCCGGGATAGACCAGGTGACTCAGCCCGAGTTGGCTGATTCTGCGCAGCCGTTGCACCCACGGATGGTCCAGTACTTGGGTGAAGTCAGCGTGCCGCAATTGGATGAACCCGTAGACCGGGTCATTGAGCAGCTTGGGTCGTGCAGCCATACCCGAAATTTGGGGTCTTTCTTTGCATGGACGCCGCTCTCACAAAATAATTGCGAGCAAAGGCCATTGAACCATTTATGACGCGCACTCCACACATACTTTGGGCGGACGACGAGATCGACCTTTTGAAGCCCCACATCATCTTCTTGCAAGCCAAGGGATATGAAGTCACCGGGTTTACCGATGGCGCTGCCTTGCTCGAGGCATTGGAAGACGAAAGGATTGTAGATGTGGTGTTTCTCGATGAGAACATGCCCGGTCTAACAGGCCTCGAGACCCTCCAGCGCATCAAGGAGCGCCGCCCTCATCTGCCGTGCGTTATGATCACCAAGAGCGAAGAGGAGCACATCATGGAGGAGGCCATAGGCTCCAAGATGGCCGATTACCTGATCAAGCCTTTGAACCCAAACCAAATCCTGCTTTCCCTGAAGAAGATCCTCGACGAAAAGAGGCTCGTGGGGGAAAAGGCCATGAGCGATTACCAAAGGGAGTTCCGAGAACTGGGCATGCGCTTGATGGACAGGCTTGGCAGAGAAGATTGGGAGGACATTCATAAAAGGCTGGTCCATTGGGACTTGGAATTGTCGGCGTCGGGCGATCAGGGCATGGCCGAAGTGCTTCACATGCAGCGCGTCGATGCGGGCCGTCAATTTGCGAAGTATGTCAAGTCCCATTACGCCGATTGGATGGAAGACTTGGACCGATGCGATGATGAAGAGGACCCTTTGTTGGCGCCGAAAGTCATGTCTGAATCTGTGAAGCCCTTGCTCGACCAAGGGCGCAAGACGCTGTTTGTCCTCATCGACAACTTCCGTTACGATCAGTGGCGGGCATTGGGACCTGCTTTGGCCGACCAATGGCAGGTGCAATCAGAGCGCATGCACTGGAGCCTGCTGCCCACCGCAACACAATACGCACGAAATGCCATGTTCGCAGGCATGACGCCAGCTCGGATCGCCCAGGCATTTCCTCAGTGGTGGAAGGACGAGCAGGCCAAAGGCTCCAAAAATGCGCACGAAGCCGACTTGTTGGGGGCGCAGCTGGAGCGTTGGGGGTTCTCGGGCAAGTGGGGGTACCACAAAATCACAGATGTTGCGGCGGGCCGCAAATTGGTGGAGGGCTTTCACCAAATCAAGGACCGTGACTTTACGGCTGTCGTGTTCAATTTTGTGGACATGCTGAGCCATGCCCGAACAGAGAGTGAAATCATCAAAGAGCTCGCGGAAGATGAGGGGGCTTACCGGTCGCTGACCATGAGTTGGTTCGACCACAGTCCGCTCAAAGAGCTGCTCAACCTGGCGGCCGAAGAGGGCATGGATCTGGTCCTGACTTCTGACCACGGCACCGTCCAGGTGGACAACCCCATCAAGGTCCAAGGCGAAAAAGAAGTAACGGACAATCCACGCTACAAAACGGGCCGCAACCTCCGACACGGCGACGATGTTTTTGTGATCGATGATCCCGAAGCAGCAGGCCTGCCCAAGTCTCACCTATCGAGCCGGTACATCTTTGCCCAAGAGCGGGATTTCATGGTGTACCCCAACAACTTCAACCGGTTCGTCCGCTATTTGACCGGCACCTTCCAGCACGGCGGTATATCCATGGAGGAGATGCTGGTGCCTTTGGTGCACTTGAGCCCAAGATGAAGCGCACAGAGTCTGACGTGAAGGACGACATGAGCAGGCCACTGCGGTGCATGTGGCGTTCCGAGCCTTATGATTTGTCTGAGCTCCGCGGGGCCGTTGAGGCGTTCTTCTTGCACCTTGATTGGGGAGATGTCGTGGCCATTCAAGCGCCGATGGGAACAGGCAAGACCACCTTCGTGGCGGCATTGGCCCATTTTTTGGGCGCACAGGATGTGGCTTCGAGTCCCACCTTCGCCCTGTGCCAGGAATATCCGTTGCAGGAGCAGCCCGGTGATCCGGCGCAACGCACCATACGTCACTTGGATTTGTACCGGATCCAGGATGTTTCTGAGCTGCATGGACTCGGATGGGAAGAATTGATGGAGGACCGGAGTGCCATCACGCTGGTGGAATGGCCAGAACGCGCAGCGGACCACTTCCCGGACCACGCCAAATTGCTGCGCATTGAGCGTCAACCCGATGGCCTTCGGCTCGCTTCTTTGTGGGTAAGGGAAACCGCGTAAATTCCGGTCGCCGTCCAATACTGCCGTGGAAACCAAGGAACGCATCCGCCGGCTGGCCTTTCAGGCCGCCCTGTCGCCCCAAGAAGAACTGTTGCCAGTACCTACTGGCGGGGATTCATTGTGCATCGGAATCCCCAAAGAGATTGCGCTGCAGGAGCGCCGCGTCGCTTTGGATCCGGACGCCGTCGGACTCTTGGTGGCACACGGCCACGAAGTTGTGGTCGAGACCGGGGCTGGACGACACGCCCAATTCACCGATACCGATTACAGCGAAGCAGGCGCGCGCATCGCACCAGATGCGCGTTCTGTTTACGACAATGATGTGATCCTCAAGGTCGCGCCGCCTCAAGAAGCGGAGTTGGAGCACATGCGGGACCGTCAAACCATCTTCAGCGGTTTGCAATTGGCCACACGTCCTGAAGCCACCATCGAAAAGATGATGGACCGCAAGATCACGGCGGTGGCATGGGACTTCATGCAAGACCGCACGGGCATCTTCCCACTTGTGCGCGCCATGGGCGAAATCGCAGGCACCACGAGCATATTGATCGCGGCTGAATACCTGGCCCATCCCGATTTTGGGGACGGTTCCATGATGGGGGGCATGACGGGCGTGGCCCCGTCTGAAGTCGTCATCATCGGCGCAGGAACGGTGGGGGAGTTTGCGACCAGAGCGGCCATTGGCCTGGGTGCCTCCGTGCGCGTATTCGACTCCAGTCCATACCGCTTGAGGCGTTTGCGCGGCGAAATCGGAGGACGGTTGTGGACGAGCACCTACCATACCAAGGTCCTTCGGGAATCGCTGAAGGAAGCCAACGTTGTCATCGGCGCCGTTCGGCCACACCACGGAAGGACACCGATGATCGTCACCGAAGACATGGTCCAGGCCATGCGCGACGGCTCCGTCATCGTAGATGTCAGCATCGACAGCGGGGGCTGTTTCGAGACCTCACGGCTAACCAATCACCAAGACCCTGTCTACGTAGAGCACGGCGTCACCCATTATGGGGTCACCAACATCCCCAGCCGCGTCCCGCGAACGGCGTCCTTAGCGTTGTCCAATCAATTAGGGCCTCTGCTCAAAGAAGTCGGCGAAAGTGGCGGCATTGACCGGGGCGTAGGTGGAAACCCCTTGTTCCGGAGCGGCTTGTACCTGTACAGGGGAAATGTCGTCAACCAAGACCTCGCAGAGGCATTTGGATGGCCCTACAAGGACCTGAATTTATTGCTGGCGACGATGGACTAAGCTGGAGGTGTCAATGGCGTTTTGACCCCTTCAAGGGGCGAGCCCAGTTTATCCACCTACCCGCTTTCGGATTTCGTGCAGTTTGAGCAGGGCTTCCACAGGGGTGAGCCGGTCTATATCCAGCCCCAGTAGGTCTTCTTTGATGTCCTGAAGGACAGGGTCATCGAGCTGAAAAAAGCTCATCTGAAGGCCTTCGGCATCCACTTCTGTTGCAGCACCTGTGCCCGCTTCTTGACGCCCAGCCCCTTGCGATTCGAGTCCTGTGAGGACTTCCTCGGCTCGCCGAACCAAGGCGGCAGGCATGCCGGCCAACTTGGCCACATGAATGCCAAAACTGTGCTCACTTCCACCCGGGATGAGCTTCCGCAAAAACACCACTTTTCCATCTTGCTGGCGCACGCTCACATTGGCATTGTGGATGCGAGAGAAACGGTCCGCCATGCGGTTGAGCTCATGGTAATGCGTGGCAAACAGAGTTTTGGCGCGGCTCTTGGGATGCTCGTGGAGGAATTCCGCGATGGCCCAGGCGATGCTGATTCCATCGTAGGTGCTCGTTCCCCGTCCGATTTCGTCGAGCAAGACCAGAGACCTGTCCGATAAATTGTGAAGGATGGAGGCTGTCTCGTTCATCTCGACCATGAACGTGGATTCCCCAGCACTCAGGTTGTCGGAGGCTCCCACTCGGGTAAAGACCTTGTCGACCACTCCCATTCGCACGGAGCGTGCAGGCACATAACACCCCATTTGCGCCATAAGTGCGATGAGCGCAGTTTGCCGCAAGAGGGCGCTTTTTCCGGACATGTTGGGTCCGGTGATCATCAGAATTTGCTGGTGGTCCCGGTCCAAGGCGACGTCATTGGCCACATAGCTTTCGCCATCGGGCAGGCAGTGCTCGATCACGGGGTGCCGGCCGCCGACGATTTCGAGCTCGGAGCCTTCCACCAAGGTGGGCCTGGTATAGCCATGGTCTTCCGCCAGGGTCGCAAAACCTAGAAGCAAGTCCAAACCTGCAACTGCCCGCGCGGTCGCTTGTAAAACGGGCAGATAGGGGTGCATGGCGGTGACCAATCGGAAATACGCTTCACGTTCTACCACATCGAGGCGCTCCTCAGCGTCGAGAATGCGTTGCTCAAGCTCCTTGAGCTCAGGGGTGATGTACCGCTCAGCTTGGGTTAGAGTTTGCTTGCGGATCCAAGTCTCGGGCACCTTGTCCTTGTGGGCGTGACGCACCTCGAGGTAGTAGCCAAAAACGTGATTGAATGCGATTTTGAGCGAAGTAATGCCAGTGGCTTCGGCCTCTCTGATGCGGATGCCTTCCAACTTGGCTTTGCCGTTGTCCCGCAAGTCCCGCAGTTGGTCCAATTCTTCGACCACGCCTGTAGCAATAGAGGCTCCTTTTCCAAGGACACCAGGAGGGTCTTCGGTCAATTCCGCGCGCAGTTGTTCAAGGGCGGCATCTGAGGGATCCAATCGGCCTGCCCAACGGCCAATCACGGCATCGTCAGAACTGTCAACCATGAGCCTCAGCGCTTCCACAGCCGTCAATGCCTGGCGGAGCTTCTTGAGCTCTGCGGGTGAGATGCGCACGGCGGCTGTTTTGGCGAGCAGCCTTTCCAAGTCGCCGATGTGACTCAGCTCGGCGATGAGTTCGGCCCGCATTTGGGGCTGATCCAAAAACGCTGAAACGGCTTCGTGGCGCCGGACGATGGCACCGGCATCACACAAGGGTTGCGCAATCCAACGGCGCAGCATCCGCGCTCCCATAGGGGTGGCGGAGCGGTCGAGGATGTCGACCAAAGCTGTACCCTCGGGATGGGTCGGGACCAACAACTCCAAGTTGCGGATGGTGAAGCCGTCCATGGCCACATTTTGGCCCCATTCGACCCGGCCCAATGAGGCGATGTGGGCCATTCGGTCGTGCTTGGTGGTGCCCACATAATGCATTGCAGCACCAGCAGCAATCACGGCGAGGGGCTGGCCATCGAGCCCAAAACCCTTTAATCCTTTTGTTCCAAAATGCCCCTCAAGCGTTTCACGTGCAAAGTCCAGTTGCCAGACCCAATCGTCGAGGGGGAACCGGTAGCCACTCAGTTGCAGTGAAGTGGGTTCCCCATGGCGCAAATGCAGGGTTTCTTTTGGACGAAAAGTCCGCAGCAAAGGGGCAATGTCTTCTGGTGCGCCTTCTCCCGCGAGAAACTCTCCCGTGGACACATCCAAAAATGCCACACCCGCCCTTTCGCGCTTGTGGTTTCCGCGGCCCTCCATGACCACGTGCACAGCTGCAAGCCAATTGTTCTCTCTCGCTTCTAGCACCTGGTCGTTCAAGGCCACCCCAGGGGTGACCATTTCGGTGACACCGCGCTTGACAATGGTCTTGGTCGTTTTGGGGTCCTCGAGCTGATCGCATACCGCCACCCGGTGTCCCGCCCTGACCAATTTTGGGAGGTAGTTCTCGAGCGCATGGTGCGGAAACCCTGCGAGCTCAATCTCCGCAGCTGCACCGTTTTTTCGGGCGGTGAGTACGATGTTGAGGACCTTGGCTGCGGTCACGGCATCGGAGCCGAACGTTTCATAGAAGTCCCCTACCCGAAAGAGCAACAAGGCGTCAGGGTGCTGGGCCTTGACGCGGTTGTATTGCGCCATTAACGGCGTTTCCTTGGCGGCTTTGGCCGCTTTTGCTTTCCCCTTGGCCTGCGCCATGGGGAATTAGGATGCGACTTTGAGGCGGCCGGTATCGCTGTCACCGAATTGCTGATGCGCATATTCGGCGGTGATGCGGAGGTTGTCCACGCCCTCTTTTCCGGGCATCTCAAACATGGCATTGCTCAAGACGGCCTCGCAAATGCTTCGCAATCCACGGGCGCCCAGTTTGAATTCCACGGCCCTCTCGACAATGAAGTCCAGTGCGTCTGCATCGAATTGGAGGTCGATGCCATCAATTTCGAAAAGACGCTGGTACTGTTTGATCAAGGCGTTTTTGGGCTCGGTCAGAATGCGGCGCAGCGCTTCCCGATCCAAGGGGTCCAAGTGGGTCAACACCGGGAAACGGCCGATGAGTTCGGGAATCAAACCAAAGCTCCGCAAGTCTGCAGGGGCAATCGACGACAACAAGGTGTCAGGACGTTCTCCAGTCTCGGTCGTGAAGCCGATGCTCGAGGTGGCGATTCTGCGCTCAATGTGCTGTTCGATGCCACTGAAGGCTCCCCCACAAATGAAGAGGATGTTCCGGGTGTCGATGGAAATGAGCTTTTGCTCAGGGTGCTTGCGACCCCCTTGGGGCGGGACATTGACTTCGGCTCCTTCAAGGAGTTTGAGTAACGCCTGCTGCACACCCTCTCCACTCACGTCGCGCGTGATCGAAGGGTTGTCGCTTTTGCGGGCCACCTTGTCGATTTCATCGATGAACACGATGCCGCGCTCGGCTTTGGCCACATCGTAATCGGCCGATTGCAGCAGACGCGAAAGCACGCTTTCAACGTCCTCCCCCACATAGCCGGCTTCGGTCAGAATGGTGGCGTCAGCGATGCAGAACGGGACCTTCAGGAGGCGCGCAATGCTGCGGGCCAAGAGGGTCTTGCCCGTCCCCGTCTCGCCGACCAACACAATGTTGGACTTGTCGATTTCAATCTCGCCTTCTCCCGCAGGGTGGGCCAAGCGCTTGTAATGGTTGTACACCGCCACACTGAGAGTGCGCTTGGCGTTTTCTTGACCAATGACGTAGTCGTCCAAAAAGCGCTTGATGTCCGCTGGGCGGTCCATCTGCAGTCCGGGATCGAAACCAGCATCGGATTCGTCGCTCCGCTCCTCCTTCACGATGGCGTCCGCCTGCTCGATACAATGGTCGCAGATGTGGCCCGTTACCCCCGCAATGAGGATATCGACTTCCGACTTCTTGCGCCCACAAAACGAGCAGTTGATTTCGCGGTCTGCCATGGCTTGATCAGTCTTGTTTCCGTTCGAGGACCTCGTCGATCATGCCGTAGGCTTTCGCTTCTTCGGCAATCATCCAATAATCGCGGTCGCTGTCTTCCCACACTTTCTTGTAGTCCTGTCCGCTGTGGTGGGCAATGATCTTGTAAAGCTCCTCCTTCAGCTTCATGATCTCGCGGGCCGTGATCTCGATGTCGCTCGCTTGACCGCGTGCTCCTCCGAGGGGCTGGTGGATCATGGTTCGGCTGTGCTTCAGTCCGGTGCGCTTTCCAGCAGCACCCGCACACAGCAACACAGCACCCATAGAGGCTGCCATTCCGGTGCAAATGGTGGCCACATCCGGACGGATGTACTGCATCGTATCATAGATGCCCAGGCCAGCGTAAACGCTTCCGCCGGGCGAATTGATGTAAATCTGAATGTCCTTGGTGGGGTCGGTGGACTCCAAGAACAGCATTTGTGCCTGAATGATGTTGGCGATGTAATCGTCTACCCCGGTTCCGAGGAAAATGATTCGGTCGGCCATCAATCGGGAGAAGACGTCCACCTCTCTAAACGGCATCTGCCGTTCTTCGATGACGGTACGGGTCATGTTCTCCGGGCCGTGAACGGCGGAGATGTAGTCTTCTACGTGGTGGCTGGTGAAGCCGCGGTCTTGGACGGCGTACTTCAAAAATTCCTTGCGCGTGCTCATCATGGTATGGCCCGAAAGTTAGTTCCGGACAGCCATTGCTCCACAGGGAGAATTAAAGCGAACGCACGATTTCCATCCACTCGTCGTGGGAAACCTCTTTCTCTTTGATTTTGGCCAGTTCGCGAAGCTTGTCAATGGCCTTTCTCTCATAGATCGATTCCGCCACCCTGCGCACCTCTTTTTGGTCGCTCATCATCTGGGCGATCATGGGGTCCAACTGCTCGGCCTCCAGTGGAATGCCGTATTGGGCGTACTGTGCCTTGATGGCGTTTCCGGCCTCTGCCTGGATCTCTTCGCCGTCCACTTCGATGCTGTGCTCATCGATGATGTGGTTTTGAATCACCTGCCATTTGATGCCTTTGGCATATTCGGCAAATTCTGATTCGATCTCCTCTGCAGTGATGGGCTTTTCGTTGGCCACGCGAATCCAGCGCTTCAAAAAGTCTTCGGGAAGGGGTGGGTTCAGCTTGTCGACCACTTCTTCCACGAACTTCCGGCGGAACACACGGTCTCCATCGCGCTCAAAAATGCGGCGCAAATCCTCCTCGACTTTACCGCGGAAGGCCTCCTCGTCTTTGACGACATCCTCTCCAAAGAGCTTGTCATAAAGTTCTTCGCCGAGTTCAGCGGGCTCGATGTGCCGGATTTCCTTGACTGTAAAACGCAGCGGGCTGCTAAAGTCGGCGGCGGCTTTCCGGTCGATGCCCAGCAGGCGGGCCAAATCGTCGTCGTCCTTGGATACTTTGCCGGGCTTCACCACCACTTCAGCGTCTTTGGTGAGGCCCACGAGTTGCTTGCTGGTGGCTTTGTCTTTGATTTCAGACAAGGAGATGGTGCCCTCGTGCATGATGCCTCCGGGCTTGATTTCCTTGCCGTCAGCCTCCAACTCTACGAAGTCACCGATGAGCAGGTCCTCTGCACCGGCTTCATCGCGCTCGGACATTTTACCGTAGCGGCGGCGCAGGTCACCAATTTGATCGTCGATCAAGGACCCGTCGATGCGCACCTTATGGTTGACGAACTTGGTGAACCAACCGAACTTGATGTCGACTGTGGGGCTCAATCCAATGTCATAGCGAAAGGTGAACACCTCGGGTTTATCCCAGTTCCCGTCGCTTTCGTTTTCGACGGTCGGAATGGGCTGGCCCAAAAGACGCAGCTTTTCTTCGCGGATGTAGCCGTCGAGCCGCTCACCGAGCAGCTTGTTCAATTCATCGGCGAGCACGGCTTTGCCGTATTGCTTGCGGACCAATTGAATGGGGACCTTGCCCGGACGGAATCCGGGCATCTTGACTTGCTTCCGGTACTCCTCCAGAATACCTTCTACTTTTTCCCGGTAATCTTCCGGATGAACAGTAACCGTGAGGACGCCATTCAGCGCATCAATGTTCTCTTTGGTGATTTCCATGGCTTGGTTATGCCTTCGGTTTTATCAAGTGCGGGCGGAGGGACTCGAACCCACACACCTTACGGCACCAGATCCTAAATCTGGCGTGTCTACCAATTTCACCACGCCCGCAGCGGGCGCGAAGATAGGCTTTCCATCGACGGGGACGAAGCGGGGCCTTGCGCCTGCGAATTGAATGTGAAAGGGCCGCATTGGCGGCGCAGTTTGGCGCCGTGCTCTCCCTGTTTTTAGCACATACGGTACCGCAAGTGGTGCCCCAGAAGGCCGGCCGACACGGTGCACATCACCGATTGAGGTCGGCCTTCGCTGGGGCAGCAGTCCTGCTTTGGGCGCTGTTGTGGGAGGGCCAGTGCCTCTGCGCACAGGAAGGGACACAGGTCGCAGAGCCGCGAAAGTGGGGGGTTCATTTCCGTGCAGCGGAGCCAGGAATCTGGTCCATTGCTGCCCGGGCCCAAGGCCGCCGGCATGCTTTGCAGGGCGGAGGCTGGCAAGGCTATGTCCAATGTGACCGAGGCGGAATGGTTCAGGCGCGCTTCCAGCAATGGGTGGTGCTGGACGGTCAGACCACGTTGGGAAGTGGTGTGGCATTGAATACGCTGGGCATAGCGAGCCTGTTGCTTTCGGTGGGATTCCAAAATGGTGCGGCGCACATCTCCATCCCCTTGCGCCAACCGTCCGCAAGTCCATTCCAATCCAAATGGCAGTGGTCGGCGGCGTTTCCCATCATGCAAGCGACGCGGGGGGTGGCCGATTTGCAATGGCACCCGGGCTCACTTCCATTGCTTTCATTGACCGCCATCGCCCAAAAATGGACGGCAGGGGTAGGATCCACTGGGGCTTGGCTGTCATTTGGACAGCCCGTGTTGGGCGGTAGTTCTGGAGTTGAATGGCGCTTGACTGCGGGCGTCCTGAGGGGCGACATTCCATGGACTGGCTTGGATGTGGGCTCGGTCACCGCCCGCGGTTCAGATCCCGCAAAGCAATGGCACCTCCAATGGCTGTGGCCATGAGGGGTTGGATACCTGCTCACATCGCCGCCCACCTCCTTTGGCCATGGTGGTTGGCCATCAGCCATGGCGCGCAGGCCCAGTCTGGAGATGGGGAGGCCTTGGATGTGCCGTTGGTCGCTGTGGCCTGGGATGCGGGTTGTCTGACACGCGATGAATGCGCGGTGTTGGCGGCCGCTTTTCGGGACCAACCCCTGGGTGTTTGGACCCAGCAAGCCGTGGCCTCGGAACTCCCCCCTTCCCGTTCTGCCCAGGTGTTGGCTTGCCTGCGACATCTTCCAGAATGGCAAGACGCTTTTCGCCGCTCTGCGCAATCACCAGTGCGCCCCCTTGGGTCCATCCTGCGGTGTCGTGCAGACCTGATTCCTAGCGCCTCGGTGCTGTCTCTGTCTTACAGAAACAAAGGCAGGTCAGGGGGCGATTTGGGATTCAGGACCACATTGCGGGAAGGGCAGGTGGAGCTGGAGTCAGCCTACCTCAAGGCGGCAGGAATGCGGGGCCACTGGTGGTGTGGGACGCTGGCGGCGGGTTTCGGACAGGGATTGGTAGTGTGGACCCCAAGTCCTTTTGACGACATCGGAGGAATGGAAGGGAGCCACAGGATTGGCCGAGGAATCCGACCGGCCTCATTCCGCCAACGCGGCATCTGGAATGGCTTTGGTTGGCAGGAGAACCCCGCATTTTCGCGCCGCTGGCGGCCCAGTTGGTGCGTGATGGGCAAGGCGTATCCTGACCAAAAGAGAACCGCTGCCTTGGGGGGGCGGATCGGCCGATTAGAGTGGGCAGGGCGCATCCAGGAGCTCTTGGAAGGCGGGTGGCAGGGGTTGGCGGGAATCCATGGCGGCAGTACCGGAAAGGGGTGGAGTCTGCGCTGGGCGGCAGCTGCCTTTCGAGAAGGATGGGTGGGAAGGTTGAGTGCCCTCAAGACTTGGTCAAGGCATTGGGAGGCCCATGCTCAATTCGAACGTGACCATCCCCTGCATCCAAAGTGGCACAGCGGTGAAATGCGCGCCACACCCATGGATCCGGAAGCGCTCCCCGGCATGTTGTGGAAAGGCGGCATGGCCTTTAGAGGGCATTGGAGCGGTTGGGTGCGAATGGAGGTGCGTTGGTGGGGCCCACCGCCTCACCGGACGCACCGGCGCACCGCCCTGCGCATCGAACGGAATGGACACCGGTTGGACATCAAGACATGGATCGAACCGGGGGAGCCCTTCCAAGCGGGGAATGGCGCATTGGGCGGGGGCCATTGGTCGGTGTTGTGGCGCAAATTGTACGGCCCAATTGCATTGGATGCACCGGTGTGGCGGTGGTGCATCAGCGCTGCTGGAAAGGACCATTCGGTGGGCATGGCCCTGGCCTTCATGGTGTCTTGGAGAACACCCGTAAAGGGGCGGTGGAAACTGGGTGTGGCGCAATCTTGGGGGGCAGAAGGCGCGCCCATTCGCTACGTTCAAGGGTGGGACGGCAGGCCGTCAGAGCCATTTTCCAAGGCAGGTGTCAAGGCGTTCGTGCGGTGGAGATCGGCCAGCGGAGCGTGGAACTTGAGGGTCCGTTTGGGGTGGCCATGGGGCGCTCAAGAAGAGGACAGGGGAGGCATGTCTCACGGAATCCATGCTGTGCGGGTGGAATTCAAACCGTCTTGGCCTTCGACGCGCCATGGGTAGCCGTTATATTGCAGGACGCTCTAGGGGCTGTCTCCAATACTGGAGGGGTTCAAAAGCGACATACCTCAACCATATGGCAACCACTTCCGATATCAAGAACGGTTTGTGCCTGCGCCACCAAGGCGGGCTCTACCAGGTCCTCGAATTCCTCCACAAGAAGACGGCACGCGGTTCCGGCAATGTCTGGACCAAAATGAAAAACCTGGAAAACGGCAAGATCATTGAGCATTCCTACAACACGGGAGCCAAGATTGATGTCATTCGGGTCGAGACGCGTGAGCACACCTTCTTGTACGAGGATGACATGGGGTACAACTTCATGAATACCGAGTCGTTTGAGCAAATTCTGCTCGAAAAGCACCTCATTGACAACTCCCACTTCCTCCAGGATGAGATGAAGTGTTTGATTGTGTTCCATGCCGATGAAGAGCGACCCCTGAGCGCCTCCTTGCCCAGTCACATCGAAGCAGAGATCACCTACACTGAACCGGGTGTCAAAGG
>CBFHUP010000037.1:0-28031 GCA_965659115.1 uncultured Flavobacteriales bacterium | reverse complement strand
TGGCCTTGGTTAGCCCGCCCGCATTTCCCGATGCTCCATCTTCCGTGGGCATCTGTCCTGGCGATGCAGTGCAAGTAGACGGCTCTGGTTCACAGCCCAGTGACGGCGGTCCAGCTTTGGCTTCTTGGATTTGGAATTGGGGAGATGGTGAAGTTGAAATCACGAACACACCCCAGGCCTCTCATGTCTACAACGAAACAGGCGAGTTCATCATCACACTCTTTGTGGAGGACGAGTTGGGGTGTTCCAATGTGAACCTCGATCCGGTTCAGGTCTTGGTGAGTCCTGCCCCGGAATTCAATACTGTTTTTCCTGAAACGGTGTGTGTGAATTCACCAGCAGTCATCGACGGCACTGGTTTTCAGTCGGGGACATGGACTTCATTGGTCCCGCCCCTGATTTCAGAAGATGAAGCCCTACCAGATGACCTTGGGGTCCCCTTTGTGAGCCCCATGCCGGTGGACTTTTTTGATACCGGTGCCGAGGTGGAATCTTGCGAGGATATTCTCTCGATCACGGCTTCATTGCACCACACTTTTATCGGGGACTTGACCATCACCTTGGAATGTCCCAATGGTCAGGAAATGCTCCTGTTGGAAAATGGCGCTTCAGGGGGCGAAGATCCAAGCGGGTGTATGTGGCCTGATTTAGGCGGCACAAACTTGGGCAACCCGCCCAATGATGCGTGGGATTACACTTGGAGTGATGATGCCGATTTCATCATTGATGATCCCGACAATCCAGCAGTACAAGGGGTCAATGCAGTTCCTGAAGGCGAATACCTGCCGTGTGGTTCCTTCTGTGACCTCATTGGATGTCCATTGAATGGAATTTGGAACCTTGTGATTGTCGACAACTGGGGAGGGGATCAAGGGTATTTGGAAGGATGGACCTTGGAGTTTGACCCTACCCTGGTTCCTGATGTGACCACCATTTCACCTTCCATTGGATTGGGAATTGACTCTTCATATTGGGATGTGACCTTAGGTGAAGACGGTGTACAAGACATTGATTTTCAGGCAGACATTTTGAACCTTCAATTTGATGCGCCAGGGCTGTATGACTACACTTTTGTGCTGACTAACAGCTTTGGTTGTGTTTACGATACGACCATTGTGATGGAGGTAATCGAAGGGCCATCAAGCAACATCACAGCTGGTCCAGACCAGGTTTTTTGCGGAGCGCCTGTTGTTTTGGAAGGCGAATTCAACACGACGGTACCTTCACCTTGTGCCGCATCTCAAGGGACAGAAACGGTGTGTTATGGCAATGGAGCCAATGATGTTTACACCTATTGTCCAGACAATCCAGGAGATGGAACCTTGATGAGTCTCCAGTTTTTTGATGGCCAAATAGAGGCTTGCGTCTTTGATGAGATCAATGTGTTTGACGGTCCAGATATCAATTCACCTCTGCTGACCACCCTGTGTGGTATTTATGCGGCCACCAATGTAGAGGCCACCAATCCCGATGGATGTTTGACCGTTCAAATCACGTCAGATGGCTCTGTGAGTTGTGAATCTGGTGCTTATGACCCTGTGAGTTGGTGTGTGGGATGTGGGGGTGAGGATGTGTGTGGGTTTACCTGGTCCTGGGAGCCTCCTGACAACTTGGATGATCCTTTTGCGACCCAGCCTACCGTACTTGATTTTGATGGGACTCCCACAGAATATGTTGTGTTTGTAGAGCCCATTGGTTTCGAAAATTGCGCTGCCACAGACACGGTATTGGTGGTTCCCGGATTCGAATATGTGACGGATTACTCTGATCCTACCTGTTTGATTACCGATGGAGAAATCACCATTACCATCAGCGAACCCGCTGCAGACGGACCGTGGGAAGTGGTCTTGAGCAACGTAACGGGCATTGTTGAAGATGTGAGTTACGGCGGTGGATTGCAGGCATTCGAGAACCTCGAGGCAGGTCAGTACACGCTGGAAGTCTCGGATCAAACGGGTTGTTCTTACATCACTGAGTTTGATTTGGCAGACCCTGAACCTCCTGGGATCACCGTCAGTGACGATGTGGTCATTTGTATCGATGGAGTGGCCACGTTGAGTGCGGAGGCTGATTTTGGAGGCCCCTACGCGTTCAATTGGACGGCATATGGACAGCCTGTGGGCCAAGGGCCATCGATTTTGGTAGGTCCTGAGGGCACTACGGTTTATGAGGTACAGGGTGTAGATGGCGCAGGATGCATTACCCAACCGGGTTCAGTGACGGTAGGCATTTACGATGCGTTTACAGTAGGCATTGATGCAGACAATTTGATTTGTCTGGGAGATGAGGTTCTGCTTTCTGCGCTGAATGTTACCGGTGGAGAAGGCAATGGATACGCCTACGAATTCTCTTATGACGGTGTGACGTTTGCGTCAGGAGCCGAAGACCAGTCTCAGTTCGTACCGCCTGTTACAGGTGATTTTTGTGTAACGGTCTCCGAGGCGTGTTCTACGCCACCGGTCACGGCGTGCATGGAAGTAGAAGTGGAACAGCCCTTTGATTTGACCTTGGCTGCAGATACCACCCGGGGATGCGTGCCACAGAATTTGGTTTTTGCCCACGACTTGCCTGCACCATTGGTGGACAGTCAATTCTGGGACTTTGGAGACGATGGGACCAGTGCCAGTGCTGGCCCGATTCACACCTATGCCGAACCCGGCGTTTTTGACGTCTCGGTCACGGTTGTGACCACAACGGGCTGCGTCAACACCGCGATTGCAGACAATTACATTCAGATTTTTACCCCGCCCAGCGTGGGCTTCAATGCAGGGCCTCAGCCCACCACAGCACCGGATACACGGATTGATTTCACATCGAGTGTTTCGTCGAATGTGGTGAATTGGAATTGGGCCTTCATTCCAGGCGTGTCAGAAGCGGTGAGCTTTGAGCCGAATCCGACCTACACCTTCCCCATGGGGAACGGCGGGATTTACCCGGTCACCTTGTCGGTTGTAGACACCAACGGATGTCTTTCTGCAGTCACCAGGGAAGTCGAGATTTTTGATTTCTTCAATGTGTTCATCCCGAACAGTTTTACACCAAACAACGATGGCTTCAATGACATCTGGGCAGTGTACGGATCCGACATTGATCCCGATCGCTTCGAGATGACGGTATACAACCGTTGGGGACAGTTGGTGTTTGAAACGACCGATCCCGAGCAGGGATGGGTCGGACAAGCCGACGGAGATGTCTTGCCCGAACAATGGCGTTTCGCCCAAGACGGTGTCTTTGCCTATCGGGTGGTCTTGTACTCTGAGTCGACCAATGAAAAACGCGAGATCAAGGGATACCTCAACTTAAGCCGGTAACGCCTCGGGGTGTTTACAGGCATGAAAAAGGCCGCCCTCAGGGCGGCCTTTTTTGTGGTTCAGATGACCAGAAGGGGGTCAGTCCCAACTGAGCAATTCATCCATGGTCCCTGTGGCGACGGCGTGGTAACCGGGTCGCGCTTGCTTGTAAATGGCCAAGGCCATGTCCATTTGATCGGTCTCTTTCATGGCGCGGTAAAGGGGCGTCAGGAATTTGCGCCGCCCCACTTCAATCAGGAACGATTCCAACCGGGGATAGGCGGGTTGGTATCCACTGCGCACAGCTTGTTCCATCCAGGCAAAGAGGATTTCGTTGTTTCCTGTGGCTCCGATTTCCCAGGCATTGTCGAGCTCGGTCATGCGCTCCACAGAGGTGTCATCGGCGAGGTTGGACAGGAACCGGTAGCGCTCTTGGTACACCCAGTCGTTCCAAGGCAAATCAGCGGTGCTGGTTTCTCCAGCTTCCCAGGCAGCCAGAGCCGCGTCCACATTCTGAATGCGGGGGCTGGAGACGGTGGGACAATTGGGAGGCAGTCCGGGACCGTAGATCCAAGCGTCCAAGTTGACCGCGGCCAATGTGGTGGGATCCGAAAGCAGGGTGGTCTTCAAGTAGTCCACGAACCGTTCCGTATCCATGCCCTTGAAGGCGTAGGTGGCGAAGTAGTCGGAGAGCCAGGCATCAAAGCGCGCTCGGCCCACGGTCTCTTCCATCAGGCGAATGAAGAAGTACCCTTTGTCATAGGCGATGGCCGTCATGCCGTCGTCGGGGTTTCTTCCTTGCAGGTGCAGTTTCAGGTGGGTGTCGTCGGGGTTCAAATCTTGAATGGCATCCACCTCGTCGACCAATCCTTGGTAGCTCAAAGTGGCCAGCATTTCACTGATTTCTCGTCCATAAACGGCTTCCATGATGCGCTGCTCGAAATAGACCGTGAACCCTTCGTTCAACCAAAAGTCATCCCATGTGGCGTTGGTGACGAGGTTGCCGCTCCAGCTGTGTGCCAATTCGTGGGCCACCAGGGCCACCAATGAGCGGTCGCCTGCAATGATGGTGGGCGTGGCAAACGTCAGCCTCGGGTTTTCCATGCCTCCAAATGGGAAGGCCGCAGGAAGGATGAGGAGGTCGTAGCGCTCCCAAGCATAGGTGCCATAGAGCCCCTCGGCGGCGAGGAGAAGGTCCTCCATTTCGCCGAATTCATAAGCGGCTTCCTCGATGAGACCGGGCACAGCATAGACGGCGCAGCGCTCGCCCACTGACCGGTATTCCACTTCTCCTGCCGCCAAGGCCAGCAAATAAGCCGGAATGGGCTGGGTCATGCGGAAGGAGTAGCGCCCGTCGGGGTCGATCGCTGTGGGGTTCTCCGCACTCATCAATGCCATGAGCCCCTGAGGAACACGAACGTTGGCTTCATAGGTGAAGCGAATGCCGGGTGAATCTTGGACCGGAATCCATGTCCGGGCCAAAATGGCTTGGCTTTGGGTAAACAAGAAAGGGGCTTGATCGCCTTGGGCTTCTACCCACAGCAAGGCGTCTGCACCTGGATCGGAGACATAGCAGATGGACACCTGTTTGGCGCCAGGAGTGAGGTCCACTGTGAGGGGGCGCCCCAAGTGCTCTTGGGCCTCACCGAGTGCAAATGTGGCAGGTTGACCATCTACGGTGACCCCTTCAATGGTCAGTTCATGGGTGTCTAAGATGATGCGTTCCGCATCCTTCGAAGTCTCAATGTCATAGGTGGCGCAGCCAGAGATGGTCCGCGTGTCAAAATCGACATTGGCATCCCAAGAGAGGTGGGTGATGCGCGCTTCTTCAGGACGGGCGAAGCTGTGGTGGTCGGTGACTTGTTTCATGGCAGCAATGCGTTGGGCTTTGGCATTGGACGGAGTGGAATCGGAGGGCGCGCCTTGATCCGCGCAGCCTCCCAACATCATGGCAGCAGCGATCAGAAGGCCGAAAAATCGCCCCGGGTGGTGGTACAGGTTCATGAGGGCAAATTAAGCCCGGGTTCCGGTGACGCGCATGGCCATGACCGACAAGAGCAATCCGATGGTGGATTTGAGCAGCACAGGGCGCGCGAGCCGCTCGAGCAGAGCCTGCACATCCAAATCGGGATCGACCTTCATCTGCCATGGAATGCCCATGGCCAGAATGACGGCGTGTCCGATGAGCATGCCGCAGCCCACTCGAATGTAACGGCTTCGGTCTGTCGCATCGAGAGGTGTCGCTTCTGCAATGGCCCCCAAAACGAGGGCCGCTACAGGCATGCCCATGAGGTAGCCACCGGTGGGGCCAAAGAGGACATTGAGGCCGCTGTTGTTTCCTGCAAATACCGGCAATCCGGCCGCGCCCAATGCCAGGTACGCCAAAATGCCGCTGACGCCGGCGCGCCAACCCAGCATCAGGGGAAGCCAACACACCAGAAGGGATTGCAGACTCAAGGGCAAGCCTTGCTCCAAATCGATGACCACGGGCCCGAGAACACCGAGCAATGCCGCTGTGATCAATGCACTGATGGGCCAACGCCAACCCCGCTGTTTGAGCTGTGATTCAAACATGATTCGGGTCAGTCAGCACGTCCTGAGCGCCACTCTTGGATCAGACCTTGGCCAAATGTAGCCGTGTTGTTGGTCCGGTCTGCATCGGCCGTCAAACGCTTGGGGTCCACCTCAACGGTGCATCCCGGAGATGAGATGGGCAATGCCAAGGTGTAAGTGGGGTGGGTCCAAGGCCAGGGCGCATGGAGTTGCTCTCCTGCGGCCAATGGGCGGTTCCCCTGCGTCACCACCTGGGGGATGTGATGGTTCATCACTTGGCCATCGGCTGTGGTGATTTGGACATCGACTGGGAGGGGCAATTTGCCGATGCGCTCGAGTTCGATGTAAGTGCTGTCGGCAGTGATGCGCACAGAGGTCAGCGCCACGTCAACGTGGTGGGTGCTGTTGAGCATATACTGGAAATAGGTGTCGAGTTCTAATCCGCTTTCGCGCTCCATACAACGCTTGAAGTCCACAGGACCAGGGTGGCTAAAGGACCATTCTTCGAAGTACCTTTTGATGCCTGCGTTTCGGGCGTCTTCTCCAATGATGCTGGCCAATTGGTTCATCAACACTTCTCCCTTGCTGTAAGCTCCAGTTCCATAGGCGCGGTTGGTGACATAATGGTCGGCGTGGGTCGACAGGGGCTCTTCACCGCCGTCGCGCACCAGGTTCAAGTATCCGCCATAGGCCCAGTAGTGGGGTTGGTCGCGTGACTCATTGAATTCTTCGGCCATGAACTCTGACTCGACCCACGAGGTGAATCCTTCGTCCATCCATTCGTGCAGGCTTTCGTTGGTGGCGAGGATGCCTTGAAACCAGGCATGGGCCATTTCATGGGCCGTTACGCCCACCAAACTGCGGAGTTTCCTGTTTCCACGTACCAAGGTGCACATGGGATACTCCATGCCACCATCGCCTCCTTCAATGACGGTGTATTGGGGCCAGGGATAGGGGCCCACGTGTTCAGAATAGTACAGCAATGCACGTTCTGCAATGGCGGGCAACTCTTCCCAGGCGCCGTAGGATGTGTCGGCTTGACGGATAAAGTGCATTTCAGTGCCGTCGGCGGCCTCGAGCACATCGTGAATGAAATCAGGGTCTGCGGCCCATGCAAAGTCGTGGACATCCTCTGCGACAAAGTGCCAATCGATGGTGCCCTCTGTTGGAGCAGCGGCCTCGCCGTAGCCGTGGCCACAGTCGTCGGGATTTTGCAGGACACCCGTGCCTCCAATCGTGTAAGCGGCGTCCATGTGAATGGTCACATCGAAGTCTCCCCAAACACCGTGAAACTCGCGGCCGATGTAAGGGTTGGTATGCCATCCATGGTGGTCGTATTCGCACACCTTGGGATACCATTGGGTCATGCTGAATTCGACGCCTTGGGCGTTCATCCATCCGGAGCGTCGCACTTGACGCGGGACTTGGGCGTCCCATTCGAGGTGCAACTTCGTTTTTTTGCCGGAGGCCAAGGCTTTGGGGAGGGTGAGCCATCCGATGGTGCCCGAAGCCGTAAACGTGGCGTCGGTCTTGCCCACACGGGCGACATTGACTTTGATCCAACCCTGTTCCTCTGCTGGAAGTCCCACAATCCGGTCGCCTACGCGGCGGTCAGGATCGGCAATGTTTCGGCTGCGCACATCCATCATGCTTTCGGGCTGAAAGGCATTGAAGAACAGATGAAACGGAATGCGCTCCAATGCGTCTGGACTGTTGTTGGTGTAGGTAATGTCCATGGAGCCCGTGTACTGGTGGAGTGGGGCATCCACAGCAATGTCCATGGTATAGTCCACGGCTTGTTGCCAGCCAGGATATTGGGCAAGCCCAAGTCCAGGCAACAGGAGCAGTGAGAAAGAGAGAAGGCGGAGGTGAATCGATGCTTTCATGGCGGGCGCCAAGTTAGCCATCATCCCGCCTGCAGACCCGCCCTGAGGAATTGGCGCACTTCGGCGGCAGCATCGAAGTGTTCCATGACCTTTTCGAGCAGAGAATTGGACACCACATGCTTCACGGGCAGCTCTGCCATATAGAAGAACTGCTTGTTCAAAATGTGGGGGCAGATCTCGGCGGCTTCCCTGAATTCTTTGGGTATGCGCACATTCCGCGCACCCTGGAGCGCCCCGTATTTGCTGCTAAACGAGGGGTCTGCGATCAGGTCATTGAACCGTTCCGGTTGCGCCGCAATGTGCTCTCGCAGCACATAGAGGTCGTCTTTCTCTACCCAATAAGCGCCGCCTCCAATGACGAGACGCTCTGCATCGAAGTGGACATAGAGTCCGGGATCGCCGCTCTTTTTTCCGCCGGGTGAAATGCCCGCCGAAAGGTGCGTTTTGTAGGGCTGCTTGTCCTTGGAGAACCGGGTGTCTCGGTTGATGCGGAAAATGCAATGTTTGGGCGCCACTTCTGCAAAGGCCGGTTCCCGTTCCGCACAGGCTGAAATCACATCGGCTACGAAGGACTTGAAAGGGTCGCGAACCTGCTGTTCATAGGTCTTTCGGTGATCTGCAAACCAATCCCGGTCGTTGTGAGCGGCCAGATCTGCGAGGAATTTGAGTGCTGAGGGTTCGAAATGGGACATGGTGTCAAGGGCAGGGCAGGGCGTCGCCTGTGGCGTAAATCATGATGCGCTCCACCGAATTGATTGGGTTGAGTTCGTGCAGCCAACGGTCGGTTCTGCTCGGTGCAATGGTCGTCACATAGCGGAGACCCGGCATGGCCGCCTTGTATTGGGAAACGGCTTCGCCGAGGTGCCGGTCGCCTTGGAACAAAATGAACCCAGGCGGGGATGCGCACCAAGTTTTTGCCACTTGGAGGGGAGGACGCTGTTGTTCCCTGCGGTTGTCGATGTGGTATGAATTCCACTTGCCGCTGTAAAACTGTGGCGGCATGGCGCCGCTGTCTACCTGCACCATCGCAAAATTCTCAGCCCCCTGCGCATAGAGGAATTCCATGGCTTTGACCCGGCTGTGTTTGCCAGAATAAGGAAGACTGGCTGCCATCAAAACACTCGAAATGACCCAAAACGCGCCCCACAGTCCCCGCTCCAATTGGCGGTGTCGGTTCCACCATTGGCTGCGTTGGCTCCATGTCTGCCATCCGATCCAACCCACCACGATGAGCGCAGGTACCACAGGCAGAATGAAGCGTTCTTGCTTGTTAATGTAGGCGCTGTGAAAGATCAAGAAACCAGCGATGGGGACCACGACCCGCCACCAGATGCCCTGCGCTGACCGCCCCCGGTGAAACGCCCCCCACAAGAGCATCACACTCGCCGGGGGCACCATCATGCCCAGCAACGTGAGCAGGTACTGGTACCAAGGCCCTTTGGGGTAATTGCCAGCGTGGGTGGAGTTGTAATCGATGTATCCGCGGAGCTGGGTGAACGGCGCCCCCCATACATAGAGGTCTGGTGCCTGCATCACAGCGAAAGTGCCCAACGCTGTGGCGCCGACGCCGACCAGGGCCCGCCATTGGTGTTGTGCGAGCAACACGGGGGCCAAGGCGATGCCGATGACCCCACATTGATAACGCATTCCGGTGGCCATGCCGATGCCGATGCCTGCGATCAAGATGTCTTGCCACTGCAGACGGATGGAGCGCACCAGTCCCCAAAACCCGAGCATCAATGGTGGGATGCAGGCCATTTCGACCAATTGGTGCACGGAAAGGAGGGGCCACAATGCACTGGCGGATAAGATCCATGCCACTGTGGTGGCCGTCTGTTTGCGGCCGGGTGAGAGGGCGCGGGCAAGCATGTAGCCCAAGGCGACGGTAAGCTAGCTGAACAGACCGTGGAGGATGCGCAATACTAAAGCTTGTTGGCTTGGGTGGCGCGGCCCTGTCAGGTGAAACAGTTCAAAGAGGAGGTATTGGCTGCCGACATAGGCGAAATTCGCCGGATGGGCTTGTGGGGTTCCCTTCTGATTCCACGGAAGCCAATTGTTGTAGTCTTCTCCATCGGCCCAACTGGCGGCTGCTTCGACCACCAAAAAGTGATCGTCGTGCATCAAATAGCCTTCGCCGTAAACAGCGGCGGCCATGCGGAGCAGCAGACCTGCAGTCAGGGGAAGCAGGAGGGGATGACGCAACACAGCACTGATCACAGTCCGATGCCCCAGTTGCCGGTGCCAGAAAGTTTGCTGCGCAGGCGCGCCATTTTCAGGGCGGCGACGGCGGCTTCAACGCCTTTGTTGCCGTGTTGTCCGCCGGCGCGGGCACGCGATTGGTCAATGTTGTCGTCGGTGAGGACACAAAAAATCACCGGCCTGTCGCTGTCCAAACCCGCCCGAAGTGTGCCTTGGGCAGTGGATTGACACACAAAATCAAAATGCGCGGTTTCACCTCGAATCACACTGCCAATCGCAATCACGGCGTCACACGAGGCATGCTTCAGTAGCCATTGACTCGCCAGCGGGAGTTCGAAACTTCCCGGAACACTGTGCACGATGACGTTGGTGACGCCGGCCTTCTCAAGGACTGCCAGAGCACCATCGCGCAGGGCATGTGTGATCTCTTCGTTCCATTCAGAAACGGCCACACCTATCCGAAAGGCCTGGCAATCACGCAGACCATCGGCGTCATAGGCGGACAGGTCGTGTCCTTCTGTGGCCATGTAGTGGACCCGCGGTCAGCGGGCGATGGAAGCGGCCAACCCTTCGGCTGTCGCTTTAACGTTAGAGGAAGGGTAGTCCGTGACAATGCTGCTCAGCTTGCCTTTGGCTGCACCATTGTTGCCGAGCTCAATGTCGACCAACGCGCCTTTGTAAAGCGCGATGGGAGCGAGGTAATCTTCTCCGATGGAACCCTTCGCGCTGCTGATGGCCTGGCCAAAAGCATCCGAGGCACCACTGTAATTGCCCAACTCAACTTCGCAATCGCCGATGTTGATCTGCGCAATGACAGAAAGTACATCGTCCTTGAGGTTGGCTTGGCTAAATGCCTCAATGGCACCGGCGTAATCGCCTTGGCCGCGAAGGATGGTGCCGAGTTCATATTCAGCGCGGGCTGCAGAAGACGTTCCGGCATGCTCGTCAATGATGTCGTAAAGGCCTGGGTACAAACCGTCGCCGTTCAAAGCGAGGTCCACACTGTCCATCATGAAGTACTGTTCTGCGCGCCAAGCATCTTGGTTGGCTTCCAGTTCTGCAGGTTCAGTTACAAGTTTGCCATACCCTACAACTCCTAAGATGAGGACGGCCACGGCACCAATGGCCATGACGATGTTGCGGCTGTTGTTCTCGATGAACTGTTCCGTTTGGCCCGAGAGATCTTGAGGGGCGCCGGAGGGGTTGTTTTCGGCCATGGAGGTCGTATCCTGGTTAATTCTTGATAAGCTTCGGGATTCCCGGTGGAAAACCCTGCACGCATCCACGGGTCAATGACCCACTTTTGCGGACGGCAAAAATAGCCAAAGTGACCGAGTCCAAGACCAATACCATCGGCATGCGCCTCCTCAGGTTGCAATTGCTCGATTTCAAGAACCACCCAGAGGTGGAAATGGAGCTGTGCGCGCAAGTAAATTGCCTGCTCGGAGACAACGGAACAGGCAAAACCAATGTTTTGGACGCCGTCCATTATTTGGGCAATGCCAAGGGCTTTTTCAACCCCATTGACTCTCAGAACGTCAGACATGGACAACCCTCCTTCATGGTAGAGGGTTCTTTTGCGCTCGAAGAGGAAGGTTCGGTCGAAGAAGACCGGGTGGTGTGCGCTGTCATCAAGGGTCAGAAAAAAGTTCTCAAGCGCAATGGAAAGGCCTATCAGAAGTTGGCCGATCATGTGGGGCGCTACCCCGTGGTGATGATTGCGCCTGCGGATGCGGCACTGCTTCACGACGGCAGTGAGGTGCGCCGCAAGTGGATGGACCAGGTGATCAGCCAATACGACCGTCCCTATTTGGACCGGTTGATTCAATACCACCATTTGGTGCAGCAGCGCAACAACCTGCTGCGGTACTTTGCTGAGAACCGCACTTTTGACGCCGAGCAATTGACGCCTTGGAACGAGCAAATGGTTCCCCTTGCCGAAGCGATTGCCACGCAGCGCGCCGTGTTTGTCGCTGAATTTGAGCCGGAATTTCAGCGCATTCACCGTGAATTGTGCCAAGGCAAAGAGACCGTGGGCTTGGAGCTCCAAACCCGTGTGGAATCTGGCGCTTTTCAAGAGGCACTGTTGCAGGCGCAGCCCGATGACCGACGCCTGCGCCGCTCAACTGTGGGGGTGCACAAGGATGACGTGGACTTTCGGTTGGGCGATCACGCCCTCAAAAGGTTCGGGAGCCAAGGCCAACAGAAGACCTTCTTGCTGGCCTTGCGTTTGGCCCAGGTGGAGCACCTTGCGCAGCGTGTCGGCCGCAGGCCGATTCTGCTCCTGGACGACATTTTTGATAAAATCGATGCCCACCGCGCAGGGGCCTTGATGTCGGTGCTGGGCAGGGCCAGATTCGGCCAAGTGTTCATCTCCGACACCGACCCCGAGCGCATTCCCAATTTGCTCAAAGCGGCAGAGGTTCCCTTCCAGGCATGGTGGGTGGACTCCAAAGGGGTGACTCCCCATGAACCCGAAAAGGCCGACCTATGAACAAGCGGTATCCAAACCGGGCGTTGGGCAAGCGGCGCACATCGCGGAAAGGCGAAGCGGTGTCATTGGGAGATGCCATCTCTGAATGGTTGCGGCTGAGCGGCCACGGCGCCCGGCTTGAAGATGCGCGCACTGAAGCCGCATGGCGCGAGGTGATGGGGGAGGCGGTCTCTCGGAAAACCCGGTTTATCAGGGTGCGAGATGGGGTCTTGACGGTGGAATTGGATTCGGGACCGATGAAGGAAGAATTCCTCATGGCACGTACCCGCATTCAGACGCTGATCAATGAACACCTCGGCCGGGAGGCCATTCGTCAAGTGGTCATCCGTTAGACGTTGCGGTAGAAGTTATCTTTGACATCCTGATCATGCGCGCCCTCATCTCTTTTGTTACCCGGTTCATTCCGCGGCACTTGCTTCAGCGTGTGGCCCACATCGCTTTGCAGTTGGTTTCTCCTTTTTACTGGGGCGGCCGCTTTGAGGACCCCATCAACGGAAAGACGTACCGCAAGCTGCTTTCTTATGGCCGCGCCGACAGAAGCCGTCCCAATGCATTGGCGCCGAATTCACTGAGTTTGGAGCGACACCGCGCAGTGTGGATGTACCTCAAGGAACACAGTGACATGTTCAATGGAGGACCGGGCAGGCGCATGTTGCACCTGGCTCCCGAGTATTGTTTTCTGAAGCGGTTCAACGCGGCCCAAGGATTGGAAATCACCAGGGCCGATTTGGTATCGCCATGGGCGGATGTGCATTTCGATGTCCATGAAATTCCCTACGAAGACAGCCATTTTGACATCATCATGGGCAACCACTTGATGGAACATGTGGCCGATGACCGCAAAGTCATGGCGGAGTATTTCCGGGTGATGAAGCCCGGCGGTTGGGGCATTTTTCAGGTCCCCTTGGACCGCAACAACGCCGAGACCCTGGAAGACCCCAATGTGACCGATCCGGCAGAGCGAGAACGCTTGTACTGGCAGCGCGATCACGTCAGGCTCTACGGCATGGATTACGCCGACCGGTACCGCGCTGTTGGTTTTGAGGTGGAAGAACTGGACTTGCGCGAACTGTTTGGGACAGAGCGTTTTGACCGCTGTGCCCTTGGAGGCGAGCGTTACTTACAGGTGGTCCGCAAGCCCGCTTGACTTCGCCAGCGAGGTCCAATGGGCCTCCCTGCCTTTTCTATTCAATGGCCGCGGGGTTCTGCACAAAGGGCTCGGATTCAATTTCTTTTGAGCACTTGGACCTCACCGAGTTCATCCGTGGCTTGAATGACATGGATTTGTGATACAGCAGGAATCCAAGTTTCTCCGCGGTTCATGCGTTTGCTGGCCATCAGACGTCCGCTGATGTCGAAAATCTGGACCTGGGCATTGCGCTGGATTTGGATGCCTTTTCCATAAGCGACCATCCAGGGTTCCACGGCAGCTTCTGGAATGTCCGTGAATTCACCGGCACACTGGGCCGAAAAGAAGTCCCACAGGATTTGCGTGGATTGCACATCAGGGCTTCCCCATGCTCCAAACCAGTCGTGTCCACCATCGTTGACCCGGTAGTGGTGAAATTCTTGTCCGCCTGGCCCCCCCGAATAGCGCAAAAAGTCCACCGATGTCAGGTCTACCAGTTCAGCATTGGGGAGGGGGGTCTCCTCCAATGTGGTGGTGCCCATGAGTCCTGTCCAGTGATCGACGATTTCTGCAACGCCAGCATTTCCCCAGTTGCCGAACCCGACACCATTGTCATAGTAAACAGTGTTGTCATCGGTACCATGCAGGTGCACAATGGGGACCACTTCATCGGGAACACACCCGAAATCCTCTGCACTCATAGAGCCGGTCACTGATCCCACTGCCCGAAACACATCGGGATGCTCGCAGGCGAGCGAGTAACTCATAAAGCCGCCATTGGACATGCCGCATGAATAGGTGCAGTCGGCGCTCAGGCCATGGGTGTCTTGGAGGTATTGCGCCAAGGCCACCAAGAAGCTGTGGTCATTGGTGGTGCTGATGCCCAAATTGGCATTCCAATGTGACGTTCCAATTTGGTCCTCGGTTCCTTGAGGAAAAACGGCCACAAACCCTTCTGAAAGGGCCAAGTCATCCCAGGCGCTGTAGGCACGGATCAGGGCTGCGCTGCTGGAATATCCGTGCAACACAAAAACCAGCGGTGCTCCTGCAGGGATCGGGTCTGGGGCGTCCATATAGTAGGTGCGCTCGATGCCGTTGTGCTCAAACGTCAATTGGGCTGTCGTGGCCAAGCAGAGACAGGAGCAGAGGGCCAATGAGCAGAGGTGCTTCATGTTCATGAAGGTGTGTTGTTGGATTTGGGCTCCAAGACTTGAACACCGTGAATGTGCTCGAGTTCAGAGGTCAGGGATAAGATGCTGCCCGCTCGAACTTCGATGTCGAGCAAACAGTGATGGGTGTACCGTTCGGCAACAATCCGTGCGCCTTCTTTTTGGATGGCTTGCATGACGTGCCGGGTGAGGTCAGGAGCATAGGTCAATGTCAGGGGGGACATCAGCAGGGTTTCTGAAATGCCGGCATCGTGAACGGCTGCTTGTCCTGCTGAGCGGTAGGCCTCGATGAGTCCGCCAACCCCGAGTTTGACGCCGCCGAAATAACGCACGACAGCAATGAGGGTCCAATGCAAATCAGAAGAACGGAGTACGCCGTGAATGGGAGCGCCTGCGCTGCCTGCGGGTTCTCCATCATCGGCGGCGCGAAACCGGTCAGGACCGAATTGCCATGCAAAGCAAACGTGGCGTGCGGAATGGTGGTCTGCCTTGACAGATTCTAAGTGCTGCGTTACGGCAGCTTCGGCAGCTTGTTCATCGGCAAAGGGCAAGGGGAAGGCATAACCGTGGAATTTGCTGCCCTTGGCTTTGTACAGGCCCGCACCTGGAGCCATTAATGTGGGGAAAGCATCCCGCACCCTCAGCTGAGGGGGTTGAGGGTGACACTAAATACCTGCACGGTATGCGGGTCGCGCCCGGCAAAAAACTTGTCCAAGGCCAGCAGAATGTTTCCTGCGCTGAAGTAGCTCGTATGAAGTTCAGACTCCCCAGCTACGCGCCATTGGATGGTATAACTGAGTTCCCGGTCTTTGTGGTGCTGGGTGTATTCCAGCAGGCTCTGCAACGCTTGGGATTTGGTCGATCCGGTTGTCTTGTGAAATAGGAAGCGCTGGGTGTGCCGGGGGTTGTAGGTGAACAGTGCGACCTCTTGGATGCCGTCATGGTCCGACCAGACAAACTCCAATTGATCTTCTGCATAACCGAAATAGCTGCGGAGGTCTTCCAACAACCGCAGTTCTTGTTGTTCTGGGCTCATTTCGGGCTGGTTTCCGGTTCAGACGGGATGTATTCTGGCAAATGTCGGGCGAAGGCCGTTCTCACGTCGAGGCGGGTCCATGTGCCTTCATGTCGGCGTTGTATCGAGGTGTCCAAAGTGGTGCGCACGGCTTCCCGGTCGACCTCTGCGCGGCCGGCGCGGAGGATTTTGGGGTGGTGTGTGGCCAAGAGGTTCTCCTGTCCACTCATGAGTTCTTCGTGGAGTTTTTCTCCGGGCCTCAATCCCACCAGTTCTATGCGGATGTCTTGGTCCTCGACAAGTCCGGCAAGTCGGATCATCCTGCGGGCGAGGTCGGCGATGCGGACACGTTCGCCCATGTCAAATACAAAGATGTCGTCGCCCTTGCTCGTGGCCGCCGCCTCCATCACCAGCTGGACGGCTTCGGGGATGGTCATGAAGTAGCGGGTGACATCGGGATGGGTCAAGGTCAATGGTCCTCCGGCTTCGATCTGCCGCCGGAACAGAGGAATCACGCTTCCATTGCTGTCCAACACATTGCCGAATCGCGTAATCACACAGTTCATTTGGGCTCCTTCTCCGATGCTGCGCACCACCAATTCAGCCATGCGTTTGGAAGCCCCCATCACGCTGGTGGGGTTGACGGCTTTGTCGGTGCTGATGAGCACAAAGGTGTCGGTCTGGACGCTTTGGGCCGCTGCAATAACGTTTGCTGTTCCAATGACATTGGTGTGCCACGCCGCCTCAGGTTGTACTTCCATGACCGGGACGTGCTTGTAGGCAGCGGCGTGGTAAATCACACTTGGGCAAAACTCCGCCAGCATAGCTTGCATGGCTGGGGCGTCTCGAACATCTGCAATTCTAGTTGTCAATCGGTCTGCCAGGTGCCCCAACCGTGTGCGGCTCAGGAGGCTCAGGTCGTGCAGAGGGGTTTCGGCAATGTCGATGGCAAGGACCTGACCGGCGCCGCGTTCGAGGGCCTGCATGACCAGTTCAGAGCCAATGGAACCGGCGCCACCTGTGACCAAAATTCGGGCCCCGCGCACCTGCTGGGCGATGGAGGAAGCATCGAGTTCAATCACAGGACGGCCCAACAGGTCTTCAATCCGGGTGTCTCTCAGTTGACCGGCACTGAGTTCTCCTTGAATCCAGCGCTGTGCAGGAGGGACATCCATGACGCGCAATCCAGCATCAAGTGCTGCGTCAATGACCTGGGCCTTGCGCACGGGATCAAGTTGTTGGATGGATACAATGAGGCGCTTTGCATTGTAATCGGAGAGGACTTGAGTGGCACGGTCTGCAGACAGAATGGGCACCCCATCGATGCGCTTGCCCTGCTTGGCAGGGTCGTCGTCCAAGAAGGCTACGACCTTGAGGGGGTCTGCACTCGGACGTTCTACAGCTTGCTTGGTAATGATGCCCGCTTCACCGGCTCCAAAGATGACGACGGCCGTAGGTCGGGTCGATTGAAACCGCTCGTAGATCGAGCGGACCGTGATGCGAAAGCCGATGAGCAATACGGAAGAGGCCAGCAGTTCGATGGCCGCAACACTGAGCGGGACGGGATAGGCCATTCCCATGGAGTGGGCCGCAAGATCTAAAGCCAAGAAGAGTGCCGTGCCCAAGGCAAGGGCGAGCAACACCCTGCGTGCATCGCGTGATCCGCTGAAGCGAATGATACCGGCAAATGTTCGAAAAACCAGCATGGAGAGCGCGCGAACGGCAACATAGGCCGGAAGGAAGCGGCGCGCAGCTTCGAGTTCATGGGCCGGAGGCGCAAATTCGAAGCGGATGGCAAAGGCCAATCCCAATGCGACCACCCCCAAGGAAAGGTCGATGGAAAAGATGACCCAGCGCGGCACGAGCTGGGGTTTGGATTGGATTGTGCGCAACAGTTGGAACATCCTGCCGGGCAAGATACCACGGACGGCTCCCTGACGTTAATTTTCCGGATCATCGGAATGGACTTTCAATCAATGCACCCGGCGCTCCCCAGTGGGCGGATCTCTTTTCCTCTTGTGGCCCAGGCTGCGGTATTGGTGGTCCTGGCGTTCACCATGCCCCTGCGAGCCGCGGCACAGGAAGCCGATTTGGTGGCGATAGAAAATACGTTGGAGGCGCTGAGCAAAAGCGTATCCACCTTTGACAAGGATGCCGAACGTTTTTTGGAGAAGGAGCTGAAGCCATTGTTGCTCGATCCCCTGGCAGATCCCGAGGTGACGGGAGCGTTTGTAGAGCGCATGGCACAAATTGCGGGGGCCAACCTCGGTGCTTTTCCCGAGCAATTCGGTTATGCCCGCAGTGTGCAAATGGCGCTCTCTGGGGATTCGCTGCGGTTGCCATTTGCCGCATGGGATGCCGCTGTGGAGCGGGCGTTGGAAAGTCGAAAATCAGCCCGGGCCTTTGCTCCATTGTTGGTCTTGGGCAAGGACCTGTTGCGAGACGGCACATTCTATGTGACCAAATCCGTAGCGTGGTCGTTCGATGGTCCCATGGCCATCTCCATTCCCGAAAAGGGCGGGCCACAATTCACATTTGGCCCCTCGGGCAGTCTGATGGCGTTGGCCAAAGGAGACACTTTGCTCGTGCAACGCACCGCAGGAACATACGACTACGCTAAAGAACGCTTCGAAGGCAGGAGTGGCCGCGTAGATTGGGGACGTTCGGGTTGGGATCCCGAAAAGAACTTTGCCGACTTCAATGTGTACTCGGTCCGGCTCAAGTCGCCTTCTTTGACGGTGGATTCGGCCCGTTTTACTACTGAATTGTTTCCAGACCCATTGCTGGGACAGCTCACCGACAAAGCCCGTGTGCGCAAACGCGACGAAAAAACGGGCGCCGCTACCGACGATGCACGTTACCCCAGGTTTGACACTTACATCAACCGGTTGTCCATGCCAGACATTGTTCCCGGGGTCGATTTTGACGGGGGATTGACTGTGCGCGGGGCGGAGCTCCAAGGAAAAGGCAGCGAAGAGGAGCCTGCCCGCCTTCAGTTTAGAAGGGGCGATACGGTCATGGTCGAATGCACCTCATCGCTGTTCATTTTGCGGGCGGACCAGTTCAGTGGAGAAGGGGTCGAGGCCTCGCTTCGCATTGGCACAGACAGCTTGTACCACCCAGAATTGAACTTGAGGTTCATCCTCAATTCCAAGCGGCTCTTTTTGATCCGGACAGACGAGGGGCTGGGTCCACGTCCTTTCACCGATTCTTACCACAACCTCTACGTCGATTGCAGTGTGCTGTCATGGGGGATGGAGGACACCCGCATTCGCCTCGAAGGCCCTCCTGGTTCAGTGCGTTCTACAGCGGTCCTGACCAGTGCTGATTTTTTCGACTTGGAACTCTTTAGAGACATGCAAGGCATCGATCCAATCCATCCTTTGGTGCGGGTGCTCAACCATGTCAAGGCCACAGGAGATTCCACGTTTAGCAGCATGGCCTTGGGGAGCAGCATGCGCCTCAGTGAGCCCAAGTCGCGGGCCATGATGATCCGCATGGCCCACCAAGGCTATTTGGAAATGAACCTGCTCACCAGGATGGCGACCGCCACAGACAAGCTCTTTGCGGATTTGGCCAATGCTTCGGGCAGGCGCGATTTCGATGTGTTGTTTTTTCGTTCCGAAGCGTCGGGCTCAGAGCATGGAGAGATCAGTTTGCTCAATGGACAGCTCAAGCTGAATGGCGTGGATCGGGTGAACGTGTCGCGAGACCGTGGTGTGGTGATCGAACCGCGGAATGGGAAGGTGGTCATTGGAGAGGACCGCGACTTCACTTTTGCAGGAGGAGTGCGGGCGGGAAACCTCCAGTTTGATGGTTCAGATTATGACTTTGACTATGAGTCGTTTTCCATTGAACTGAATGCAGTAGAGTCTTGTAAAATCCGGGTCAACGAAGAGGAGAAGGATGCCCGTGGCAGGCCCAAACGCAAGCTGGTCAAAAACAGGCTGGAGTACATCCATGGGGTGCTGCGCGTGGACGTTCCCATCAACAAGTCAGGACGCTTAAGTGAGGCCTATCCCGAGTACCCTGTTTTGGTTACCGAAGAGCCGAGTTACGTGCATTGGGACGATCAAGCCATCGAAAACGGCGCCTATGAGCGCGACCGTTTTCGATTTGTGGTAGAGCCGTTCACGCTCGACAGCTTGGACGCGCTGGGGCGTCAGGAGTTGGTTTTCGAAGGCACATTGGAGTCCGGGGATCTTTTGCCGCCGCTCCAAGAAAACCTGCATGTGATGGACGACCTCCATTTGGGTTTCACAACAGCTACGCCAACGGGTGGCTACCAAGTTTATGGTGGCGTTGGAAACTTCGATCAGAACCTCACCTTGGACGGCGGAGGATTGCAGGGAGGGGGCACCCTGAATTTCAAAACATCGCATGCAGAAAGCGATCGTTTTGTGCTCCTTCCGGACAGCACAAAGGGCACCGCTCAGATCTTTACCAACCGAGAGTCGGCGGGTCCCCCGCCCGTTCCAGAGGTGCAGGGTGAGGGGGTCGATGTTTTGTTTGAACCCCGTTCAAACCGCATTTCTGCTCGGACCCAAGATGTGCCGCTCAGGCTCTTCGAGGGGGCCAGTGAATTGGAAGGCGGGGTGGTGCTCGGCGCACAGGGCATGACAGGCGACGGATTGATGCGCTTCAGTGGGGCGCAGCTCGGCTCGGCCATGTTCCGCTACAACCGCAGCCACATCTTGGCCGATACAGCTTCCTTCCAATTGGACCAGAACGTAGAGGGGGCTTTGGCCTTTAAGACCGACAATGTCCACTGCGACATCGATTTTGATGAGCGCGTGGGTGAATTCGCTTCCAACGATGGCGAAACCAAGATCGAGTTGCCAGCCAACCAGTACATGTGTTACATGGACGAGTTCAAGTGGTATATGGATGAAGACGAGATGGAGATGACTTCCAGCCGTGAGCCATTGGATGACTTTGTGATTGACTCCGACGAGGCTTCATCGAGTTCTAATTTTTACTCCACGAGGGCCGATCAAGACAGCCTGAATTTCTTGGCACCCACTGCGGTGTACGATGTGAGCGAAGCGGTACTCAAATGCCAAGATGTGAAGTTCATCAGGACGGCCGACGCCTTTGTAGAGCCCGACAGTGGGCTGGTGGTGGTCAGGAAGCGCGCCCAGATGGACCAGTTAACCCGGGCGGTCATTGTGGCCAATGTCGTGACCCGATACCACCGGCTCTTCGATGCCGATGTCAATATTGCGGGTCGCTTTGATTACGAGGCACGGGCGAGCATGTTCTATGAGGACGAGAACGGATTGGAGCAGCTGATTCAATTCGAGACCGTGGAGGTAGATACCAGCGGCGAAACGGTGGGAAGGGGTGTGATTCCCATTCAAGATGGATTTGGTCTGAGTCCATTCTTTGGCTTCTCAGGAGACGTGAGGTTGGCCGCCGCGCGGCAACACCTCGAGTTCGATGGCGCCGTGACCCTCGAGGCCGCATGTCCAGAAACGGACAAGCAACAGCTCTTGTTCACTGCGGTCATCGACCCCAAGGATGTGCGCATCCCCTTGGACACCACCCTCAAGACGCCCATGATGTCTCACTTGGGAGTGGGGGCTTATTTCCGGGATGTCGATGAGCCGGGTGGTGGACCTTATGGGGCCTTTGTGGATGAGGTTCGTGGACACGACGAATACCGCATTTTGGCGGCGACCGGTGAGCTTCGCTACAACAAGCGTGACGCGGTTTACCAAGCCGGTTCCCCCGAAAAGATGATGCAGCCGAATTTGCCGGGAACGCTCATCGAACTCAAGGCCGGAGATTGCAGTGTAACGGGAACCGGTCCGGTCAGTCTGCCCGTGGATTACGGCATGGTCACGCAGCGCTCAGCAGGTGCTGTAAAAGTGTTCCCAACGGGTACTGGAATTGAGGCTGAGGTGACCGTTGGGTTGGACTTCCCGTTTGATGACCCGTTGTGGAAGTCGCTGGCCGAAAGGTTGCAGCTCTATGCGACGGCAGTGCCCCTTGACATCAGTGGAACCACGTTTGAGGCCGCAACCCGCGAATGGCTGGGTCTAGAAGGTGCCGATGAGGTGCTCGGAGAAATGACGTTGATGGGGGCATTCAAGAAAACGCCCGAGTCCATCCAACACAGGTTCCTCTTTACGGGGCTTGACTTGACCTGGGACCCTTCGGAAGACGCTTTTGTGAGCGGAGAAAACGGCATTGGCATTGTTTCGATGGGCAAAGTCCCGGTCTTCAGAAGGCTGCAAGGCCGGATCGAATGGAGCTTGGCAGGAACGAATGGCATCCTCAGGATTTACCTGCACCTGGACAACGAAAACTGGTACTTCTTTGAGTATCGCAACGGCGTCATGAACATCACCTCTAAGGACCAGCAATTCATAGACGGGATCACGGCGCTCAAAGACGACAAGCGCAGGATCAAGGAGGGGGACGACCGCTTCATTTACCAAATCCTGCCCTCACGGGGCCGCCGCAATGAATTCGTGGACCGGTTCCCAGAATTCGACTGAGGATAGGCCATTGATTCCTGGGGTATCTTGATGTCCATGTTTTTGGCACGAGCGACAAACACCCTTGTGGGGAAGTGCCTTTTGACGTGGTGTCTCAGTATCGGCGCTCACCAAGCTTGGGCGCAATGGGTGCCTTGGCCTGATGCTCCTCAAATTGAAACCTACACCAATTTCTCGGGGCAGGGGATGAGTTTGGTGGACTTCAATCTGGATGGATGGGATGACCTGACTGTGAGTAACGCCTCTGGAGGACTGCTTTTTTATGCTGGAGGCCCTGCAGGTTTGGTTCCCGTTGATTTGGGCATTGTCCCTGGCACGGGAAGGCCCATGTCTTTGATGTGGCTCGACATCGACAACGATGGTGACCGCGACTTTGTGCACACCGCAGCCATGCCCTTCTCCTTGTTTTCGGGAGGAGGATTGGTGTCTCAGAGCCAAGTGTGGATTTGCGAGGACGGGGGGTTTGTGAACCGCACTGCAGACTGGGGATTTGACGTCTTAGAGAACCGTGCGGCATACGGGATGGCATGGAACGACTTGGACCAAGATGGGGACCTCGACGTCATGGTGTCCATCTATGCCATGCCATGCATGGAGTTATGGATGAGCGAAAACGTACTGTTGAAACAGGAGCAAGGGGCATGGGTTGACGCATCCGTCTCATCGGGTTTGGCCGCTGGAATACAGTCCTCGTTTCAAGGAAGTTGGATGGACCTCAACGGAGATGACTTGTTGGACGTTTTCGTGATCAACGACGCTGGAGTCGACGCGAATTGTGCCGCTCCCAATCAGGCTTTCCTCAACAACGGCGACGGGAGCTTCACAGAGTCGGCTGCGGCGTTGGGATTGGATGTGTTCATGTCATCGATGTCCATTTCCATGGGAGACCCCGATGGGGATGGGGCCGAAGAGGTTTTTGTGACCAACCAGTCCATGGGGGAATTCTATTATCCCTTTCCCCAATTGACCGGAGCCTACTTTGATCGGGACAGTGCGGGGGTGTTTGAAGAGCGTTCGGCAGAAGTCGGATTGGATACCGACCGATGGGCGTGGGGTTCTCTGTGGGTTGACCAAGACCTCGATGGCTGGGAAGATTTGGTGGTGGCGACCTCCCCGCTGACCATTCCCGGTTCGGGCAGCGATGTCCAGCAGTACGACAATTATTTCTATCGGCACCCGGGGGCCCTCTCCAGCGGCGGGAACTTCGCAGAGGTGGCAGATGAATGGTGGGGCAAAGACGCTTTGTGGCAAAGTGTGGTGCGCGGTGACCTCGATGGTGATTTGAGGCCAGACATTGTGGGTTCAGGATCAGGTCAATATGCCACGTTCTTGCTCAATGCAGCGGCCGAAGACCACCCGAGCCGCCACAGGTTGGCGGTGTCGTTGTGTGGAACGCATTCCAACAGCGAAGCCATAGGTGCGCGGTTGGTGCTGCATTCCAATGGTCGCATTCAACAGCGCACCCTCCGCGCCGGCGAGGACCTGTTTGTTCAGCACAGTGCGACCCAGTTTTTTGGATTGGATTCTGAAAATGTGGTGGACTCCTTGGAGGTGTTTTGGCCCATGGGAGGACGGTCTTGTCGCTATGACGTCCCTGCGGACAGTATGGTCAGCGTGATCGAAGGTGCCGAGGATGTGGCCGTTCAGTTCGAAGCGGCGGGCGACTCGGTCTGGTTGCACTTGACTGCACCGCCGTTGTGGACTTCAGTGGTATGGAATGGAGATACCTTGCAAGACCTGTCTTTGCGGGTGCTTCAAGGGACGCCTGTCGACTACGAAATCCTCTGGTTTGGCGGATTGTTCCACAAAGGAGGGGCTGTAGACTGGTCCGGATACGGTGGTGTGCTGGGTTGTACCAATCCGATCGCCGACAACTACCTCCCTTCGGCCACACAAGATGACGGTTCGTGCACCTACCAAGGGCTGTGTGGACCGGGCACGGTGTGGTCCATTGAACAGCAGCAGTGCCTTACAGAATCGGGTACATGTGCCTTTGACTTCAACGCCAATGGCTGGGTTGATGTGTCGGACATTCTGCTCATTTTAAGTGTATTCGGGCAAGCCTGTTCCGAATAAGAAGCGGACTTGCTTTACATGATTATCCCGGTGGAATGCGCCATTGGACGAATTTTCCGCTGACTTACAATGCGGAGGTTCGACTTTTAATTCATGCGATGCATTCTACTTGTTGCTCTGATGTTGCCTGGATTTTTATTGGCGCAAGCCAATCCAAATTATGACCCTGATTTTGATGACAATGGGTGCTTCACAATCATGGACATATTGTCTGTGCTGGTTCTCCTCGTGCCGGACAACGGTGGGCAGGATTCGCCCAATGCAGGTTATGACCCGGACTCCGATGGAGATGGCATCGTATCCATTGGCGATTTGACCCATTTGCTGACCTTGTTTGGGACTTGTGGGGAGGCCTTGCTCTGCAATTCAGCGTTCATGGATGGATACACATACAATGCCGTGGAGATTGGAGGGCAGTGTTGGTTTGCCGAAAATTTGCGCACAACAACGTACCGCAATGGAGACTCCATCGCTTCGGGCTTGACGGATGCTGAGTGGACCGGTGCCTCCATAGGAGCCACAGCGGTTTATGGCGAGGGAAGCAGTGCTTGCGTTGATTTCGCCCCTGATCTTGAGTCCTGCGATGCTGCCAGTTCCTTAGAGGAGAACGGTAGGCTATACAATTGGCACGCGGTCAACGATGGACGCGGGTTGTGTCCTGCAGGATGGCATGTGCCGTCGCATGAGGAGTGGCAAGAACTGGAGGATTTCCTTTCCTCGCAGGTGGCGTTGGGAACGGAGGGCAATGCCATCAAAACCACAACTGGCTGGTACAACCTTGGAAACGGAACCGACAGTTATGGGTTTGGCGGGAAGCCCGCCGGCAACCGCGGTTCAATGGGGGGCTTTGATTTTGCAGGGAAGTACAGTTACTGGTGGAGTTCTACCCCTGAAGGCGAAGGTGCTTGGCTGCGGTTCTTGTATTTCATCAATTCGGACATCAAGACCAACGAGACAGAACCGGAGTACGGTTTTTCTGTGCGTTGTCTGCAAAACGAGAATTGACCGGGTTGTCCGAACTTGGGGGCATGACTGGAACTGCTCCGCGCCATCCCAAGTACCCGCACTTGCTTCAGCCGCTGGAGTTGGCGGGCATGACCATGCCCAACCGCTCCATCATGGGCTCCATGCATATGGGCCTCGAGGAGGAGCCGGGCGGATTCACTAAGCTCGCTAAGTTTTATGCCGAGCGGGCCGAGGGTGGCGCTGGGCTCATTGTCACAGGCGGCATCAGCCCCAACCGCGCAGGCAAGCTCGCCCCGCATGGCGCGGCCCTCATGCGTTCCAGCCAAGCGGCCAAGCACCGGGAGGTGACCGATGCCGTGCACGCAGCCGACGGCCGCATTGCCCTGCAAATCCTGCACGGCGGGCGGTACAGCTATCACCCATTCTGCGTCGCGCCATCGAAAGGCAAAGCGCCCATCAGCAAATTCAGCCCTTGGGCGCTCAGTGGCAGGGGTGTGGAGCGGACCATCCGCGCCTACGTCCGCTGTGCGGTTCTGGCCCGCGAAGCCGGTTACGATGGCGTGGAGATCATGGGCTCCGAAGGCTACCTCATCAACCAGTTCCTGGTGCGCCGCACCAACCACCGGTCCGACCAATGGGGCGGCGATTTCGCCAACCGCGTGCGCTTTCCAGAGGAAATCGTGTCGCGCATCCGACAGGCCTGTGGGCCGGACTTTGCCATCATGTACCGATTGAGCATGCTCGACCTCGTGGAGGAGGGCAACGGCTGGGGCGAGGTGGTGGAACAGGCCCAGGTCATCGAGGCCGCTGGCGCCGACATCATCAACACGGGCATCGGTTGGCACGAGGCCCGCATCCCTACGATTGCGGCGATGGTGCCGCGTGCTGGATTCGCCTGGGTGACCAAGAAGCTCATGGGCCAAGTGGGCGTGCCGCTGGTGACCACCAACCGCATCAACATGCCCGAGGTGGCCGAGCAGGTATTGGCCGACGGCTGCGCCGACCTGGTTTCCATGGCGCGGCCTTGGCTGGCCGACGGCGACATCATGGCCAAGGCCATCGAGGGCCGGGAAGGCGAGATCAATACCTGCATCGCGTGCAACCAGGCGTGCTTGGACCGCACCTTCAAGGGCCAAGTAGCGGGCTGTGTGGTGAATCCGCGCGCTGGCCGCGAAACAGAATTCACCAAGGCCGCCCCACAAGGTCTTGAAGGCCGCTATGCCGTTGTGGGTGGCGGCCCAGCGGGCATGTCCACCGCACTCGAACTCGCCAAGCGCGGCGCCACAGTAGACCTCTACGAGGCCCAGGAGAAGCTCGGCGGCCAATTCTTGCTGGCCCATCAGATTCCGGGAAAAGAAGAGTTCGCCGAGACCCTGCGCTACTACCAGCATGAGCTGGATCGCCATGGTGTCCGCATTCACCTCGGTACCCGCTTTGAGCCCAACGATGTGGGTGCGGCCCAAGACAAGGGCGTCCCGTTTAAAGCCGTGGCGTGGTGCGCTGGCATTCGGCCCCGCGTACCCAGCATCCCCGGCAATGACCTGCCGATTGCGGTGCCTTACGACAGAGTTTTGCGCGGCGAAGTGGAGGTGGGCCAGCGCGTGGCCCTCATTGGGGCTGGCGGCATTGGATTCGACGTGGCCGACTTCCTTTCGCATCCCCACGGCGAGGAGACGGTAGACGGCTTCCGCAAGAGCTGGGGCATCGACGGCAGCCTCGAGCACGACGGCGGCCTGATCGAACCCCAGCGCCCCAGCAACGGTCGCACGCTGTATTTGCTCCAGCGCAAGGAAGGCAAGCCCGGCAAGGGTCTCGGCAAGACGACAGGCTGGATCCACCGCCTCACGCTCCGATTCCGTGGCGTCAAAGCCATCCCCGGCGTGACCTACAAGGCCATCGAGCCCAAGGGACTCCGCATCGAAGTGGGCGACAAGGAGCAGTTCCTCGAACTCGACAACGTGGTGTTTTGCTCGGGCCAACTCTCCAACAACGAACCGGTAGAAGCCCTCGAGACCACCGGCATTCCCGTCTCGGTCATTGGCGGTGCCAAGGTGGCCTACGGCATCGACGCCGAACGCGCCATCCGCGAAGGCTTCGAATGGGCCCGCTCGCTCTGATTTACTGCCTGCCACACACATACACTCACACAAATCGGAGATTTTGGTTGGCTGCGGCTAAGGGCATTGCGCTTTGTCCGCGCCGCTATGCGCCTGCTGGGTTTTAGGGACTGCAAGAGCTGCTGAAGGTGGTTTCGTGCGCCTTGTTTCAGGGCGATCTGAGCGCGATGCCTCAAGGTTTAGGCGTCAGGCGATGTCGCGGTGGACGGGTCTGTTTTTGGGTCAGAAATTCGATTATATCCGGGTGTCGAATATATTTTGACTTACATACAATTGCGGTAATCTTCATACATGCGCCAAATTGTATTGTTCCTTCTGTTGCTTCCTGGTTTTGTGTTCGCTCAAGGCAATCCCAATTACAATCCGGATTTTGACAACAACGATTGTTATACCATCATGGATGTGTTGTCGCTCTTGGTCATTCTCATGCCGGACGATGCAGGAATGGAGTCCATGAATCCAAATTATGATCCTGACTATGATGGAGATGGCGTCATTGACATTGGTGACCTTACCCATCTGCTTGCTCTGTTTGGCAATTGCGAAGAGGCGCCTGCGTGCAGTTCACCCTCCATGGACGGCTACAATTACAGCGTGGTACAAATCGGTGACCAATGTTGGTTTGCGGAGAACC
>CBFHUP010000036.1:0-28915 GCA_965659115.1 uncultured Flavobacteriales bacterium | reverse complement strand
CCAAAGCCAAGCCCAATCCTCCTGCTGTATTGCTGGCTGCGATGTTGGTGAGGGTAGCTCCGTCAACACCGTTAAGGTCGATGCCGGTCTTGGCCGTGCCATCGGTGGCCACGTCCGTCATAGAAAAGTCTGACAGAATGGAGGTCGGCGAATTGGACACTTTAATGCCATAGGTCGCTGCACCGTTCAGTGTAAACCCTTCCAAGTGCACTCCGTCTGCGTAAACGGCAATCGCGTAGCTGGATCCACCTCCATTGATCGTGGTGCTTGAAGAGCCTGCACCTCTCAAGGTCAAGGCCTTGTCAATCGTCACTTGTCCACTTGGGCTAAATGAAGCCGCTGACAGAACGATGACATCGTTGGTAGAAGCAGAGTTGATTGCGTCGGCAATCGTCAAGTGATATGAATCGGCCGTCTCGTTATAGATGTCTGTGGTCAGACAACTTCCATCATCGATTGTGGCACTGGCGTCATACTCAGCATAATTTGAATCCGTGCAACCCGCGCAACTCAGCGACTCACAGGAACTGTCGTCGAGGGTGGCACTGGGATCGTAATTGCAGGCACCGCTGTCGGTGCAACCCGCGCAACTCAGCGACTCACAGGAATTGTCATCGAGGGTGGCACCGGGATCAAAATTACAGGCACCACTGTCGGTGCAACCGTTAACCACCGGAGTAGCACAGCTGCCATTCTCTGCTGTGGCGTTTTCGTCATATTCGGTGAAATTCGAATCGGTACACCCCTGCAAGACATCTTGGATGCAACGCGCAGAGAAGCCAAATCCAAATCCTTGATCACTTCGAGAAATCACAGAAGAGTTGTGGTCCATGCGGCGACGAATGGCCGACGTGGACGCTTGTGCCACTGTGGAACTCCAGAGGTAGCTGCACTGGCCAAGTACCGCAAAAGCAGCACTGCCACTCCCATCAAATCGGGCACCACCTGGTACAGCTCCAAATCCATAGTTGTCCGTTCCATTTCCGCCGCTGTCCCATCCACTTGTGGCTTTCAAAGCGTCGGCTTCACTGCCGCTAAAGCCTTGTGAAGCGAGGTAATCTTCGAGGTCGGTCCATTCTCCGTCTGAAGGAATGTGCCACCCATTGGGGCACAGGCCGCTGGCATTGTCCACGGCATACCAATTGTACAGCCTTCCGTATACACTGAGGTTGGCCGCATCACCTTCATAAAGGCAATGACCTCCACTGCTAAGTGCCCCCCATGCACCGCCGTCGGCAACCTCTGGAATGGCTGTACCATCGGCGTAGACTGTGGTGATCAGGTTTTCAGAGAACCAACATTGCCCTCCAATTTCAACGACACCGTAGCTGTAACCATCAAGGGTGGGAGACGCGCAGTTTGTATTGGCGGTGATGACAGAAAAAGTGGCGGAGTAATTGGCTCCGCTGTTGCTCTCGTAGTTCGTGGAGCTGCAGCCTGAGAATGTATCTCCCGAAGCATCCCAGTAAATCTCCAACGTGTAATCACCTGGTGTTAATCCCGCCAAAAGGTCTACATTTTCGTCGGCAGTGGACCATTTTTGATCTCCTCCGCCTAAATCTGAATCAAAATCCAGTGCTACTGCACTGAAACTGCCTGGCGTTTCGCCATCAGCATAAATCCGGTATTGGATGTTTCCCCCGCAGACATTGGCCGCGTTGTTTTTGAAGGTCTTGATTTCGCCTCCGTTTAAAATCAAGGTGTTGCCAGCAGTTGAAAGACTTCCAAAGTCGGCTCCAGCGAAGGAAGGATGAACGCCATCAGGGTTCGCTCCGCCTGCCATAAACACATTCTCCAACCCAGCGTTGAGGATGATGTAAGATTGCCAAATGCCCCAATCATCCGTGTTCTCTTCAACGGGTGTCAAGCTGGCATCTTCGCCGCCGGAAGTCAAGGTCAGTGCACTGTTGTCACTGTTGAACGAAAGGACCTGCGCTCCGCACCCACTTTCCGTTGAGGCCAAAACGCATTGGCCACTGGACTCGATCACCTGATAACCGAAATCCCCTAGGGCATTGCCATTTGCATCCATTTCAGTGGCCAACCCTGCATCGTCGAAGAAGAGGGTGGTTTCAATGGTCACGCAAGACTCGCCGAGTGCAGCGGTGTAACTGAGCAGCATTTCTTCATTCTCAAGAAAGTTGATGAAGGAGCTGCAGTCTGCAGTGGAAGGTGGCTCTACTGCACTGCTGAATGCAGGATTGGCAAAGAAAAAAGTGCCGCAAAGCAGCAAAATGGAGGCGAGACATCCGCGCATGACAAGAGTTTGGTTACATGAAATATCGCCATCAACACCCCCTCAAACACCAAACTGGACATATAATTAGACGAATCGCCTTGAAGTAAATCCAATGGATATAATGTCATTTGTCAGCGTCGCAAAAAAGCGATGGCCATCTTCATGTGAGACGATTGTTCCACATCTCCTATCTGCGGAGGCACAGTATTCCGAAACTCTGACAGCCATTGAACTTGCTTGTTGGAAAGGCCAGGGGTTTCGCGGAAATGAAGCGCTTGACTTGCAGATAAAAATTCACATCCCAAAACCTCACGGGCGCCCTCCACCACCGCCAAGAGCTGAAGCCCTCCATTTGCGCCCATGCTCACATGGTCTTCCTGGCCATTGCTGCTATCGATGGTATCCACACTGGCAGGCATGGCCCGCATTTTATTCCGCGCCACAATGCTCGCAGCAGTGTATTGGACGATCATCAGGCCGCTATCCAATCCTGGGTCGTTGGCCAAAAACGGTGGCAGTCCTCGGGTGCCACTCAACAGTTTGAAAATGCGGCGCTCGGACATTGTGCCCAATTCACTCGCCGCGACCTTGAGGTGATCGAGCACCAACGCCAAAGGTTCTCCGTGGAAATTTCCCGCGCTGATGACCTCCCCCGTCTCTGGCAACAATATGGGATTGTCCGTGACCGCAGTCGCCTCTCCTTCGAGCGTTTCAATGCCGCGATCGATGGCCGCACGGACCGCACCATAGACCTGTGGGATGCACCTAAAACTGTAAGGGTCCTGCACCCACTCATGGGTCCCGCGCAGAAAATCAGCACCCTCGAGCCATGCGCGCATGCGGGCCGAACTCGCCTGCTGACCACTGTGCTGGCGGAGTGCATGCACAGCAGGGTGATAAGGCGCATCCAATCCTTCAAATGCCGCAAGGCTCAAGGAGGCGATGCCGTGCGCCTGTTCCCACAAGTGCTCCATTTCTTGTAGGCTGTGCGCGAGCAAGGCCGACATCATTTGAGTCCCGTTGATCAATGCCAACCCCTCCTTGGGACCCAGTGAAATCGGAGACCAACCTCTGGCCCTCAATACTTCCTCTGCCGGATGTGTGTTCCATGCACCTGCTCCATCGGGCACCATCAATTCGCCCTCTCCCATCAATGGAAGGCACATGTGGCTCAAAGGAGCCAGATCACCACTGGCCCCCAAGGAACCCTGGCGCGGTACCACCGGAATGAGGCCCTCGTTGTAAAAGTCAACGAGGCGGTCCACCGTTTGTGGTTGCACCCCGCTGTGTCCACGGATCAAACCACAGATCTTAAAGAGCAACATCCAGCGCACAACTTCTGGAGGCAATGCCTCACCCAATCCTGCTGCATGGCTGCGCAAAATGTTCTCTTGTAGTTGGTGGAGTTGATCGCCCCCTACCCTCACGCGAGCAAGCTCACCAAAACCGGTATTGACACCATATACCGTTTTGCCCGACTCCACCACTTCCATCAAGAAGTCATGGGCCAAGGACACATTCTTGCGCGCTGCATCAGAAAGAACAATGCGTTCCGCAGCATAGAGGGATTGAAGTTGGCTCCAACTTTGTGGACCCGGTTCGAGACAGTGGTTCATGGCGGTCACGAATTTACCCGATGAGCGGACTATCTTGCCCATCCCAATCCGAATACCGGAACATGCGATTCATAATAACCCTCTGCCTGTCGGCAGTCATCGGCACCACTGTAGCTCAGCGGGCGCCCATCCAGTTTGAGGAATACGACCTCGACAATGGACTTCACGTCATTCTCCACGAAGACCACAGCGCTCCCATTGCCATGGTGTCCGTTATGTATCACGTGGGTTCTAAGAACGAAGACCCTGCACGCACAGGTATGGCCCACTTCTTTGAGCACCTGCTCTTCGAAGGGTCAGAAAACATCGGACGTGGTGAGTTCTTTAAGTACATCCAAAACGCGGGTGGCCAGAACAATGCCAACACGTCCAACGACCGCACCTTTTATTACGAGGTGCTTCCCTCCAACCAACTCAACCTTGGTCTTTGGTTGGAATCAGAGCGCATGTTGCACGCCCGTGTCGAGGCCGTGGGCATCGAAACACAGCGTGAAGTGGTCAAGGAGGAACGCCGCCAGCGGGTGGACAACCAGCCTTACGGCAACTTGATCGAGGAAACCATGAAGCGCGCCTATCAGCAACATCCCTACCGCTGGCCTGTGATCGGTTCAATGGACCACCTCAATGCTGCCGAGGACCAAGAGTTCACTGACTTCTACAGCACGTTTTACGTTCCCAACAATGCGGTGCTTTCCATCGCAGGCGATTTTGACCGCAAGGAGCTCAAAAATCAAATCGAAGCCTACTTCGGTTCCATCCCCTCCGGAACGGTAGACATTCCCCGTCCCGACATCACGGAAGCGCCCAAGATGAAGGAGGTCCGCGACACCATTTGGGGCGACGACCAACTTCCCTTGGTGCTCATGGCCTATCCCATTCCCGCCGAAGGAACGCCAGACTACTATGCTGTAGACCTGTTGAATACTGCTTTGAGTGGGGGACAATCCAGCCGCCTCAACCGCGCCGTGGTAGACGAGCAAGAGCTCGCGGTATTCTGTGGCGCTTTTAGTTTCGGTCTCGAAGATCCGGGCCAAACCATCGCATACGCAGTCGCGAACATCGGCACCGACCCTGCAGATGTAGAAACGGCCATGGTGACCGAGATCAACAAAGTGAAAGCCAAAGGCATATCCAACGCCGAGCTCGAAAAGCTCAAAAACCAAGTTGAAAGCAGCTTTGTACAAGGCAACAGTACCATGCGGGGCATTGCAGAATCGCTCGCCAATTACCACATGTATTATGGCGATGCCAACCTCATCAACAACGAGATCGACCGCTATATGGCGGTCACGGCCGAAGACATTCAAGCGGCCGCAGTCAAGTACTACAACCATGACCGACGCGTCGTGCTTTACTTCATGAACGAGAACGCACAATGAACCGTTTCACTTCCCTCCTGGTCGCCGTTGCGGCCCTCGTTCCATTTCTGTTAAACGCTCAGGTTGACCGTTCACAAGCACCTGAACCAGGACCAGCTCCAGAAATCGTGCTCGGCGACTATACCGTCGACAAACTAGAAAACGGCCTGACCCTGATTGTGGTGGAGAACCACAAACTCCCACGGGTAAGCTACAGGCTCACGCTTGACGTAGATGCGATTTATGAAGGCGGCCGCGCAGGATACACCAGCATGGCAGGCTCGCTCATGCGCGCTGGAACATCCACCCGATCAAAAGCTGAAATCGACGAAACCGTTGACCGCATAGGTGCCAGCTTTGGAACTTCTGGCTTTGGGATGAACGGCCGCGCTTTGGTCAAACACAGTGAAACTTTGCTCGAGGTGATGTCAGATGTCTTGATGAATCCCATCTTCCCTGAGGAAGAACTCGAAAAAGAACGCAAGCAGACCCTCAGTGGTTTTGCCAGCAGTGCGACCGATGCCAATCAAATCTCTGGCCGATTGGCTCGGGCGATGACCTATGGCCTCAAGCACCCCTATGGTGAGAGCTCCAACGAAAAGACGGTCGGGTCCATCACCCGCAGTGACCTCATGGAGCACTATGCCCAGGTCTGGAAACCCAACGTGGCGTACCTCGTCATCGTAGGTGACATCACCCCGTCCAAAGCCAAGGAGCAAGCCGAACAATACTTCGGAGAGTGGCGCCCAGCCGAAGTGCAAAAAGATCGTTTTGCAAGACCCGTACCTCCAAAAGGCAACCGCGTATGCTTCGCACCTGTGCCCGGTGCAGTCCAAAGCGTCATCGACATCACTTTCCCAGTGTACCTGAAGCCAGGCCATTCCGATGTGGTGGCCGTCAGCGTCATGAACACGATGTTGGGAGGCTTTTTCGGAAGCAGGCTCAATCAAAACTTGCGTGAAGACAAGGCTTACACCTACGGGGCACGCAGTTCCATAGGCCCAGACAAGCTTGTTGGCCGCTTTAGCGCGCGCGCCAGTGTTCGCAATGAAGTCACCGACAGCTCTTTGGTGGAATTCCTGTCTGAAATACGAACCATGGTGGAATCTCCTGCCCCAGACAGCACCCTGCAATTCGTAAAGAACTACCTCAACGGGAGTTTCGCATTGTCGCTCGAACGCCCAGAGACCATAGCTCGGTTCGCTCTGAACATCGAGCGTTACGGGTTTCCCGCTGACTACTATGCCACTTACCTCGCCCGTCTCGACGCGGTGACCGCAGAGGACGTTCAACGCGTGGCGCGCACCTACTTGCGCCCAGACAACATGAACATCACCATTGCTGGAAATCGCGATATCGCCGATGGATTGGCCCAGTTCGCCACCATGGGACAAGTCGAGTTCTTTGACCCCTTTGGCGAACCCCTCAAGGACCTAACCCCTTCCCCAGAAGGCATGACCGCCATAGACGTGTTTGACGCCTATTACGCAGCACGTGGTGGCGCAGGAAAACTCGACAAACTCAAAGGGCTCAAGTCTACAGGCAGCATGGCCGCTGGCCCCATGGAACTCGTCATGGAAGAAGCCTATTTCAACAAAGGAGCAGGCTATACGCGCATCAGTGCAGGGGGCAACGTGATGCAAGATTCACGCTTCGACGGCACCAAGGGTACTGAATCTGCCATGGGCCAAGTCACCGAGATGAAAGAGGCCAAAGTGCTCGACTCCAAGCGAAACCACGACGTATTGGCTTTCCTTCACCTGGTGGACTACGGTCTGTCCGCAGAGCTGCTTGGGATAGACTTGATCAATGAAGTGCCCCAGTATCTCGTGGAGGTTAGACGCGATGGTGCCGTGGCGGAAAGCCATTGGTTCAATGTCGAAACAGGATTGCGCACCCGCACCGTCCGCACCGAAACCACACCGCGTGGCGACATGAGCCTGACCGTCGATTACGGAAAAATGATCCAAGCCAAGGGCATGCTTTTCGAAGGGGAAATGACCATGAAAACGGGATCCCAAGAGATGAAAATGACCATCAATGACATTGAGGTCAATCCCAAAATTGACGCCGAGGATTACTCCATCGACTAAAGGCCTGTGGAAACCGCTCCCCTCATCAGTCTTTCGTCAGCCGACTTGCTCCAAGAGGAGCATGTTGTGCTCCAGAACGTGAACCTCGAGGCCCGAGCAGGTGAGTTCATTTACCTGATCGGTCGCACCGGTTCAGGGAAATCGAGCCTGCTCAAGACCCTATACGGTGAGTTGGCGCTCACATCGGGAGCAGGGTCGGTTTGCGGTGTAGACTTGGCGGCACTAAAGCAACGGAAAGTCCACCTGTTGAGGCGGAAGTTGGGCATTGTATTTCAAGACTTTGAGCTGCTTACAGACCGAACCGCAGTAGAAAACCTGCAGTTCGTACTCAAGGTCACAGACTGGAAAGACCCCAGCGAGAGAGAGCGGCGCGTGGCAGAAGTCTTGGAGGCGGTAGGACTCGACACCAAGGGCTACAAGCGCCCTTTCGAATTGAGCGGCGGAGAGCGACAGCGTCTCGCCATTGCCCGGGCCTTGCTCAATTCGCCCGAGTTGATTTTGGCCGACGAGCCCACAGGAAACCTCGACCCAGAAACCGCAGAAGGTATTCTTGAACTCTTGCACGATTTGGCCCGAGAAGGCCGTTGTGTCCTCATGGCAACACACAATCACGGCATCCTGCGGCGCCACCCTGGCCGCATACTCCGATGCGCCGCCGGAAAATTGGAGGAAGTCACCGCATCCTCGGTGCAGGTATGAGCCACTCCCCCATGCTCACCTTGGCCATCCCCGTCATGGGCGATGCACACCGCACAGCGTTGCGCCGCACCCTCGACGGCATACACCGCGTCCTCGCAAATGAAGACATCGAAGTCTTGGTGCAAGTCAACGGTGCAGCCCCTGACATCAGAAGCCTCACTGCCACCCACCCTCTTCGTCCGATGTGCTTCGAAGAACAGGACCAAGGGATCTACGACGCGATGAACAGGCTCACACAACGCGCTTTGGGCCAACGCATCTTGTTCCTAGGAGCAGGGGACATCCCATTGGCAGGATTGAGCCGTGCCCTTGACCGTTGGGAGCCTGTTGGAGAGACGCTGGAATTTGGCGGGGTCCGCATTCCGGATGCCGAACCGCAGGTTCCGCGTCACTATGCACCGCGTTGGGACAGGGGTCTGCGCTGGCGCAACATCTGCCATCACCAAGGAATGGCATATCCCACGGCCTTGCTGCGCGAAAAGGGAGGCTTCTCGCTCGCATATCCAGTCTTGGGAGACTACGCTCTGAACCTCGTCCTCTGGCAAACAGGAGTACAGGCCAAATGGAGTCCAGGAGAAGATTGGGTGAGTGCTGCTCCTGGCGGTGTTTCGCGCCAATTTAATTCAGCACTCTACGCCGAAGAACGAGAGCTCAAGGCTGAGCTTCTGCGCCCAAGCTTGGCCAAATGGTGCCAACCGATTTGGATTCATTTCAAATCCCAATGGAAAGGCGCAGGTCAACGAACCGCGTGAATCGCGGCTAAGACCTTGGCCTCATGGGCCCCCCAATGAAAGCGCTGGGCCACCTGCAACAGGTGATCTCGGTCCGGTTTCTGATCCAAGACCCGATTCACCGCGTCGGCCACCGCAGCCGCTATTTGATCAGCCTTAGGGGCGGCCGCAGCCACCTCTCCAATCCCTTCCTCTCGCACAAGACGGCCCGCTACAGGCAAATCTGTGCACACCACAGGAATGCCCGCGTGGAGGTAATCAAACAATTTGTTGGGTAGACTAAATTTAAAGTTGTCTGCGGTTGAACGGTCCAACGACAAGCCCACATCGGCAGCTGCAGTGCAACGCCTAAGTTGCTCAAAGGGCATCCTCTCGTGAACATGCAACCGGTTTAGGACGCCCAACTTTTGGGCCAAGGCCGGAGCCGCTTCGTGCTCAGGGCCCGCACCAATCAGAGCCAGGTGGCCCCTTTGGAGCAGTGCCAGAGATCGGACCGCGTCCAAAGCCCCCCGATCTCGGTCCATGAATGCACCTTGCATCAACAGGATAGGCTCATCTTCTGGCCACCCCAAATAAGCCCGGTTCATGGGTTCAGCAGGGGCTGCCAGTTCAGGCACATTGGGAACCACATCCACGCTGAGCCCATACCCATCATGGTAAGCCTCAGCAATGGTGGAGTTGACCGTCAACATGCGGTCAATCCCTGCGAAACACCTGCGTTCCCACCACCTCCAAGCGGCACGACGCCATGGTTTTCCTTGCAATCCTTCGGCTTCGGTGAACCACTCGTGGCTGTCATAAGCAAGCCGCCAACCAAATTTCCTGGCCGCCTTCAAGGCTGGCCAAAGTGTATCCAAATCGTTGGCCCACACTGCTGTCACCCCCCCCTCGCTGTGAAGCGCCTTGAGGGTGCGCAACAACCCCCATTGAAGCGACAAATAAAACAGCGGACCAGAGCGAAAGCCCAGCCATATCCTTTGGCTCGCATAAGGACGGTCTATGCTCCGCGCAGCCCCACGCGACATCCTACGTCCAATGAGCACAGGCTCCCAGCCAGCGTCCACCAATGTCGCGCAGGTCTTGCGCACACGTTGGTCAAACGCGAGATCATTGGAAACGAGAACGGCGATGCGCCCTTGCTCCATCATCCCGCCTTCATGGCCTCCATCTCCTCCTTCAAGACCAGCTTGGTGTAGCGCGGAAAATCACCGTTCATCATCCATCCGTAATAGCCGGGGTCGCGCTGGAGCACATCGCGCAGGACGACGCCCCGGTATTTTCCAAAATTGAAGGTGACCTCGTCGTTGTCGTTGAACACAAAGCGGCCCGCCAAATCGGCATTGCGACCGCGTCGACCGAACTCGGCGATCTCGGGAACAGTTTGTGGCAATGGCCCCACCGTTTCTCCTAAAGAGCTGAGCACGGTGTGGTCTTTGTAGCGCGACACCTGCTCAGCAAACACCTTGAGCGTAGCCACGATATCAGGCAAAGCTTCATGGGCTCCATCCAATGCTTCGTCGCAATAAAACTTGAGGGCTGCACGCAGCGTCCTCTGTTCCATTTTGTGGAAGATGTTCTGGACATCGACCAAGTGGCGATCGTCCACCTTGAACGCGATGTTGCACCTCAAAAATTCTTCGGCCAACAGCGGAACGTCGAAACGGTTCGAGTTAAAGCCTGCCAAGTCACAACCTTCCAACCAACGAAATAGCTTCGCCGAGAGGGACTCAAACGTTGGAGCGTCAGCGACATCCTCGTTGGATATGCCATGCACCGAGGTGGACTCCTCAGAGATGGGCATTTGAGGGTTGATTAACAATCGGTCCTGGCCCTGTTCCTTGTCAGGCCGGACCTGCCATTGCCCATCGGGCATGACTTTGATAAAGGCCATTTCCACAATGCGGTCTTTGGCGACATCTGTGCCGGTTGTTTCGAGGTCAAAAAAGACCAGCGGCCGGTCGAGTTGAATGGGTAGGTTGATGCGCTCCATTCCGCGAAGATGGGAAGGATCAGCCGCGTATCTCCACCATTGTACGCGACAATGAAAACTTCGCGTATTGGTAGTTCTTGTATCGGGTAGCCGACTCGACGGCATCGCCCTTGTATTCGGGGCCTGCAACACCCCATTCCAAGACGATCTGGAAATCCACACCCACTTGTAGTCCACGCTTGGCCATCTCCATAATCATGGCGTCGCGCGCCTTTTCGGCACGCATCTTCGCCAATTGCTCATTGGAAGCGTAAGCGCTTTTGTTTTTGACAGGAACAAAAGAGGCCGATCCTTCGATTTGCAAAATGGGCACCTCACCAGCGAGGTTGCGCTCTGCAATGCTCAGGGCAATGCTCACAAGCTCTCTTGCACCAGACTTCGACATGTACTGGCCGTAACCAAACTCGATGCGCTCTTCAACCGCCCCAAACTCAAGCATGGTGATGGGCGCCGCGGGAGAAGTGACTGCGGGGACTTCTTCGGTCAGAGGTTCCACTGCCGGAGCCTCCCCTTCTGTCGCTTCTTTTTCGGTGGCAACATCCGTGTATTCCTCCTTTGTGTCCGCAGTACCTCCGGTCACATCCTGACTCAAGTTACCGGGTACCGAAGGTGAGCTTACGCTCTGGCTCACAGAAGTCTCAGCATCAGGTGCACTGCTCGAAACTTCCTTACTCTCACCGCTATCTGCGGCCACATCCCCCACCAAATCCACGTCCTCCACTTCTTGCTCAGGCACTACCGGATTCGGATTCACCTTCGCATCCACTGGGCCAATGCCAAATGGATCCAGGCGCAATACTTCTTGGCCCACACCATATGCGGACTCGCATCCGATGGACTCTTTTCTTTCCATCAACTTCTCCCCATTGCGGATCCAGCTGAATTTGTACTCCCGGCATGGAGGCAAGGCGGCCAAGAACTTTCCTGTTCCTTTCCGCGCCCGGAAAACGCGGAATACAGAGGCACCTTGGTCCAAGGACCGCACCTCCATCACATCGCCCGGCTGCCAAGCCAAGACCTCACCGATCATCACAGCCAATTCCTCACCAGGCTCATCCACGAATTCAACGCGGTAAATGTTGAGGTCCTCTCCTCCAGCCCGGGCTGAAGAGATATATCCAGCACTTCCAGAAGCATCCATAGACATGACAGCTTCATTTCCCGGTGTATTCAGCGGGTGCCCCATGTGCTCAGGGTCGCTCCAACTGCCATTGTCCAATCGTCTGCAGCGGAACAAATCAAATCCCCCCATGCCAGGATGGCCTGTTGATGCAAAAATCAACGTTTGACCATCTGCACTCAGTACCGGACTCTCTTCCTCTCCTGCAGTATTGATCCTGCGGCCCAAGTTCAACGGCTCTGACCAAGAACCATCGGGCAACTTCACAGTGCGGTACAAGTCACGGCCACCTGACCCCCCTGGACGGTTGGAAACAAAAATCCGCTCCCAACCATCGAATCGCTCCGTCAATGAGGTTTCCCAATGGCGCGAATCAATGGGGAATCCGAGCTTCTCTTCATAAGACCACCCGCCGTATTCATCCCGTGTCAATTTCCAGATCGCCCCTTCCTTGCGGTATCCTTGGTATGCCAACAAGCCTGCGTCATCTCCAATGATGCCCACGGTTGACATGTCGCGTCCTGGCGTACCGAGGTCCAATTTCACGGGCCTGGACCAGCCATTTCCTACTTTTTGCGAGCGGTAAACCTGACCGACATCATTGGAAAAACCGCCTTGATCGCGATAGGAAGTGAAGTACAAGGTGTTTCCATCTGGGGTCACCACGGGAGCATAATCTGCTGAACTGCTGTTCAGCGCATCCACCGGCGTGATGACCATTCGGATGGGGTCCAAAACACACCCCGATGCGAAATCACATTCCTCCATCACCTCCAAGGCCCTTTTGTGTCGGTAATCCCGCTTTGGGAAACGTTCTGCCATCACCTCTGCCAATGCCTTGGCCTCAGAGAAATGATAGGCATTCTGCAACACCTCAACCCCCAACTCCAAGGCATCTTCAGGTGGCAGGGACTCTTCGATCGAAAAAGCATTGTAACGCGAGGCGAAGGGGCCGTTTACGGCCAAATGCACCAAGGGCACTGCTTCTTGAATCCTTCCGGGTATGGCCTGCAAACACAAGGCCCATTTAAATGCGAAGTTGCGGTTGTCAGGGGCGCCGTTGAAAAGCACCTCCATCAACTGGGCTGCCTCCGTCCAATTTTCTTCGATGATGAGGCGGTTCGCCTCAGTGTACGTTTCTACCACGTTGACCTCGGACTTCACCTCCACGCCATCTGCCAACTCCAAGGGAGATGGCCACCGGGAAGCGTGGTCCAGTTGTCCGTGAGTGGACAGCAAAATCATTAGCCCAAAGGCGAGGGTAGAAAGACGGAGCATCATGACGGACGCAAATTAGATGACCTCGACAAATAAATCCGTCAACCAAGCGCCCTGATTCACGCCGGTAAAGTCCTACAAATGCACAAGTTTTCCTCAAGCAGGGCTGCGATGTGGATCAAACCCTTCCAAATAGTCCGCCACACGGCGCACAAAACTTCCACCCAATTGGCCGTCAACCACTCGGTGATCGTAGCTATGGGACAGGAACATCATGTGGCGAACAGCAATCACGTCGCCTTCTTCGGTTTCAATCACCGCCGGCTTTTTGCGTATCGCACCCAAAGCCAAGATGCCCACTTGTGGCTGGTTGATGATGGGCGTCCCGAATACATTGCCAAAAGTCCCCACGTTTGAGACGGTGTAGGTTCCACCGCTGACTTCGTCTGGCTTCAAAGCTCCCGTCCGCGCTCGGTTGGCGAGGTCATTTACCACAGTGGCAAGTCCATTCAGATTAAAGCGATCGGCATGGCGAATAACAGGCACGATCAAATTGCCCTCTGGTGTCGCAGCAGCCAATCCAATGTGAATGCCCTTTTTGAGGACGATGCGGTCGCCATCTACACTCGCATTCACCCCCGGAAAGTCCCTGAGTGCCTGGGCTACCGCCTCAATGAAGAACGGCGTGAAGGTGAGCTTTTGACCGGTTTTTTCCTGGAAGGTCTTCTTGTTCTTGTTGCGCCAATCCACAATTCTCGTCACATCTGCCTCCACAAATGAGGTCACGTGCGGACTCGTTTGAACACTGCGCACCATGTGATCAGCGATGAGCTTCCTCATGCGGTCCATTTCCACAATTTCATCCTCGCCACTGACAGAAACGGCAGGCGCCGCAGACTTGGGACCGGCTGCAGGTTTGGTGACCTGCAAGGGTGCAGGAGATGGAGCCACCTTTGGAGCCACCGTCTGCTGACCGCGAGACTCCAAATAGGCCATCATGTCGCTTTTGGTGACCCTTCCGTCCTTGCCAGAACCCGCAATCGCGTCCAATTCAGACTGAGACACCCCCTCCTTTTCGGCCATACTTCTGACCAATGGACTGTAGAACCTGCCGCCGCTCATGCGGGCTGGCCGGAGTTCATTCGAAGTGCCATTTGAAGCCGCCAATGGCGCCTCCAGTGTAGACACCACGTCATGGGAAGGAGCAGGTGCAGGATCGGGCTGAGGCGCTGCAGCAACGGGCGCAGGAGCGGGCGAAGCCGCCGACGGCGCAGCAGTGGCCACAGTTGACTCTCCCTCAATGGCAAACTCTGCAATGGGCTGCCCCACCAAAACAACATCGCCTTCTGAAACCAGTTTTTTGACCAAAACGCCATCCTCTGGTGCAGGCACTTCAGAGTCGACTTTGTCGGTCGCGATTTCAATCAAAGGTTCGTCTGCAGAAACGTGCTGGCCTTCTTCGACCGACCATCTGATGATGGTTGCCTCAGCCACACTCTCGCCCATTTTCGGTAGAAGGATCTCCATGGATGTATTGCCCGGAGGGGGTTTGATGAACAGGTGCAAAGGTACACACCAGCCCACCTCAAAATCCCCTTCTACATCAATCCATCCTCAAGTTCATCAACAACTCCAAATCGCGCATCCATCCGAAATCTGACGCATGACGCAAATCCAAACGGCGCGCTTCTTCCGGGCTCGGTGCACGGTCACCCGTTCCAGCATAAAGCACGCCAGCAGGGAGAACAGGAAGACGGTCTGCACCATCCCAACCCCCGTGAAAACCAATCCAAGTCTTTCCACCCTTGAGCACACGCCAAGCATTTTTTCTCGAAAAAGCCCCAGCATATCTCCCTTTTCCTGACCCGCAACCCAGAACAACGAGAGCCCACACCAAATCCAACCTTCGCTTGGCCCTCAACCGGTCCATTCGGCCCAATCCATCTGCACCCCACGATAAATTGGCGGTGGGTGCCCCATCCCTTCTCAGTCCTCCCAAGGCCAGTAGCAGATTCCGAGGAACAATTCGCAAGTCTTCGGAATGCTCACCTGCAGTCCGAATCGCTGACAAACATGCCGAGCCGCCCAGGCTGGAAGCACAGAGCACCAAATCACTTCGTTCACGGCCGCCACCTCTCATAAAACTGTCTTTAGAAGGGACTACTACATTGACTTCTAAGGAACTGCCATAGGAAGACCTGACCCATTTCACCAATTCATCTTGACTCTGATGGGGCGCAGCTACCGTCACCCGTGGCCTTGCGGTCCTCCAACGGTAACGCCGGGGGCGTGCGATCACCACCACGCCCCGCAAAAACAGGGGGATTACAGCCACAAAAACCGCCAGTAATGAAGCGGCTAATCTACTAACCCTTAGGTATTCAGGAAGCAAAGAGTAAAGCAAAACTACAGACACTGACGCAGCAAGACCTGTGGTCAAAATCCGAAGCCTATGAAACGGCCGATCTGCCGAACCAAACCACCGGCCTGCCCCCCAAGTTGACACTGCACCAATGACCGCAAGAGACAACGTCGGCGCCCAAGGGTGAACGATCCCTGTGGTCACGCCGTGGAATCCAACCGCGGCAAAGCCGCCCAGCACAGAGAGCGTCACATCTGCAACAGCCAAACTGTGGCGTTGGACTGCCCCGTGAAGAAAAGCGGACACAGCTCGAAGTCGGATTCCCAAACGGATCATCCAACGCATGGCCATGGCCTGGCCACCTGCGAAGTGCTTTTCTGAGAAAATGCGCATGGCATCGTGGAAGACCCTGACATAGGACAGGCTGCCTTTTTTGGTGCTTTCTCCTTTGAAGTGAACAATGGGTGTTTCGCTGTAGTAACAATTGACCCAACCACCATTTAAAATCCTGATGCTGAGATCGATATCCTCACCATACATGAAGAATGATTCATCCAGCAAACCGACCTTGTCCAAGGCCGCTTTGCGCATCCACATGAAGGCCCCACTCAGCACTTCCACATCTGCTGTTTCGTCAGGGCCGACATGACCGAAGTAATAGCTGTTGAGCCTCCGACTCCGCGGCGCCAGCCGCCAGGCCCCGCTCAATCTGCAAAATGAAGCCCAAGGCGTTGGGATTCCTCTCTTGCTCTCGGGCAACCAGGCCCCAGTTCCATCGAACATTGGAACACCAAGGCCTCCGATCTCAGGCCGCTCATGAACGTGCTCCATGATGCGTTCGAAAGTGTCTTCTGGCACGATGGTATCCGGGTTCAACAACAGCACCCATTCACCTTGGGATTGGCGAATGGCTAGATTGTTTGCAGCGCTGAATCCCACGTTGTCTGGGAGGGCCATCAACTGGACTTCTGGATGAACACGACGAACCCAATCCACTGACCCATCGGAACTTGCGTTATCAACAACAAAGAGTTCAGATTGTCCGGGCCCTAAGCGTTCCATCGCCTTCAATGCCGACGATAAACACAAAGAGAGATACCCTTTGACATTGAAACTCACCACTATAACAGTGAGCTTCATGGCGTCGAATTGTTGGAGGTGGCGCTGTAAGGCAACCGCTGCTGCAAGGAGCGGATCAAGGTGAGCTCATCGGCATACTGCAATTCGTCTCCCACAGCCACACCTCGGGCCAACGTCGTCACCTCTATCGCTGTGCCGTGCAAACGCTTGTTGATGTAAAAAGCAGTGGTGTCCCCTTCCATGGTGGTGGGCAAGGCAAAAATCACCTCTGTCACCTCTGGACTCCCTACCCTCGTCAACAAAGACTCTATCCGCAAATCCGCCGGGCCGACGCCGTCCATGGGGCTGATGACCCCGCCTAAAACATGGTACCGTCCTTTGAAATGACCTGTGGACTCTATGGCGAGCAAATCGCGCAAATCTTCGACTACGGCGATGCGAGAAGGGTCACGCCGCCCATCCAAGCAGATGGAGCACACTTCTTCCTCTCCCAAGTTGCCGCAGGTAGTACAAGACAAAACCCCTTCCTTCATGTCTTGAATCGCCTCGGTAAAACGGCGCACATCCTCTTCGTTTCTGCCCAAAAGATGCAAGGCAAGGCGCAGGGCAGTTCTCCGGCCAACACCGGGCAATCCGGCAATCTGATCCACTGCGCGGTCTATAAGTCGGGAGGGCATTTCCACATTGGCGAAGTTAACCGGTGATTGGCCTTTGATGCATGTCACCTGCCCGGTTGACATCTGTCACTTCAAAACACCCCTTGTCTTTTTTTTATTGCCTGTAGCCTCAATACCTGGCATCTCCGTTAAATTAACCTCACCTGCGATCAAAGCCTGCCTCATGCATCAATACTCCACTTCTACAGTCTTCATGTTGGCCCCCCAGAGACATGGGTCGAACAAGACCCAATCGATGCTTTCTGCGAACAACCCGCACTTGTTCGGCCCTTACCCGCCGCTCCCGCGCCAAGCTTTTCTCAAAATGGAAGCTACCCTCGGCCGTCAGCTGTTGGATGCTATGGTGCACAGCGCCAATTTGAGCCCCAGACCGCTGGCTTCTAATGGCGCCCACATTCGCCCCAAGGAAGTCCGCCTTGAATTGGAGAATCGAGGGCTGCCCCATGATGTCTTGGGAATCTCAATCGCCCTCTGTCATGTCGGAGCCCGCCTTTCAAACCAAGATCAAGCCCGCATTCTGTGCAAGTCCCCGGACAACCTAGAAATCGTTGAGCGCTACAAAGACGGGTTTCAAGACACGGCCTTCATCCACCTCATCCGAGACCCACGGGCGGTATGGAACAGCGCCAGGGGCACCCCTCGCGGCCCCCAAACGCCCCATGCCAGTGCGCTCAAATGGGCGGACTATCACCGCAGGGTTACCGCACTGTCCCAAGAAGTCCCCTTGATCACGCTGACTTACGAGCAACTGATGCTGCAGCCCGAGGCTGAATTAAAACGCGCCTGCGCCTTCCTCGACGTGCCCTTTAGCCCAGAAATGCTCGATGATCACGGTTCCAGCGAAGCCAAAAAAGCGGCCATCGCCAATCCAGGTTTATGGGGGAACCTCGCCAAGCCCGTCTTGCACAACAGGATTGAAGCCTGGAAAAACGAACTCCCTCAGAATGAAATCGAGATCGTCGAAAACAGCTGCGCCTCGGTGATGGCGTCATTTGGCTACGCCCCCCTCTTTGCTCCGCGCGCATTGACCCCAGCCGATGTTGATTTCAAACCTGAAATCAACAGCAAAGCGCAAGTCGAAGAGCCCCGAAAGCGTCAACTCTTGCACATTCAAGGGCTCCAGCAATCCGAACCCGCTTCAGCCTCGACCTGATCGGTCACACTTCTATCATGGATACATATATGCTCCTTCTCGACGTCGCCGTCTTACTCAGCGTAGGCATTGCCCTGGCCATGTTTGGCGGCGGAGGCGCCGTCATCCTCATCCCATACTTGACGCAGGTCGCGGGCTACCCACTGGATGAAGCCGTACTTCTGAGCTTGTTGACCATTGGCATCAATACAGGCATCAAAACATTCAAAGAGCGGAGCTCGATCGACTGGAAAGCCGTACTCACTTTCTCTTTGCTTTCTTTTCCCACGGCCGCCATTTCGGGATCCATCTTGGCCCCCATCACCCCTGACAGCGTCAGGATGACGGTGTTTGGCGCCTTTACCCTCACCGTGGCCACCCTGATGTTTTTCCCGATCAATCAGGCGGCATTTAGCAGAAAAAACCCCTTGGCACTGAGCGCTTCGGCCCTCCTTACGGGGGTCATCTGCGGCCTCATCGGGGTGGGTGGAGGCATTTTCATTGCGCCCACACTGAGCCTGTTCTGGGCCACCCCCATCAAAAAAGCCGTCAAAGGAAGCCTCGCAATTGTGGCCCTTCAATCTGCCGCAGCCCTAGTCGGATACCTCGGCAGAGGGGTATCGGTGTCGCCCACCGCATTGCTGTCCATCTTGGTGCTCATCGCCGGAGGAATGATGGTAGGCAAGAAACTCAAAGCCGCCACTTCTGACCGCAACCTGAAATCCGGGTTTGCGGTGTTCCTGGTCCTCATTGGAATATGGGTGCTGCTCCGCGCCTGAGCCCCGTCGGCTGCACTCCGGTAAAAAAAGGACAACACATGCCGGTCGGGTCGTTTTGCAGACGCGCTGTAGCTTGGCCCCATGCATGTTGAATGGTGGGCCGGATTGGCCGTCTTGGGATACCTCGGTTTGCTCTTATGGATTGGCCAACGTACCGGAAAAAGCAATTCCATGGCCGACTTTTCGGTCGGCGGCAGGCGCAGCCCCTGGTGGGCCGTTGCCTTTGGCATGGTGGGAACCAGCTTGAGCGGGGTCACCTTTCTGTCCGTACCCGGCTGGGTGGGTGACCAACAGTTTGGATACATGCAAATGGTCGTGGGCTACCTGTTGGGCTACGCCGCGATCATCGGCATCCTGCTCCCCCTCTACTACCGCCTCAAACTGACCAGCATCTACCGGTTCCTTGGAGACAGGATAGGCCTCAAGGCCTACAAGACTGGGGCCGCATTCTTTTTGCTTTCGCGCAGCATTGGCGCGGCTTTCCGCCTGTACTTGGTCGTTCTTGTGCTCAATGAAACCCTGCTGCCCGAGACCGGAGTTGCAGGAGGATGGTTCAGGCTTGCCGGACTCATTGTGCTGGTTTTAGGCACCATTTGGGCCTACACCCGACATGGCGGCATCGCCACCGTCGTTTGGACCGACACCCTGCAAACCGCCTGCATGCTCATGGCCGCAGTGGCCGCGGTCGGACTGATCGGCCAAAGCCTGGGCCTGAGCCTGCTCGAAATACCACATGCCATCGCCACCTCTGGACACTCCAGGTGGTGGTTTTTCGACGATTGGGGCGCGCCAAACCACGGTGCAAAACAACTTGTCGCAGGAGCCTTCATTGCGCTGTGCATGACTGGCTTAGACCAAGACATGATGCAAAAGAATTTAAGCTGCCGCAATCTCAAAGAAGCCCAAACCAACATGGCCTCTTTTTCGGTGGTTTTGATGTTTGTGAACCTCATGTTCCTTGGACTGGGCGCCCTGCTCCTGATGCACGCCGAAGCTACCGGCATGGAAGCGGGCAAACCCGACTTGCTGTTCGCAAGGGTGGCATTGGATGGCGGCCTGGGCGTGGCCCTGCCCGTGCTGTTCCTCCTCGGTTTGGTAGCGGCAGCGCTGTCTTCTGCAGACTCGGCACTCACGGCATTGACCACCTCGATTTGTGTCGACTTTCTGGACATGGACACGGAAGGCCAGGGTACAGCCGAAGGAAAAAGCCAACGCCAACGCATTCACCTCTGGGTTTCTGTGGGCGTGGGCGCGCTGATTTTGTTGTTTCACGCGGTCAACGACACCTCTGTCATTGCGGCCTTGTTTAAAATCGCCAGCTATACCTATGGCCCGCTCCTGGGACTCTTCGCCTTCGCCTTGTCCCACCCTGGACCACACCCCAACCTGGATGCCCGAATCCCTCTCATCGCCATCTTGGCGCCAGCAGCGGGATGGGCTTTGGAACAGTTCGCCGTATCTCAAGGCTTTAGTTTTGGGTTCGCTTTATTGCCGGTCAACGGCTTCCTGACATGGGCTGGTGCATGGTTGATGGCCCAGATTGGGCAAAAGGGCTGAGCCTCTCCGTAATTTTGCACCACAGACTATAGACATGCAACCGCGAACGTCACAACTGCTCGGTCGTCTGAGCGAATCGGCTACCATCGCCATGAGCCGAAAGGCAAGGGAACTCAAGGCCGCTGGCCGCGACATCATCAGCCTGTCCCTTGGCGAGCCCGATTTCGATACGCCTGACCCCATCAAGGCTGCAGGAATCCGCGCCATAGAAGAGAACCACACCCACTACCCGCCCGTTCCAGGCTTTGCCGACGTCAGGGAAGCCATTTGTGCCAAACTCAAGCGAGACAACGGTTTGAGCTATCAGCCCGACCAAATCGTGGTGTCGACAGGCGCAAAGCACAGCCTCATGAATGTGATCCTGAGCTTGGTAGACGCAGGTGACGAAGTCATCCTCCCCACCCCGTTCTGGGTCAGCTATGCCGACATGGTCAACCTCGCTGGCGGTAAAGTGGTCGAGGTAGAAACGGGCATCGCACAGGATTTCAAGATGACCGCCGACCAATTGCGCGGCGCATTGACAGAGCGCACTCGGGTGGTCATGCTCAACTCGCCCAACAACCCATCCGGTAGCGTTTACACCGCAGAAGAAATGGCCGCCCTGGCCGAGGTGCTCCATTCCCATCCGCATGCCGTGGCCATATCGGATGAGATTTATGAATACATCAACTTCACCGATCAGCATACAAGCTTTGCTGCACAACCCGGCATGATGGAACGCACCGTCACTGTCAATGGCGTATCCAAAGGGTTTGCCATGACAGGATGGCGAATCGGCTACATCGCAGCGCCACAATGGATCGCAGCGGCTTGCACCAAATTGCAAGGTCAATTCACGAGCGGTGCAAGCGGCATTTCCCAAAAGGCCACCGCCGAGGCCATGCATGGAGGCGGCGCACTGGCTGCCGAGATGAAGTCGGCCTTTCTCGCGCGCCGCGACTTGGTCATTGAGGGCCTGCGCGGCATCGAAGGCTTTCAAGTCAATGTACCCAAAGGGGCGTTTTACATCTTCCCAGACGTGGCAGCGTTGTTTGGCAAGTCACATGCTGGGCACACCATTCAGAGTGGCCAAGACCTGGCCATGTACCTTTTGGAAACCGCAGACGTCGCCACCGTTGGGGGGGACGCCTTTGGATCTCCCAACTGCATCCGCATCAGCTATGCCGCATCCGACGACGTTTTGCGTGAGGCCATCAGAAGGATCGCCAAAGCTGTGGGACACCTCTCGTAATGAACACCGCCAACTCCACCCAAAACGCATGGTCTCCTGAAGATTGTGACCGCGCCATTGCCGCGCTGCAAAACGCAGGCACACTGCGAATTTTGGTGGTGGGAGACTTGATGGTGGACGCCTACCTGCTGGGGCGCGTAGACCGCATCAGCCCCGAGGCTCCCGTTCCAATCTTAAGGGCATCGCAACGCGAGAGGCGCCCTGGAGGAGCAGCCAATGTGGCCCTCAACCTCAAGGCCCTGGGCGCGGCCGTGACCGTTGGTGGCGCCATTGGAATGGACCAAGATGGACTGGACCTCCAAAAAGCCCTCGAAGAACAAGGCATGGATACCGATGCCATTGTGACCCTCAAAGACCGCCGCACCACCGTCAAAACGAGGGTTATGAGCGGTGGCCAACACCTACTCCGGGTCGATGAAGAAGACGACTTCGACCTGAACGCAGAGGATTCCCAACAGTTTCTGGAACAACTCGCCTCCGTGCTGGCAGCGCGCCCTTTTGACGCCATACTCATAGAAGATTACGACAAGGGCGCATTGTCCCCAACCGTGATTGAAGGCCTGCTTGAAATGGCCCGCAAACGGGACATTCCTGTCACTGTTGACCCCAAATTCAGGCACTTTGACCGCTACCGGGATGTCGCCCTCTTCAAACCCAATTTGAAAGAGCTGCGAGACGGCCTTGGATTGTTGTGGGAAGACGGCGACGACGCAGCCATGCACCAAGCACTGACCGAAGGGCTCCAGCGGCTTCAGTCCGAATGGAATCCCGAGAGGGTGCTGCTGACCTTGTCTGAGCACGGCGTGAGGGTCAAGACCCCCTTAGAAGACGTTCAACAACCCGCACATCCGAGGGAAATCCTTGATGTTTCAGGAGCAGGAGACACCGTAATCGCCGTTGCCACCGTGTTGCTCGCTCAGGGCGTAGACGCCTTGAGCATGGCACAAGTGGCAAACCTCGCTGGTGGGCTGGTCTGCGAAAAACCCGGCGTTGTCCCGATTGACCTGACCACACTGTTGGCAGAGGTTCGGCGCCTACCCATTCAAGCATGACCCTTCACGACTTCAGGGAAAGGGTCAACGTGTTCCTCCACCCCCGCAGGGAAGTGGTCTTGGGCGCATTCCGCACCTTGAATGTCTTCGTCACACTCGCAGCTTTTGCCAGTCTGATCGCGTACTACGGATTCCCGTTGGACTCTGCCATTGCCAGCAACCTGATTGCCGTCATCAAAGGCGGGTTTGCCTTCTACATCCTCCACTTTATCGTCCGCTGGTTTTTTGACTTCCATCCGCTGAGGTTTTTGCGCGCCAACACCCTGGAGGCAGTAATGATGGGCACTTTGGTACTGGAAGGCATCAGCGACATGCTCACCGGAACCGTATTTCTGGGGAGGGCATTGTCTCCGCTGGGCATCGAGTCCGTAGAGGATTGGACCGTGTGGTTTGTGCAAGCATACTTCCTGATTGTACTCATCATCGAACTTTCAGATCGGGCCCGCACCCTGCCCCGGTTTAGGTTCCACCCCGCCACCCTGTTCATCTTTTCCTTTCTCTTTTTGATTTTGTCGGGCACAGGACTGCTCATGCTTCCTGAGATGACGACCAATGGGCTGGGCATGAACTTCTTTGACGCCCTGTTCACTTCGACAAGTGCCACCTGCGTCACCGGCTTGATGATCGAAAACGCAGAGACGTTTTTCACCCACAAAGGCCATGTGGTCCTTATGGTACTGATCAAACTGGGCGGCTTGAACATCATCGCCTTTGGCTCTCTCATTGCGGTACTGGCGAGGTTCGGTGTCGGGGTACGGCAGCATGAAGTCATCGAGGATTTCGTAAACCGCGGATCCATCTTGGGCACGCGGGGCATGCTCGGACGCGTCATCATGTGGAGCATTGGCATAGAGCTGCTCGGCGCCTTCATGCTCTTCATCTTCTGGCCAGGACAGCTCTTTGATGGCGCCGGAGACCGACTCTTCAACAGCATCTTCCTGTCCATCAGCGCGTTCAACAATGCCGGCATCTCCCTCTTTGGAGATGGATTGGCCGACGCCAGGGTATCTGGCGCGTGGCTTGTGCACTGGACTGTTACACTCCTTGTGTTTTTTGGAGCATTGGGCATGGTCGCGGTATTCGACCTGTTTGGAAAGGACAACCTTCGGGAACGAATGGCCAAACCTTGGAGGCGCATCGGATTTGCCACCAAAATTGCCCTGTACTACTCCATTGGACTCGTAGCAATAGGTTCCATCGCCTACCTCCTATTGGAATCCGGCCAAGGTGGCACCATCGCAGACATGGGGTGGACAGGGCGCATCACCACTGCAGTTTTTCAAAGCGCTACCCGCACCAGCGGATTCAACACCGTCGACATGGGCCTGGTGGGCACCCCTATGCTGTTCATGCTCATCATCTTGATGTTCATTGGGGCGTCGAGCTCCTCGACGGGCGGAGGCATCAAAACGAGCACTTTTGCCGTCGTCATCGCCGATGTCATGGGCACCATCCGGGGACGCCAACATCCTCAACTGTACCAGCGCACCATCGGAACAACGCTGCGCAGCCGCGCATGGGGCATACTCATGTTTTTCATTGTGGGCAATCTGCTCGGAACGTTTGCCCTCTGCATCACTGAACCGCACATCCTCGCCACCTCCGACCGCGGCTTTCTGCAGCTGCTCTTCGAACAAGTGAGCGCCCTGGGAACCGTTGGATTGAGCACGGGCATCACAGCCGACATCAGCCCTGTAGGACGTGGCATTCTGATCGCGAGCATGATCGTGGGACGCGTTGGAACATTGACCGTTGCCTTTGCATTTTCCCGCTCAGTCGTCAGCAGGAACTACAAATACCCCGAAGGCCACACGATGGTCGGATAAAGCCGAGCTTGCACCACAAATGGGCACCCCTATCAAACCTTACGAGGACGAAGCCGCCAAAAAAGCGCAGGTCGCGCGCATGTTTGACAACATCGCGCACCGATACGACTTCCTCAACCACTTCTTTTCCTTGGGCATCGACAAACTGTGGCGGCGCAAAGCCATTCGCATGCTGCTCGCCGAAAATCCCAACGAAGTACTCGACGTGGCCACAGGCACGGCGGACTTTGCCATTGGCACTGCATACCGAGACGCCAACATCAAAGTGGTAGGGGTGGACATCAGCGCGGGAATGCTGGACATTGGACGCCAAAAAGTCACGCGAGCAGGCCAAGATGGCCGTGTAGACTTGGTGCTGGCAGACGGAGAAGCCCTCCCCTTTGAGGACGGCAGATTCGATGCCTTCACGGTGGCCTTTGGTGTGCGAAACTTTGAGCACCTCGAAGCGGGGCTCAAAGAGATGCTGCGCACCCTGAAAAAGGGAGGAAAGGGCTACATCCTGGAATTTTCCAAGCCCAAGTGGTTCCCGATGAAGCAAATTTTCTGGCTCTATTTCCGCTACATCATGCCCACACTCGGCAAGTGGTTCTCCAAAGACGCCTCTGCTTACACCTACCTGCCCGAATCCGTCAAGGCCTTTCCTGAGGGCGATCAAATGCGGGACATCTTGATCGGTTGCGGATACTCTGATTGTGTCATGCACCCGCTGACAGGAGGCATTGCGACCCTCTACGTGGTCCACAAGGCATGAACCTCATCGCCCAGCCCTCGGACCTCAGCGGACGCATTGAAGCCCCGGGCTCCAAAAGCCACATGCAGCGTTTGTTGGCCGCTGGATTGCTCGCTCAAGGCGAAAGCTGGATACGACGCCCTTCCGATGCTGCTGACTGCATGGCGGCTGCCGAAGTAGCCGCTGGATTGGGGGCCGACATCGAAATTGGACCAGGAGCCTTGAAAATGCGCGGCGGACTCTCTCCTCGAGCAGATGTACTGCACATGGGAGAAAGCGGCCTGGGCATGCGCCTCTTTGCGCCCATCGCAGCCCTCGCCGACACTCCACTGACACTGATAGGAGGAGGCACACTGCAAAGCCGCCCCATGCAGCCCATGGCAGATGCACTTTCAGCATTGGGTGCCAAAGCCAGCCTCACCGATGGGAGCCTCCCTGTAGAACTCCTCGGACCTCTGAAGGGCGGCACCACCTCCGTGGATGGCAGCATATCCAGCCAATTCTTGACGGGCCTGCTCATGGCCCTCCCCTGCGCATCCTCAGATTCAGTCCTCGAAGTCTCTGACCTGAAGAGCAAACCTTATGTGGACATGACCCTCGAGGTACTGTCGGCCACGGGCATCTCCATCCACCATGAGAACCACCATCGGTTCACCATTCCTGGAGGACAATCCTACCTGCCTTTTGACGAAACCGTAGCGGGCGACTGGAGCGCTGGCGCCTTCCTGTTGATCCTCGCAGCATTGTGCGGCGAACCGTTTCTGGAGGTCGATGGATTGGGCAATCAGCCTACGCAAGCGGACCAAGCTGTGACTGGCGCATTGCTGCTCAGCGGGGCCAAACTCATGCGCACAGAGACTGGGATTCGGGTCGAACGCGGCCGGCGCAAAGGCTTTCGATTCGACGCGACCCATTGTCCAGACCTCTTCCCTCCTCTGGCCGCCTTTGCGGCTTTCTGCAAGGGGCCCACGGTCCTCACTGGGTTGCACCGCCTCGAGCACAAGGAAAGCAACAGGGGAACAGCCCTCCAAGAGGAATTTGCCAAAGCCGGCATACAGATCGACCTCGACACGGCAGAAGACACCCTCACCGTGCGTCCCGGCCCAATTCAAGCCGCCAAATTGAACGGGCGTGGAGACCACCGAATGGTCATGGCTGCAGCTGTTTTGGGACTGGCCGGAGCCCCCATAGAAATTGAAGGCGTAGAAGCCGTCGCCAAAAGCTATCCCGATTTCTTCGACGCATTGTCGGAAGTTGGCGCAAGGTTTGGCAAAGCCTAAGGAGTTGCTGCCGAAATTGGAGCCGTGGCTTCACAACGTTCTGCCCATTCCCTCCGCAACGCCTTCCAAGCGCTTCCCATGTGGTGGAGCAGCTTCGGCTACCTCAAACACAACAAACTGCGCCACTACCATGCCGCAGGCCCCATTGTCGTTTTTGGCCTTGCCACTGCGGGCATTTTCTTGTCACGGTGGCTCACACGCACCTTACAAGAGGGCGTTCACCGGGAGCTCGAAAAAGCCGGATGGACCGAACAGACATCGGCACAGTCAAGTGAATCTCCATGGTGGAATGACGTCCTCATTTGGGGAAGTTCTGGAGCAGACTGGATCATAGAATGGGGCGTCATATTGCTTGTACTATGGGTTAAAGTAAAAGCAACTAAATATCTTTTAATCACACTAATGGCTCCAGTCATGAGCGCGCTGGCTTCCAAAGTGAAAAGCACCGAAACCGGACAAGCCTCACCCTTCCAGTGGAGCGGCCTGTTGCGCGACATATACAGGGGCGCGCGCATCTCCATCGTCTTGCTCCTGATGGAACTCGGTCTGGGTCTCCTTCTTTGGGTTGTGGGCCTCACACTGGCCCTTTTTGCCGGTCCACTCATGGTGATTGCAGCCCCTCTGCTTTTGGGGGCTTCATGGTGCATTGGCGCGTATTTCTTTGGAGCGGCCGTTTACGATGCCGTTTACGAGCAAGGCGGTCTCAACTGGCGGGCCTCCATCCGCATGGGCTGGAAACAACGGGGACATTTACTGGGTTTAGGGGCCATTTTCTCAGTGATCATGGCCATTCCATGGGCCGGCCCCTACCTGGCGGCCGTATTGGGTCCAGTCCCCTGCACCACGGCTGCAGCCCGTCTGTATTTCCGTCCCACCACAACCGAGACCACATGACGCCACAAAACATACACTTCATTGCCATAGGAGGCGCCGCCATGCACAACCTCGCATTGGCGCTACACGACCTTGGGCACCACGTGACGGGATCTGACGACGCCATCCACGACCCCAGCAAAGGACGACTGGAAGCTGCCGGACTGCTCCCGGAAACCATGGGCTGGCATCCCGAACGCATTCATGCGGGGCTCGATGTGGTGATTTTGGGCATGCACGCACGTCAAGACAATCCTGAACTGGCGCAAGCCAATGACCTCAAGATCAAGGTAGTCAGCTATCCAGAATACCTCTACGACGTCGCCAAAGACCAGAAGAGGGTGGTCGTCGCCGGGAGCCATGGCAAGACCACCATCACCGCCATGTTGCTGCACGTGCTGGATCAATTGGGACGCAAAACAGACTTCATGGTGGGCGCCCAACTCGCCGGATTTGACCGGATGGTTCAATTAACAGACGCTCCTGACATCTTGCTCGAAGGAGATGAATACCTGAGTTCTCCGCTCGATTTGACCCCCAAATTCCACTGGTACAAGCCCCACTTGACCATTTTGACCGGCGTGGCTTGGGACCACATCAACGTCTTTCCCGATCCAGAGAACTACAGGGCGCAGTTTGTGACCTATCTACTCGGCATGGAACAAGGCGGAAGCGTGGTGTGGTTCGAAGGCGATTTAGAACTCCAAAAAGTGATGGACGAGGTCTTGCCTCAGCGGCCAGACCTCAACTCTGTGCCTTACAATTCTCCCAAGCACAGCGTGATAGAAGGCACCCTTACACTTCACCTCGAAGATGGAATGCACCCCCTAGGCACCATCGGCGCTCACAACGCGCTCAACACCATTGGCGCCATGGCCCTCTGCGCCCAATGGGGGATCTCAAATGCAGCGTTCTTGCAAGCCGTTCGCGGGTTCACGGGGGCAGCAGGGCGGCTAGAGCGCAAACTCGACATCGACCTTTCCAACGGCAGCTGCACCGTATTTCGCGACTTTGCACACGCCCCTTCCAAGGTCAAAGCCACAACGGACTCCATCAAAGGTCAATTTCCTGACAGAAAGGTGATTGCATTGCTTGAGCTCCACACATTTTCCAGCCTAAATCCCGAATTTCTACCCACCTATTCAGGGGCGCTCGATGCAGCAGACGAAGCTTGGGTATGCTGGTCCCCTGACGTGCTCGCACACAAAAGGCTGCCCCCACTTTCTGCCGGAGACGTGCATGCTGCGTTCGACCGAAAAGACATGGGGACAT
>CBFHUP010000035.1:0-28924 GCA_965659115.1 uncultured Flavobacteriales bacterium | reverse complement strand
CATCACTCGCTACTTGCCAGCCCACCGGGCAAATGTTGCGGTTGTCTATGACGACCGCCCCTCGATAGAGAGTTCCATATCCATCCGGCGGCGCAACAAAATGTCCTGATTCAATGAGGTCCCCATTGCCATAGGACTGGGCCTGCAGGTTCTCGGCGAACCAGCATTGGTCGCCGATGAGGACGGTGGCGTAGTCGTAGTCCCAGTAAGTCACAGGGGCGCCGCAGGCCCAGGTAGTATCGATAGGCTCATCAGGCCATTCGGGGATGGGCGGGCAGGTGCCAAAAGTGGCAAGGAGGTTGAGAAGGTCACTCGGCGTCACACATCCGTCGAAATCACTGTCCGTGGGCACGGCGATGATGCACTCCTCGTTGACCGGATCCCACACCGTGCCTTCCCCGCATGATGGCGAGCAAGCCACTGGTTCGATGTAGATGGTGTCTGCCGTTGAAATGCATAGAGCCAAGGCACTGTCCCAAACCGTCCCCTCTCCACAGTACAGACAGCCATATTCACAACTTTCGTCGCTCACATTCGCCTCGAAATTGAAGTTGCACGCCAGCTCTTCCATACATCCGTAGGTTGAACTGTTCGTGTCGCAAGGAATATCGATGTTCAAGACTTCGTCGATTACAAAAGTGGAACTCACCTGCGAGGCAACTTCTTCGGCGGTGAATTCATTCACCTCAAACAATGTATTCTCCCTATTTGAACAAGGAGACAGCCCCAATTCGTAGTCAGCACCTTCTAGGACTCTGAGTCGAGAAAATTCACCTCGAAAGAAATGGGCGTTGTTTTCATCATCGTTGTCCCACACATAGCGTCCAATTGTAGGGTACCATGCGTTATTCATACTCCCCAGACTTGCTAAAGAACCTTCTTGAACGAGGGTGCCGTTTAAATAGAGCGCGGCCCATTCAATTTCCCAGTCCACGACGCATACGAGGTCGTACCACTCATTTTCTTCGATGGGCGCCACGAGTACGATGTTGGTCCCAGGACCCGTAGTTAAATTGAATTGAATCCTTGCATTATCCGGCTCGCCTCGCAAGTCTAGAATAAAGCCCTTTTGACCAACACCTTGCCCACCTCCTTTAGCAATGAGCGTCTGGTAACTACAGCACTCGCTCAGACCAATCAAATCAGTGGGGCGGAACTGAACGTGGGCGGTGAATGATGATTGTCCGAAATTGAGGAAATCCGTGGCGGTCAACCAAATGTGGTCATCTCCATCAAACACCCCTGCTGCAGTGTTTGGACCGCTGCTTGAAGCTGGATTAATGCCTGAATACAATGCTTCCACTTCGACAGAAGTCAGAGCGCGGTTCCAGACACCACAATTGGCAAGACTTCCTCCCCAGTGGTTGTCGTACGAGGAATTCATGTTCCTGAAGCCGAAGATCAGGTTTGTGTCAAAGTTGGACTGACCACCGCAGTCTAGGGTGGTGATTAGCTCCCCATTGCCATAGGCTTTGATTGAGTCACTGCTGATGGTAATGGCCATATGAAACCAACCATCTGGAGGGGTGTAGGAATAATTGTTCCAGCCGCAGTAATAGGCTTCTGATGCCCAACTCGTTGTGCTTAAGGCATCAAAATGTGCGATGGGTCCGTCGACAGCAAAACTGAATCTACCGTTATCCATGGACATGACCTGGCCCTGATTTTGTTCGCTGGGAAACAACCAGCACGAAAAGCTGAATTCGTTGGAAAAGCCCAACTGATCAGGTGCCAGGATGGTCAATTCGTCATCGATGTCATCAAAGTGGACCACGTCACGGTCCCAAAAAGAATCGTAGACGAATGATGGAAGCAATGCCGGGTTGCCATCTACAAGCCCATCGTTGTCATTGCCACTGGCATCAAGTGCATTGCCGTCAAATGTCCACCAGCTTACGAGCCCATCGGTAGGCACATAGTCCGAGAGTTGCGCGAGGCACAGGCTCGGCACGAAGAGCAGGAGGGCAAGTAGTTGTTTCATGATTCAGTCTTGGATGCAGCGGACGGACAGACCTGATCGGGGCCAAGCGGAACTTGAAATAATTGCTGAGCTGCCGCTGGATAGACGTCGATACAGTGCATATGTATTCAAGGTAGAAGTGAGGTAATACCCTGTGTTCCCTCCTTCTACAAATTGCCCATCCACTCCATGACGAAACCCACCGGGAAGTCCGGAAAATCCGAATTCATTAAAACCATTACCATTATTGTTCCACCCACTCGTTGCTTTCAATGCTGCACCTTCAATTCCGGTGAACCCTTGATTCGATACGTACGCTGCAAGGTTGTTCCATTCGTCGGCCGAAGGGACGTGCCACCCAGATGGACAAAGTCCTCTCGCGTCATCGACAGCGAACCAATTGTACAGGCGTCCATAGGTGCTCAATGAAGCCAATTCATCACAGTCATCAATGTTGGGGCTGTATGTAAGACAGTTGCTCATGCCTTCACCATATACTGTGCTGGCACCTTCATTCGTACTTGACCATTCACTGTCGTTCAAAGCAGTCAAAATGAAATCACCATTCGCATATTTCTCATTCCTGAGATTCTCTGCAAACCAGCACTGGTCGCCGATGAGGACGGTGGCGTAGTCGTAGTTCCAGTAGGTGAGGGGGTCGCCGCAATTGAAGGTTGAGTTGGAAGCGGCATCACTCGTTCCGTTACAAACGGCGAGCAAGCTGTCGGCTGAGGCGAGCTGATCCACGAGGAGCAGGTGGTTCTGGACCAACTCCTGCAGGTTCATGACAGTGCAGTCCTCCGCAATGTCTCCGCTCAAAATGGCGGGCACGCAGGTCGAGCTGGCGCTGTCCCACACGGTGCCCTCTCCGCAGGCTTGTGCCAAAACTTCACAGGACACACAAGACCCATCTTCTGAGAGGGCATTTTCGTTGAAATTGCAAGCATTCGAATCAGTACAGCCTTCGATCAGGAGATTGGATATCAATAGACTGACTTCTTCATCAGTCAGAGGGCGATCAAACAGCCCCGCTGCCCTGAATTCCATCGGGGCGTAATAGTTGTTTTCCAATCCAGCCTTGCCGAGAAAGAAACGAGAAGTATCGGGAAGATTGGGGTAGCCTGTCCCGCTTCCCCTCTGTTGGGAGAGGGCGAAATTGTTGGAGTGATTCAGGCTTATGGAGATGGATTGACTGGAGAATCCAATTCCTGACTTGCGCCAAACGACTGCTTGAAAATTCTCGCTGGAAAAGGTCTGTCCGGTCGACAAGGTGTGCGACCCCCAGAGGTCCAGTTGAATCCCGTTGGTGAAGTTGTTACACCATGAATTCATGTTGGTTCGTTGTTGTCCATTAGCATCGATGCCTCCACCCAATCCCCACGGAGAGCCGAATGAGAAGTTGCCCGTTCGTCTGGCGAGAATGATGACCGTGAACTCCGGGTCTCCTTCGAAATTGGTGGTGAGGTTGACAGTTTCGGCCCAGCTGGATAATCCATTGGTCACAATAGATTCGCCCGTCTGTTCGGCCCCTCCATGGAGTTGAAGGGTAACTTGATTGGGGGATAGATCCTCGATGCCTTGGGTAAAATCAAACCATGCGGCAAGTCCGGATGTCGGCACATAATCAGGCAGTTGCGCGACGGCAATGCATGGCAACATGGCCATGAAGGCAAGCAGGTTCTTCATGAGATTGGTTTGGTTCCCTCCAATTTACGGGGTGTCCAATCTTCGAGCAAGGAGGATTTGTGAGCGTTAGTGGACGCTGCGATTGCCGTTAAGAAGAGCGGCAATGGTGATCCCGTCGGGACTGTCTACTGGCAGGTCATGCCGAAATTGCCGAGGAGGAGGAGGACGTCGGAGACGCTGACGATGCCGTCGTTGTTGATGTCTTCTTGGCAGTCTGAGTTGCAGGGGGGGTAGGTGCAGGAGCCATCGTCCCAAGTCGCCGCCTCGTCGTAGTTCTCGGCGTCGGCGTAGGTGCAGCCGCCTCCAGGAGTGTTGGGAGGGAGTGGGCAGTGTTCCGGTGGAAATAGGCAGCTGCCGTCTTCGAAGGCTGCGCCGTCATCGTAGTTGCAGGCCTCCGGATAGGTGCATCCTCCGTATTCGATGACCACGCAAGGCCCATCGGTCCAGCTGACGTTGCCGGCATAGTACTGGGCCACGCAGGCATTCTGGTAGGTGATTCCATCGCACCCGCAGACCTCCGAGACTTCAGGTGAGCAATCGATCATCATACCGAGGTCGATGTATTCCGTGCTGATGCAGCCTTCGTTGCAGCTGACGACGCATTCTTCCAGTGTGGTGTAAAACGCAGGGCTGTAATCGACCGGGCCTATGGTGGTGCTACAGCCGCTGATTTCGGTGCAGTATCCGTTGATGCGGGCAAAGCCGAGAATGGCGTCACAGAAGCCGAAGTCAATGCCGGCCATGTCTTCACAAGGTTCCACAGCAACTTCGCCGGGCACAATGGTGAGCGTCGCGGTGGTCCAATTCTGGTTGCCGCATTCATCCTCGGCGTAGAACCCCACTGTGACGGTGACGGTTTCGGTGCAGTCGATGAGGGGAATGGCATCGAAGTCATTGCCATAGGTGGTGTTGCCACAGGCGTCAGTGGCACTTCCTCCCGCGGTGTTGGATGCCCAATTGAACATGAGCGCTTCTGCTTCCATGGGGTCTTCGCATCCAATGGTGGCATCTGCAGGAGGGTTGACCCACATGGGCGGGGTGTTGTCCTGGACCGTCACGGTTTGGGATCCCGTGGTGGAATTGCCGCTGGGGTCGGTGGCGGTAAAGGTGCGGATGAGGGTGTAGTTGCCTTGGCAGCTGCCTGCGATTTCCTCGGTGACCTCCGTGAGGGTGACGCTGCCGCTGTTGTCTGTGGCGGTGGCCGCTTCGAGTTCGATGTCGGCAGCGCACTCGACCAAGGCATCGGCGGGTACAATCAACTCGGGCGGGACACCGTCAACGTCTCCGCATGGGCCGGGGGTCGTGGAGGTGACGCCCGCGAAATATGTGGCAATGCAGACGTTGGAGTAGGTCTCCCCGTCGCAGCCGCAGACAGGGTCGTAGACGCCGGGGCAAAGGACGTTGGGGTCGATGAGGTTGGGGTCGATGCAGCCGTCTTGGGCCGTGGTGCTGCCCATGATGCCTAGAAGTCCAGTTGTTATGAAAACCAATGTCTTGCGCATTCCTTAAAGATAGAGGCGTCGCATTTGTGTCGCGCGTCACAGCGGCTTCCAATTTGGCAATGCATTGGCCCCCTGCCGAAGAGCGGGAGGTTCACTGTATTGAAAGTCAACTAAATCGGTCTACATTCTGGGCGCAAATCAAAACAACATGACTGGTTATTACGGATATGAGCTGAACTGGCTCGGCATTACCCTCGCAGCACTGACTCCCATGCTCATCGGCATGATTTGGTATCACCCCAAGGCTTTCGGAAAGACTTGGATGAACAGCTTGGGTTTCAATGAGGAGGATCTGAAAAAGGGCAACATGGCGGTGACCATGGGCGTGACCTTTCTCATGTCTTTTACCCTCGCGTATTATTTCGCCATGCGGTATCACGGACACGGTGACGAAAGCAGTGTCATTGCCCACGCCACCTATCATGGTTTCATGACATTTGGATACCTCGGGATGCCGGTTTTGGTGACCAACCTGTTGTTCGAGCGCCGCAGTTGGTCAGGCATTTTGGTCAATGTGGGATACTGGTTTGTCGCGGTCATGGCCTTGGTGCTGGTGGTGCACCTGATGCCGGGAGCGGAGGTGCCCGAGACGACATAAGCGTCTGGAGCTTACGCGTCACTATCTTCCACCAATGACCCAAGAGACTCCGCTTCTTCAGGCAACATTCAACCCGCGACTGCAGCGCTATTTTTTCCTTTCCATTGCTCTGTTATTGTTGGTGACGGTGGTGGGCATTCCCGTGTTGCTGATTTGGTTGCTGGGCTGGGGTCAATGGGTGACGCGTCTTTACTACGACAGCTTGCAGTGCTCGCTGACAACACGTCATCTGCGGTTCTCCAAGGGACATTATTTCAAAACCGAGAAGACCATCCCATTGGAGAATATCCAAGATTTGACCTTCATCGATAACCCCCTGCTCAAGTGGTTTGACCTGCGGATTCTCAAGGTGGAAACAGCGGGCAACAGTGCGCAAACGGGAGCCGATATGAAGTTGGTGGGCATCGTAGGTGCCGCCGAATTCAAGGAGAAAGTCATGCGTGCCCGTGATGAATTTCAGGAATCCAGGATGTCGGGAGGCCCAGCCGCGAGGGTGGACGAGGACGGCACCTTGTCGGTATTGCGCGACATCCATGCCGCGATCGAAGGACTCAGGGAAGACCTCAAGGGCAAGGCTTGACGGAACCCCCGCGTTTCCTTGCATGAACCCTTAAGGCAGGGCGGTCGGATTGCCATAGATTGGCGGCATGCGCGGAACTCGTTTTTGGGGTGTTCTCTTGGTGGGTTTTTTGATACAAGCCTCATTGGGTGGGGCAGGTTTCATGCACGTTGATTCTTTGAATGAAGGCGTAAGGCTTGCGGCCCGCTTCAGCGGTCGGAGCTCGTTTTTGGCGTATCTCGTTGCAGTGGTTTTCCTGATCCGTTGGAACCGGAGAGAAGACGCGAGGGAAGAGGGGTTCTTGGCGGCCTTGTTCTTTGCTTGGATGCACCTACTGCACTTTGGATTTCTTGTTGCCAATGTGGTCCTCAATGGAATTGAGCCGGAGATTCCAAAGGCCATCGGAGGTGCGTTGGCCTACCTGTTGATTTTGACCCAGCCTTGGCGGGTGCGCCGTGTCCATGCCAAAGCGCCCATGCATGCTGTATTTGTGTATTTCGCAGGACTGGTGATGGGCTTGACATTTTTGGCCCGGTACCGGGGAGAGTTTCCCGGTGCAGCCCCAGATGACCTGCACTTGGCAGGGATGGCGGTGGTGGTCCTGGTTTTTGTGTGGTATACCTACCAGCGGTTCATCAAGTACAAATAGCGGTGACCGACTGAATTGGGCACCATCTTTGGCCGATATGCGCATTCAAGCTATCGCCCTCTGTTTTGTTTTGATCTGTTCGGCTTCTGTTGAGGCCCAAAATCCCCACGCTGCGCAAGTTCCGATGACCACCCGGATGGCCTTGACGGAGCTGATGGCATTGCGCGAGGCATACCCTGAGGACAAGGCGTTCCTTGAGCAAGCGAGCCAGTATCCCGTAGCACGGATGGAGGGGCGGCTCATGGTGGGCTTTGTGGGCCAGCTTCCGGCACAAAACGCGGCGGCTGCGATGGAGACCATGGCGGCCATGGCTCCAGCGTTGATGGTGGGGGCGAGCAAAGGCGGAGTGCTGTCGTTTCGGGTGGATGTCGATGAATTGACCGCGTTGGAGGATTTGCCTCTGACGCAATGGCACCTTGCGGGCAAGGCCGTGGCTGATTTGGAAAAGGCCCGTTATGGCACCCGGGCAGACAGCGTGCAGGCCGGTTTGGGTTTGCCCGCGGCCTTTCACGGTGAAGACGTGTTGATTGGTGTGGTCGACTGGGGGTTCGATTACACCCATCCTATGTTTTACGATGCTGACCTGAACTACAGCCGTATCCGTGGCGTATGGGACCAATTCCGGCAAACCGGCCCGGCGCCAGCAGGATACAGCTATGGCCGAGGGGCTGAGACACCTGAGGACATTGCCTTGCTGGCTGCTGACACGGCCAACATTTACAGCTTCGCTTACCACGGCACCCATGTCGCGGGCATCGCAGGTGGCGCCGGTGCGGGTGTGGAACTCATCGGCATGGCACCCCGCTCAGAACTGCTCTTTGCCACCTTCTTGATCGACGAAGCCGCGGCCATGGACGCCTTTGCATGGATGCAGGGCGTGGCAGAAGCCGATGGCAAGCGCCTGGTCATCAACAACAGCTGGAGCCTGCCGCAATTCGGCACCAAAGACGGCCAAGGTTTGATCAACCAGTTTATCGATACCATGTCTGAAGAAGGGGTTGTTTTCGTTGCGTCAGCGGGCAACAATGGGGACAGCGATTTCCACGTGTCTCACGCGTTTGAGGCGGATACCATGCGCACTCGGGTGCAGTTCTATCCCGAGTCGGCCCACCCCAGCATGTGGGGGCAGGCTTTGACGATGTGGGGGGAGGTCGGTGCCGCATTTCATGCAGGCTTCATGCTCACTTCTATGGGCAGCAATGTGGTGCTGGAGAGCCCATGGTATGCCACTGAAGATGGGCCGTTTATGCTCGACTCTTCGCTGGTCTACGAGGGCGACACAGTGTTGTTTGACCTCGTGGTTGAATCGGCCCACCCGGCCAACGGGAGGCCGTTCGCCCGGTTCCGGATACGCAAGGGCACGGCGCCCTTTGGGGTGGGGCTGCAGGTGGCTGCGACAGAGGGCATGGTGCACGCTTGGAACACCACCCACCTCTCCAATGGTGTGGGCAACTGGGGACAGGATTTCATGTCGACCAGCGATGGTTGGCTCGATGGAAACCCTGACTACGGCGTGCAGAGTCCGGCCTGTTCGGAAAGCGTGATCGCTGTGGGGGCTTATTATTCAGAATACCTGAACCCTCTGGGCAATGAAGGCGGCGGGACCCTCGCTGGTTTCTCGACGTTGGGTCCCACGTTGGACGGAAGGCTCAAGCCTGAAATATCTGCGCCCGGCGTCTCGGTCGAATCCTCCATGAGCGCTTTCACTGACGCCAGCTTCAACATGACTGAAGAGGTTGAGTTCAATGGGGTCGCCTATCCGTTTGCCAAGCTGTCGGGCACCAGTATGAGTGGACCAGCGGTGGCCGGTATTGTCGCATTGATGTTGGAAGCCAATCCTGACTTGACCGTGCAGGAAGTGCGAGAAGCCCTCAAATTGACCGCGAGGGAGGACGATCATACGGGCGAGATCCCTGCAGAGGGGAGCACAGTGTGGGGCTGGGGCAAGGTCAACGCCGTTCGCGCCGTGCAGGAGGTGCTGGGAATTAATGGCATTGCAGAGGCGGAGGGCGCCAGGCCGCTTCAGTCTTTCAATATTTGGCCCAATCCTGTAGGTGCGGTGTTACACGTCCAACCTGTGGATACCGAGCGGTCTTACACTTGGACCCTGATGGATGGCCTCGGCAAGATGTATGATACAGGCGCTGCACGGGGCGCCATTGCGTTCAACACGGAAACGTGGCCTCGCGGCGTCCTCCTGATTCAATTGGTCTCCGAGGATGGCCGCGAAACGGCACACAGATTGATTGTGGAATAGGCATTCGTGGACGAAGTTGCGGGCCGTTCAGTCTCGCCCTCATGAAGCATCTAAATTTCTGGCACATCCTGGTTTTCGGGGTGCTCAATTTCACAGGATTGGCCATTGGCGGTTTGGCAACAGGCCCAGGTGTGGCATCCGATTGGTATGCGGATTTGGCCAAGGCACCTTGGACGCCACCAGGGTGGGTGTTTGGCGCGGCTTGGACCGTTGTGATGTTGGGGTTTACTTGGTTTATGTCGGCCTTGTGGGGCCGGTCGACTGCAGGGCGCGAGCGCAACACCTGGGCGGGTTGGTTTGCCTTGGCCTGGTTGCTCAACGTGGGGTGGAACCCCCTCTTTTTTGGTGCGCAACAAGCAGGCGCAGCCTTGATTGAAATTCTGACGCTGTACGCTGTGATTGGGGTGATGGCCCGCCGGTCCTGGTCTGTTTTGGGGCCAGCCAGGTGGGGCATTGCGCCTTATTTGATGTGGCTGACGGTGGCGATTTCACTCAATGCCTACGTGGTCGCTTACAACCCCGGGAATCCCGCGGAGGACCGCGGAAACATGGCTGCAGAGCAGCAGGACTGGCAGGCTTTGGACGGTGCCATTCAATGGGCGGTGGAAACGGGACAGATTCCCGGCGCTGTTTTGTTGATCACCCGAGATGGTGAGGTGGCGATGCACGAAGCTTACGGCATGGCGGATCCCTTGAATGGCACGCCGATGCAGAAGGACGCGCTGTTTAGGATTTGCTCTCAAACCAAGGCCATCACCGCCACTGCGGCCATCATTTTGTGGGAGCAAGGGAGGTTGGATTTGGATGCTCCAGTGTCAGAGTTCCTTCCAGAATTCGCAAACATGGGGGTGTTGGATTCACTGTATCCAGACACTTCATTTTCAACGCTTCCCTCGGAAACGGTGATGACGGTGCGCCACCTGATGACCCACACCTGTGGGATTTCTTACGGTGAAATTGCGGACCCCCGTTTCGAGGCCTTGTACGAGGCCCATGATGTGGTGGACCTCTTCCCAAAAGACGGTCGGTCTTCCCGCGACAATGCGCGCAACATCGCTTCAACTTGCCTATTGCACGAGCCTGGGAATCAGTGGAGCTATAGCTTGGGCCTCGACGTGCTGGTGGCGGTCATTGAAGAGGTTTCGGGCCAGCCGTATGCGGAATTTGTGCAGGAGGCGGTGCTGGAGCCCTTGGCGATGACGGACACCCATTTTGTGATTCCAGAGGAGAAAGCGAATCGGTTGGCGGCAGTGATGGAGCCAGCTGCTGGGGGTGGATGGCAGGCACATACGCATCCTCGGTATCCCACCGATTACCCGTTACATGCCGAATGGCCGTTGTGCAGTGGGGGAGCGGGCATGACTTCTACCGCAGAGGATTACGCCCGGTTCCTTCAGTTTTACTTGGACCGCGGCATGACTGGGAATGGTCGTTTGCTTCAGGCGTCGACTGTAGATTCGGTCATGGCAGACCAAGCTGTAGGCCTGTTGGGCACAGGATGGCATCAAGGTTTGGCATTTGGTGTGCGCAACACGGGAAACGCAGCGGGCAGTTTTTTCTGGAGCGGCTATTTCAATACGGGCTTTTTTGCTGATCCCAGCACCAATACTTCGGTGATACTCCTGAAGCAGACCTATGGCCTTCAGCAAGACAGCACCGCGACGGCGTTCGCTTCCCTGCTGTGGAGCTGAAAATGTGAGGGTGAAGGAGCGCATGCAGCGGACTGATGCGCTTGGCCTCATCTTTGGCGCATGTCCAAGGCCAACATTTTCGCACCGGTAGAGGAGAAGAAACGCTCAGCCATCGCGGCGCCTGAAACGGATGCCCAAGCTTTTCATGCCGTAGTCGATTCCAGGCGCAGCGTGCGCGTGTACGCAGACGATCCCATTCCAAATGAGGTCATGGAGGCCTGCTTGGATGCGGCTTTGAAAGCGCCGAACTCTTCCAATTTGCAGGCGTGGGAGATTCACCATGTGGTCGATGCGACAAAGAAAGCGGCACTGGTGGAGGCTTGCCTGTCTCAACCTGCTGCAGGAACGGCCCAGGAGTTGCTGGTTTTTGTGGGCAGACCTGATTTGTGGCGGCGCAACAACCGCTGGATGATTGAGGCCTTTGATCGGGCGGGAAATGTGCCGAAGGGCGCTTATCAGTACTACCGTAAGATCACGCCGTTGGTTTACGACCAGGGTGCCTTTGGTTGGCGCACCCCGTTCAAATGGGTCTTGACCCGTTGGCGCGGCATGAGCAAGCCGTATCCGAGGGAGCCCATTGGCAAATGGGGCATGCGCATGTGGGCACACAAATCCACAGCTTTGGCTTGTGCCCACTTTATGCTGGCCATGCGGGCCCATGGCTTCGATACCTGCCCTATGGAAGGCATGGACAGCGCCCGGGTGAAGCGTTTACTCGGTCTGCCGCGTCAGGCTGTGGTGACCATGGTGATTTCCGCTGGAAAGCGCGCAGAGGGCGGCGTCTATGGGCCGCGCCTGCGGTTTGATGCCGAGCACTTCGTCCACAAGCACTAATGGCACAAAAAAATGCCCCTCGAACTGTTGTCCGAAGGGCATTTCATCAAGTTGAGTTGCGGTCAGGCAGCCTTGCCGGCTACGAGCCATGAATAGATGGCCAGACCAACCATGATCACGAGCAATCCGACCGGCGGTTGGACCGGTTGGGTGGCCCAGTGATAGCAGGCTACGCTAATGATGCCCAATGAACCGATGGTAAAGCCACGGAAGACAGGTGCTGTGCCGCTTTGCATGTTGCGGATCGACAACATGATGACCCCAACGCCAAAGGTGATGCCGGCGAGGGCTTGGTGCATTAAGGTGCCCACCCAGAGTGCGTCGTCATTTCCCGCAGCGCCTTCGAAGGCCATGGAGGTGATGTCTGCTGCACCCAAGAAGATGCCCGCGGCTTGAAGCAAATAGAGGCCACCAATCACAGTGGCTGCAGTTTTTGCGTTCATCATGCGGTTCAGGATTTAGCGGCGTTACGCTGGTACAAGATGCCCATGACCGCTCCTGCGATGCCCATGAAAACCATGTTCGCCACAATGTCCATGAGCACTTCATTCATTTCGAAAATGTGGGCGCCCCCGCAGGTGTAGAAAGCATAGGTAAAAACGCTGAGCATGCCATTGGCCGCCAGGCCAGCGACGGCTCCATGTTTGGCTCCGGATGCGGCAGAGAAATTGCCGATTAAGGATATCATGTAGGCCGCCAATCCAACCATGAGGCCATTGCCGAGCATCATGGCGGCGATGTTCATCTGGTCTTCAGGTACAATACAAGAGCTCGTAGGGTAAGGCATGATGCCCATGTAGAACACGGAGCTGACGATTAAAAACGTCACGAAGCCTCCGAAAAAGGGAAGAAGGTGTTTCATTTCAGTAAGGTGTGCTGCAAGAAGCCCAATACAAGGTCACGTTTCGCATGAGCGAGAGCGGGTTTTGAGATGTACAGTGTTGAACTCCAATCCGATTCTTGTGATAGGAGACGTTTTGGATGCGTTGAAAAGGCCATTCTTTGGGGCGGAGAAATCCCGCTACCTTTCTCTTCCGTTTTGGGTATTCACAGCACTTCCGCCCCATGTCTGCAGTTTTGATTCTTTCCTTGCTCGCCGCTTTGTTTTCGGCCCTTGCCTGTTTTTTAGTGTTGACCCGAAAGTCGTCCTCGGTTGGTGGTGACGTTCTGAAGATGGAGGAGCGGTTGGACCGCTTGGAAACCATGATTCGGGATGAATTCAGGGAAAACAGAAAGGAGGGTGCTGCGTTGGCACAGGCCCAGCGCAAGGAATTGGCCGATGGTTTTGACGCGTTTCGGAAGCAAATAGACGAGCAGGGAAAGGCTCAATCTGATGGGCTGCGCGATCGGTTTGGCGATTTACTCAAGCAATTGGACGAGCAAAGCAAGAAAAACTTGGACTCGGTCAAGGACGTACGCGGAACGGTTGAGAAGCAGCTCAAAGAGATGCGCGATGACAACGGCAAACGGTTGGATGAGATGCGCAAGACTGTGGACGAGAAATTGCAGGTCACCTTGGAAAAGCGCCTCGGGGAATCCTTTAAGCAGGTCAGCGACCGTCTGGAACAGGTGCACAAAGGGCTGGGAGAAATGCAAACTTTGGCCAGCGGAGTGGGCGACCTGAAAAAGGTGCTGACCAACGTCAAGACCAAGGGCATTTTGGGGGAGTATCAGCTGGGCAACATCTTGGAACAGTTGCTGACCCCGGAGCAATACGAGGAAAACATCGCCACACGGCCGGGCAGCGCCGAAAGGGTGGAATTTGCCGTGCGCATGCCGGGCCAAGACCACAACGAGGCAGTGTGGCTGCCCATAGACAGCAAATTCCCGCTCAAAGGCTACGAAGACTTGCTCAACGCCCGCGAATCCGGGGATTTGGCTGCGATTCAGGCTGCAGAGAAGGCTTTGGCTCGGACCATCGAGTCTTTTGCGAAAGACATCAGTGAGAAGTACGTGGAGGTGCCACATACCACTGACTTTGGCATCATGTTCTTGCCCGTGGAAAGCCTCTACGCGGAAGTGCTGCGCCATCCCGGGGTGTTTGAAACCCTCCAGCGCAAGTACCGGATTACAGTGACCGGCCCCACCACCATGTCCGCACTGCTGAACAGTTTGCAAATGGGCTTCCGGACTTTGGCGGTGACAAAGCGCAGCAGCGAAGTCTGGAAAATCTTAGAGGCCGTAAAGACCGAGTTTGGCAAGTTCACGGAGCAGCTGGAAAAGGTTGACGACCGTTTGGGCAAGGCCAAAAGCGAACTGGAGAAGTTGCGCAACACCCGTACCAACGTCATGGAAAGAAAGTTGCGTGATGTGGCGTCCATTGATGCCGATGAGAGCAGCCGCATTTTGTCCCTTTCCGAAAGTGACGCCCCCGAGGATTCGGGCGCACCAGAGGGAGATTGAGTCTGGCTATTCGGGATGGGTTTGGTAGACCATTCCGTAAGTCGAAGACCACCCATCTGGTTCTTTTTCCACGATAAAGTCCAATGCATATGCCACGCACTGGGGTTCTAAGACAAAGAAGACCTTTCCTGAATGTGGTCCGAGTCCGTCGGGCAAACTCCAGCCTTGCCTCAAGGTGGTCGACGCCATCAGCATGGGAGTGTAGACCTTGTCAAAGGGTTCCCATCCCGGTTTGGAGCGAGGGAACTCTTCGAGAATTCCCGAAGGTGTGATGGCAGAATCTTGCCAAATGACTTGGAATTTCCCCAAGTAGTCGCGGTCTGATAAGGCCGAAATCACATAAGACCCTTCGGGAATGTCCACTTCGGTCACCAAGACGATTTGAGCCGTGCTGCCCGCTTGGCCAGGGTCGGCGAAAACCCGGATGTCAAATGGGGTTTCCAGTCCGAATGCTGGGATGGTGCTTTTGGAGTTGGAGGGTGAACCTTCCGATGGCTTCTCTGGTGATCCGCACCCCAAGAGGGTGAGCAATGTGAGGGCCAAAGAGAGGGAGGAAGAGCGCATCTCAAGGGAATGTAAAGCCAAAAAAAAGGGGCTGCATCGGCAGCCCCTTTTCTGAGTCGATTACAAAGGGTGCAACATCAGTTGCAGTTGTGTCCGAAGTAGACCAAGATGCTCAATACGTCTCCCACGGAAATGAAGAAGTCGCCGTCCACGTCTTGAGGGCAACCGTCGTCGTAGACCACGCATTGGCCCAATTCAGCATCCCAAATGGTGCCTTCACCGCAGCAGTCGCCGTCTGCACATTCGTTCTCGGGTGTCGGGGGCAACAAGACAGCATCGATGACATGGACCACGCCATTGTCGGTTACAATGTCAGCCAAGGTGACCTGGGCGTCGTTGATGAAGATGGAGCCGTCGCACTCAATGCTGACTTCTACGTTGTCGCCGAACAGTGTTGGTGCCGTGGCGCCATCTGTGAGGTCCGTTGACAGGACCTGCGCACCGACCACGTGGTAGAGCAAGATGTCGGTGAGCTCAGGCAAAGCGAGGAGGTCTTCGGCCGTGGCGTTCAATGCTGAGGCCAAGGCTGCAAAGGCATCGTCGGTTGGCGCAAACACCGTGAAAGGACCGTCTCCGGAGAGGGTTCCTGCGAGGTCGGCCTCAATGACGGCGGCTTCCAAGATGGTGTGCACTTCGCTGTTGACGATGACGTCGACCACGGTGAATGGCTCGGGCACCAGCAGGACCGCGTCGATGACGTGGACCACACCGTTGTCGGTCACAATGTCGGCGACCGTGACTTGGGCATCGTTAATGAAGATGCCGTCATCGTTGATGGTGACGGTGACGTCTTCTCCCAAAAGTGTAGTGGCGGTAGCGCCGTCCGCGAGATCGGTGGACAGGACCTGCGCACCGATCACGTGGTAGAGCAAGATGTCGGCGAGCTCAGGCAAAGCGAGAAGGTCTTCGGCAGAAGCATTGAGCGCACCGGCGAGGGCCAAGAACGCGTCATCTGTTGGTGCGAACACCGTGAAGGGGCCTTCGCCAGAGAGGGTTCCTGCGAGGTCGGCTTCGATGACGGCCGCTTCCAAGAGGTTGTGCACGTCGCTGTTGACGATGACGTCGACCACGGTGGTGGGTTCAGGCTCGGTGGGCGGCAGGAGCACCGCGTCGATGACGTGGACCACACCGTTGTCGGTCACGATGTCGGCGACGGTGACCTGCGCATCGTTGATGAAGATGCCATCATCGTTGATGGTGACGGTCACATCTGCACCATTCAACGTGGTGGCGGTCGCTCCATCGGCGAGATCAGTGGACAGCACCTGCGCTCCTACGACATGGTAGAGCAGAATGTCGCTGAGCTCGGGCAGAGCGAGGAGGTCTTCAGCAGAAGCATTGAGCGCACCGGCGAGGGCCAAGAACGCGTCATCTGTTGGTGCGAACACCGTGAAGGGGCCTTCGCCTGAGAGGGCTCCTGCGAGGTCGGCCTCAATGACGGCCGCTTCCAAGAGGTTGTGCACAGCACTGTTGACGATGACGTCGACCACTGTTGTGGTGCTGTTGTCTTCTACGATGATGGTGCCAACCATGCCTTGATGCTCGGCATTGTTGCCTACGCCGTCTTCGTAGTGGTAGACTCCAGGTTCGTCAAACGTGACGGTCCCCATGCAATTGCTGAAGAACCACCAAGCATAGTTTGCCGGCAAGCTGAAGGATTCAGGATTGTCGAAATCTTCGCCTGTGAAGCTTGTTTCCCCATTGATGCTGTGCGACCCACCGTAATTTGTGAAGGACACAGATTCGCCAACTTGTATGGTCAGCTCTGAAGGATGAATTTCATAATTGTAGACGGCGACATGGTGGTCTCCGTTGCATTGGGCAGTCATGGCAAGTGTGCCAAGTAGCATGCCCATGAGGGTAAGTAAAAAACGCATGGTAATGGTTGTGAATGAAATAGAGCAACATTGCAGCCTTGATGATGTTCATGTGAGTTTCTAAATGATGCCTGACAGTTGCCTTGAAATGACCGCAAAGTCCAGACCCTTTGCCCCGATGTTGTTGGCTTTATTCGTCCTCACAGGATGCCGTCATTCAGCTCCGAATTCGGTGCTGGCCGAAGGGCAATCTTGGACAGGTTGGGAATTCCAGGACACGGCTCAAGTGTGGAGGTCTGCGGAGGTGCCGGGGAGCATCCATACTGATTTGATGCGCCATGCCTTGATCGCAGATCCCTTCGCGTGGATGGAGGAGCTCGAACTCGGCTGGATGGAAAACCGAGATTGGCGCTACCGCTGTCCGGTTCCAGCCTGGCCGGGCGACTCTGCAGGTTGGGAATTGCTTTTTGAAGGGTTGGATACCTATGCCTCTGTGGTCTTTCGAGGCGATACAGTGCTCCAGGCAGACAACATGCACAGGAGTTGGCGGGTGGCATTGCCACCGGATGCGGTGGGCGACACGTTGGAAGTGGTGTTGCACAGTGCTGTGGACCGCGGTCAGGCGCTGCTCGACCTATCGCCTTGGCCGATTCCCGCCAGCAATGAAGCCCGTCCCATTGGAAAGCAAACGAGTGCGGTCACCCGCAAAGCCATGTATCATTTCGGATGGGATTGGGGGCCGAGGTTGGTGACCAGCGGGATTTGGAAGCCCGTGAGGTGGGTGCGACCTGCTGCGGCATGGCCAGAATTCCGGTGGGAACTTCAAGATTCATCTGGTGATTCGGTGCAGTACGCGCTGATTTTCGACGAACCTGTGCCTCAGCTTGATGTGGAGTTGACCTTGCGCGACTCGGCGGTGGACTTGACGGTGGAGCGGATTTCAGAAGAGCGCATCGAAGTGACCTGGCGCGGTGTGGAATGGTGGTGGCCCTTGGGCATGGGGGAGCAGCCATTGTACGATTTAAGCTGGGCAAGCCAAGATGGACGAATGGGCAGCCACCGGTTTGGTGTCCGGACGTTGGAATGGGTCAGGGAGTTGGATGAATTTGGCCGCTCATTCAGGTGTGTGGTCAATGGCAAGGCCATTCAGTTGCGCGGTGCCAATGTGATTCCCCCCGATTATTTTCCGGTTCAATCGCGCAAGCGACTGAAGGAATTGGTGGGCCACGCTTCAGCGGCAAACATGAATATGTTGCGCATTTGGGGAGGTGGGGTTTATGGAGATGAAGAGCTTTATAACCTCTGCGATTCCCATGGAATATTGGTCTGGCAGGATTTTATGTCGGCCTGTGCCATGGTGCCAGGGGACGTGGATTGGAAGCAGAATTTCTTAGCGGAGGCGGCCGAGTCCATCCTTCGATTGCGGAACCGAACATCCTTGGCTCTGTGGTGTGGCAACAATGAATCGGAGCATGCTTGGCGCGCTTGGGGCTGGCAAGATGCTTACGGATTGCATGGAACGGATTCCGCTGAGGTCAGCACAGCTTACACTGCTGTTTTCGAGGACGCTTTGCCCCGGTTGATCGAAGCTTTGAACGGTGGCTTTTATTGGCCGTCTTCGCCTCATGCCGAACCCGATGTCGCTTCGGTGGAAGGGGCGGAGGCGCTGTATTCCGGTGACCAACACGATTGGGGGGTCTGGTTTGGGACAGCTGACTTTGATCACTATTCAAAGGCATCTGGACGGTTTGCCAGCGAATACGGCTTGCAAAGTGTGCCCCATAGGAGAACGTTGTCGGAGGTGGGGGTGGTGCACTTCGAAGACCGTGTTCTGCAATTCAGACAGCGCTGTACCATGGACTGGTTGGAGCCGGGTTTTGATGGTTGGGACATGATGGGACATTACGCCCGGCGGTATTTCGCCGACCCGGATTCGACGATGGCTCCGGGGATGGACCGATTGGACCGTTGGATTCATTTGACCCAATTGACCCAGGCTGAGGGCTTGCGGCAGGCTTTGGAGCGGCACAGATGCGCTTCAGAAAAGACGGCGGGCTCGTTGTATTGGCAGCTGGACGATGTTTGGCCGACCGTTTCTTGGTCGTCTGTGGACCACGCTGGGCGGTGGAAATTGGCCCATCATGCCGTGCGCCATGCCAATCAAACCGTGCGGATGATGTGGGACAGAAGCCGCGAGGATCAGGTGCGTTTGGTGGCTCAAAACCTGGGGTTGAGCCCTGTTTTGGGGGAGGCTTCCTGGGCGATTTTGAACGCACATGGAGACACCCTTGGTATGGGAAAAGTGGACCTCAAGGTGAGCGCACATTTGGGCGCGGTGGAAGTCCATGTGGAGCCGCGTGAGGAGGAGCAGGCCCTGTTGACTTGGTCTTGGACCAGCTATGCAGGCGAACCGTTGGACTCAGGTGTCGTGGCTTTGTCGCGACCAGCTGCCATCAAATGGCCTTCTACTGAGGTGCTTTGCACACCTGATGAGGGGGGCGTTTGGTTGCAGTCCGAAGTCCCCGTATGTGGGGTTCGGTTAACGGCGGAGACAGAAGGGCGGTTTGAGGACAATGGCTTCATCCTGTTGCCGGGCAGGCGCCATTGGGTGGGGTTTCAGTCTCCTAACGGCCAAAAGGCCCGTCCAGAGCAAGTGAAGGTGGCCCACTTGGGCATGTACTCCGCTGCAGGTTCCTGAGCGCCTGAAGACGGTTCAGAAGCAACCAAAAACAAAGGCGCCCAATAGTCCTCCAGCAATGGGGCCGACAACGGGGATCCAGGCGTAAGACCAATCGCTGTCGCGTTTGCCCGAAATGGGCAGGAGGGCATGGGCGATGCGCGGTCCCAGATCTCTGGCGGGGTTGATGGCATAGCCTGTGGGACCTCCCAAGGCCAATCCAATGCCCAGTACAAGCAAGGCGACCGGGAGCGCGTCCAAGGCTCCCATGCTTTCTTCTGGGGAAGCAATGCACAGCGCACCAAAGACCAATGTAAAGGTGCCAATGGCTTCAGTCACGAGGTTCCAGAGGGTGTGGGGGATGGCTGGAGCTGTAGAAAAGGTGGCCAATTTGAGGCCTGCATCAGCTGTGGCGTCATAATGCGGCTTGTAGGCCAGCCACGCCAGCGATGATCCGACCATAGCCCCGGTGACTTGGGCGGCGATGTATCCTGGCACGAGGGCAGTGTCAAATCCCGCAAATGCAGCAAAACCGATGGTCACCGCCGGGTTGAGGTGTCCGCTGCCCCCGAGGGCAGTGGAGACATAGACCCCCAAAAAGACGGCGATGGCCCAAGCCCAGCTGATGACCAGCCAACCGGAATCATGGCCTTTGGTTTTGTCCAGAAGGACATTGGCGACCACTCCACTGCCAAAGAGCATGAGCAGGGCGGTGCCTGTGAATTCTGCGAGGTAGGGTTCCATGGTGACAGGGCTTGGCGTCAAGATAGCGTGGTCCCCGTGTTTTGAAGTGCTGTGTGCGTTTCTGGTGAAATGGAGCGGACTCATTCACCACTGAGTTTCAAAATAATATCGATTGTTTTCAACTTTTAAATTGCGCAAAACCCTATTTAATCGTAAATTATAGGTAATCACAGTCAGAATGAAGCCGCTCATTATCAATTTTACACCCACGGGGATGATTCCCCAAAAAAGGGATGTACCGAGTGTTCCCATTTCTGCTTCGGAGATTGTGGAACAGGTCCATGAAGCTTTTGAAGTGGGGATCACCATGGTTCATGTTCATGCCCGTCAAAAAAACGGGGTGCCCAGCTCCAAGGCAGAGGATTATGCGCCCATCATTGAAGGCATTCGTGCCCATTGTCCTGGGCTGGTCATTTGTGCTTCTTTGAGTGGACGAAATGTGACGGACCCTGCAGCCCGGTCTCAGGTACTCTCGTTGCAACCCGACATGGCTTCGTTGACACTGAGCTCCTTGAATTTCGTAAAAACGGCGAGTGTCAACAGTCCAGATACCATTCAGGAATTGGCCAAGCGGATTACCGAAGCAGGGGCGAAGCCTGAATTGGAGGTCTTCGATACAGGCATGGTGAATTACCTCGGATACATGATTCACAAAGGGTTGATTCAGGCACCTTTTTATGTCAATGTCTTGCTGGGAAATATTGCTGGTGCACAGCTCAATGCGGCCCACATCGCGGCGTTGAAGCGAGACTTGCCCCAAGACGCGCTCATTTCACTCGCCGGGTTGGGACAATACCAGCTCGATGCACACCTCGTTTCGATGGGGCTAGGAATGGGGGTGCGTGTGGGATTGGAAGACAACGTGCACTGGGACCGCAAAAAGAGCAAGCTCACCACCAACATCGCCTTGCTCAAACGGATTCATTCCTTGGCAGAAATTGCCAACCGGCCCATGATGAAGCCCGAAGTCTTTGGTGACCTCGGATTTTACAACAGGATGCGTCATGCCGCCCGTGCATGACTTGACATTGCTGGGGTTTGGCCCTCATGCTTATCCCATGTTGGTGGAGCTTGCCGCTGCCCATTGGGGCAAAGGGGCCGCTGCACTGCGCGTTCAAATCGTACACAACCTGCCAGCGTCCCAAGAGATGCTGCAAGGCGTGATGCCCAAAGGTTGGGCGTCGCCCGTTTTTATGCCGTTGGCATCATGGAAACCATCGGATGCCGATGGCTCATGCATGTTGGGGGTCCTCCGAGAGCCTGCTGCTTCTGCAGTATGGACGGCGGTTCATGCGGCTACTGGATTGCCCGAAGCTGCCTTGGATGTCATGGTGCACCCGTCCGCTGAAATTGCACCTTCGGCGATTTTGGGTCCGGGAACTTGGGTGCAGCCCCATGCCACGGTCGCGACCATGAGTCACTTGGGCATGTGCAGTTATGTGAACCGCCATGCTTCCGTTGGGCACCACAATGTTTGGGGTGCTTTTTCGAGGATCAACCCCGGCGCGCATACTGCAGGTTCGGTGATTGTGGGGGACCGCGTCACCATTGGCATGGGCGCCTTGATTCGGGAAGGAACCCGCCTGGGTGATGGCGCTGTTGTGGGCGCTGGAAGTTTGGTGCTACAGGATGTACAGCAGGACCAAACGGTCATGGGAGTACCGGCAAAACCGCGTGTTCCTCGGAGTTCAGCCTCATGATTTCTTCCTTTTTGGCCATACGCAGTAGGCCTGTGAATGCGATGCAGCCGTTGGCGTTTCAACGCCCTTGAACCTGAGATGATGCTGAAGATTTTGCATTTGGCCCACCGACATGTTTCGGTGTCTCGCCTCAAGGTCCAACTTGAAGATGGCTCCAGCGACGCCCATACCTGGGTTTTCGTGGGCACAGTTACAGAAGAGGAGCAGGGGAATTGGTCTGTAAAACCCTCTGATGATTTGCCAGAGCAGGTCCGCCAACAGCATTGGGACGCCATTGTGGTTCACCGCATGAGGCAGCCTACTCCGAAGTGGGTCTTGTCGATTCCCCGGGGGCCATTCATCCTTTGGGCATCTTGGGGCGATGATTACTTCCGTGTTTTTCCCAGGCTGAGCCGTGGCATTTACTTGCCAAAATCGAGGCTGCTTCTCGGGGCATTGCTGAAATTTTCAGTGCCCATTCTCAGTGCCATTCAAAGCCTCCGCATGTTGCTGTTGCCCGGGTCGTGGAAAGTGACGCCTCGCGACTTTGAGTTGGAGGCTATGGGACAGGTTCATGCCATTGCCAACCTTTTCGGCGAAAGCTTCATCGCCAAGCCCCATCTGCCTCGAATTCCAGAGCATTTGTATTCATCTTGGTACAATGCCATCCCCAAGGTGATTCCAGGTGCCGAGGCGTCTCGAGATCCGAATGGTCCCGTGCTGCTGGGAAGCAACGCTTCTACTACGGGCAATCACCTCGATTTTTTGGTGGATCACCGCAGGGCCCTCCGCGAATCGGGCAGGGGCTTGCGCATTGTATTGGCTTATGGCAGCAAGCGCTATGGGCGCTCCATTCGGCTGTTGGCCCATCACATGTTCAAAGGACAGGTAGAATGCTTGATGCAGCGGCTTGACTTGGAGGAGTACTACGCCTTTTTAGCGGCTTCACCTGTGGTGGTGCACTATCACATTCGCAATCAAAACACGGGCAATGTCGTTTTGAGTTTTCTGTTGGGGCATCGGGTCCTGCTGCGTTCTGACGGTTGGGCCCACCGGTATTTTGCCGATTTGGGTTTCATTGTCAGCGATGCCTGTTCAGTAGAATTGGACCTTTCGCCCCTGGATGAGGCATCGCGGCGCCACAACCGTGACCTGGCCTTGGCTGAATTCAATGACGGGGTCATCATGAACCGCTATCGTCGGTTCATTGAAGACGTGACCCAGCATGGTGCTTGAACAGGCGGATTATTTCCAATGGGAGAGGTCCCATTCCAGGAGTTGCTCCAAGGCGGTCACCTCCGGACGGAACCAGTCCCTGAGCTTTTTTTCAAGGACAGGGTCGAGGGTGCGCTCATAGGGGATGACATTCTTCTTGTCCATTTGGATGTCCTTGGCCTCACCGGCAATGCCCAGGAATGTGCACACTTTTTTGAAGGTTCCCAGGTTGTCCGAATGCAGATTGTCGTAGGACAGGAACAGGAGTTGTTCTTTTGGAAACCAACGGAGAAGCTGCTGGATTTGCTGTGCATAGAGCCCCCGAGACAGGTACCCGAGGTGCCCTCTGGTCTGAATTCCGTCCTTTTGGATTTTTTCTTTTTCGATGTCGAAAAGTGTGGCGAGGTCCCGTTCCTCGAGCCGTTTGCTGTTCATGTTCCAAGCCGAAAATGCGCGGTCGGTTGGGTCCCGAAGAATGCAGATCAATTTTGCGGAAGGGTTGTACCGGTGCACGCGCTCCACATACTCAGGCGCGAACATGGTTTCGGGTGTTCCCTCTATGTAGAGTTTGTCCTTTCCGCGAAAGGCAAAAGCCCGATGGTAAGCCTTGACCGGGATGTGTCCCTGGTTGAAGAAACCGAGATTGTCAAAGAAATGGGGCTCTTTGAGTACCGGTGTAACCACTTCGGGGTGTTGACTGAGCCACGACATCAACGCCGTAGTTCCGGCTTTTTGAGCTCCTGCAACGATGGCGTTCACTCTGCAATCAGACGGCAGGAAATCAGGCTTTCCTCCCTGGCGCTCCCATGCTTTGTCTAAGCGGGTGAGGTAGCGCCTGCGGTGCAATGCTGCCTTGGCCCATTGTGGGACAACCTTGCCCAATTTTGGCACTTGCCGCCTCAATTTGATGCGGATTACGGTCTTGAGGTTGTGGGCAGTTTGGGGCATGGTTTACCTTTCTGCTGAAGGATAAGGAGGGAGGTAGCCTTGGGCCAATTGCTGGAAGGTGGCCGTTTCTTTTTGCGCCCACTCTGCCGAAAACCCTTGGGCCTCTGCCAATAAAATGGCAACCTGGGGGGCCATAGAAATGGCGTGTTTGGCATCCAGAAATAGGGTGCGGAACCGGCGGGCCAAGAAGTCTTCGACCGTGGCGCACATTTCCTCGTTCACGGCTTTGACCACGGCGGTTCGCAATTCGTCATCGCTTTGAGGCACATGGATGCGGTCGGGCAATGGTCCCTCTACAATCCGGCTGTAGCGGGTGTCTGCGGGCGAAAAGTCGAGCCGTTTTTTGCGCCGAATGAAGGCCAAGGTGTCCTCGGCCATCTTGCGGTAGGTGGTCCACTTGCCACCGCGCACGTTGATCAATCCACTGGGAGACATGGAGACGTGATGGCTCCGAGACAGGTCGGAGGTTTCGTCTTTTCTCCCTTTGATCAAAGGCCTCAGGCCGGCAAAGACGCTGCGGATGTCCGCCCGTTTTAATTGCAGCCCCAAGTGGCGGTTGGCGTGGTCCAAGACAAAGTCAATTTCGTCCTCTTGCGCCAGCGGCTCAGGCGTGACTTCATCCAAAGCTGTGTCGGTGGTGCCGACCAATACTTTGCCCATCCACGGCACGGCAAACAGGATGCGGCCGTCGTCGGTTTTGGGGATCAGGACGGCGTCTTCTCCGGGCATGACTTCGCCATCGAACACCAGGTGAATGCCTTGGCTGGGCTGCAGGCGGTTTTCGTGGTGGGGGTCATCGAGCCGGCACAAAGCGTCGCCAAAGGGCCCGCAAGCATTGATGACGACCCGAGCTTGGATGACATGGCTTTCGCCACTGAAGTGGTCCTTCGCCGTGACTCCGGTGATGGTGCCTTTGGTTTTGTTGATGCCCACTGCGGAACAGTGGTTGACCAAGACGGCGCCTTTGTCGGCGGCGGCCTTGGCCAGACTCAACGCCAGACCGACGTCGTCGAATTTCCCATCGGAGTAGCGCAGTCCTCCGATGGCGCCCTGGTCGGCGACCTTGGGAAACTTCTCGCGCAGCTCCGAGGAGGTCAATGCGGTGGTGCGGCCCCATTTGCGGCGGCCTGAAAGCAGGTCGTAGCAGAGCAGCCCCAGGCCGTAGTAAACTTGGCGCCACCGCTGTTTGACGGGGATCACAAACCCCTGCGATTGGACGTGTCCTGCGGCGTTGTGCAGCACGCGGTCCCGTTCGCGGAGGGCTTCTTTGACCAAGGCGATCTTGCCCTGCTCCAAGTACCGGACTCCGCCGTGGAGGAGTTTGGTGCTGCGCGAAGAGGTGCCCTTGGCAAAGTCGTCGCGTTCTATGAGCAGGGTCGAGAGCCCGCTGGAAGCCGCTTCAAAGGCAATGCCCAGTCCTGTGGCCCCGCCTCCGATGATGCACACGTCCCACTGCACCTCTTCACGGAGGCGTGCGATCATGGATGGACGGTGCAGCTTCATGGCGGGTCTTAGCGGTTTTCGGCCCAGACCAAGCTGGCTTGAACAGCCCGGTTCCAGGCTGAGGTGTGCTGTGACCGCTCCGCATCGGAGAGGTCGGGTTGGAAACGGCGTTCTGCGTTCCATTGGCTGGCGATGTCCTCCGCGTTGCTCCAATATCCCACGGCAAGGCCGGCCAAATAGGCGGCGCCGAGTGCAGTGGTCTCTGTGACTTCAGGCCGAACGACGGCGCACCCCAATAGGTCACTTTGGAATTGCATGAGCAGGTTGTTGACGGTGGCGCCACCATCCACGCGCAATTCTGCAATGGGCACACCGGCATCGGACTCCATGGCGCGCATCACATCTACGGTCTGGTGGGCAATGCTGTCGAGTACAGCGCGGGCCAAGTGGGCTTTGGTGCTCCCACGGGTCAGGCCAAAGACCGCACCGCGGGCATGTCCATTCCAATGTGGAGCGCCCATTCCAGCAAAGGCTGGCACGATCACCACGCCATCGGCATCTTGAACTTTGGAAGCCAAGGATTCAATGTCGGAGGACTGTGAGATCAAGCCCAAGCCATCGCGCAGCCATTGTACGGTGGCGCCGCCCATGAAGATGCTGCCTTCCAAGGCATAGGTGGTTTGGTCGCCAATTTGCCACGCCACGGTGGTCAGGAGCCGGTTCTTGCTCATGACGGCTTCGGTGCCGGTGTTCATGAGCATGAAGCACCCCGTTCCGTATGTGTTTTTGACCATGCCAGGAGCGGTGCACTGCTGGCCAAACAAGGCCGACTGTTGGTCGCCGGCCACCCCAGCGATCCGGGGGGCACCCTCGCCAAAAAGGGCTGTGGCCAACCCAAAGTCACCGCTGCTGGGCCGGACTTCGGGCAGCATGGATTCAGGCACCCCAAAGAGGTCCAGCATGACCGGGTCCCAGGCCAGGTCGTGGAGGTTGTACAGGAGGGTGCGGGAAGCGTTCGAGGGGTCGGTGGCATGAACGGCTCCTCCTGTGAGGTGCCAGATGAGCCAGCTGTCGACCGTGCCCAAGGCCAGCTCGCCGCGTTCGGCCCGGTCCCGGGCGCCATCGACATGGTCCAAGATCCAAGCCGCTTTGGTGCCCGAGAAGTAGGCGTCCAATTCCAAGCCGGTTCTCTGGCGGATGTCTGCGGCAGCGCCGCTTTCCCGGATGCGGTCGCATGTTTCAGCGGTCCGCCGGTCCTGCCACACGATGGCGTTGTGGATGGCCTTGCCAGTGGCCCGGTCCCAAACCACGGTGGTCTCCCGTTGGTTGGTGATGCCGATCGCAGCCATGTCCGCCATCGTGAGCCCGGCCGAAGCCACGGCTTCCCGAGCGGTGGCCATCTGCGTCGACAGGATTTCCTCTGGATCGTGCTCCACCCATCCCGGCTGGGGAAAGTGCTGGGTGAACTCCTGCTGGGCCATGCCCACCACGGCTCCGGCTTGGTCAAAGACCAGGCTGCGGCTGCTGGTGGTGCCTTGGTCCAAGGCCAAGATGTAACGCTGATCGCTCATGCTTTCCATTTGATGTTGCACCCCAAAGAGGGGGTTTGGCCTTCTTCGGAGACGGCCCCGCCAGAGAGCAAAGTGTCGAGTGCCTGCCGCATGTCGTGGCCAGTGACCGGAACGTCATTGCCGGGCCGCGCGCCATCGAACTGCCCCCGGTACACGCAGCGCTGATTCGCATCGAAGATGCTGAAGTCCGGTGTGCACGCCGCTTCATAGGCCTGTGCCACCTCTTGGCTTTCGTCGTACAGGTAGGGGAATCCAAAGTCCAACCTTTCAGCGAGCGCCTTCATGTGCTCGGGCCCGTCCATCGGGTAGCCTTCGACGTCGTTGCTGGAGATGGCCATCACGTTCACACCGCGCGCCATGTATTCCTTGGCAAACGCCACAAATTCCGGCAGGATGTGCACCACAAAAGGGCAGTGGTTGCACATGAAGACGACCACGGTTGGGCCTGCTTCCATCAGTTGGTGGCGGTTGAGAATCGCCCCCGTTACCGCATCGGGGAGTGCAAAGTCAGGGGCGGAGAAGCCCAATGGAATGTCGGTGGTCGGGGTGCGTGCCATGGTTTAGGCTTTTCGGACGAATTGCGACTTGAGCGCCATGGCGCCAAACCCGTCGATGCGGCATGAAATGTCGTGGTCGCCGTCTACGAGTCGAATCTTGCGGACTTTGGTCCCTGCCTTCACGGGTTTGGGAGCGCCTTTGACCGGCAGGTCTTTGATCACAATGACGTCGTCGCCATCCTGGAGGACGTTGCCGTTGGCATCCTTTACCGTCTCATCCGCCGATTCGGTCTCGGTCTCGGCCTCGGGACTTTCGGGACTCCATTCGTGGCCACATTCAGGACACATCAGCAGTGCGCCGTCGGGGTAGGCGTAAGGGGATGAACATTGAGGGCAAGGAGGCAGGTCGCTCATGGTGGCTCAGTGTTGCACGAAGATGCGTTGAGATTGAGGACCTCGCGGCGTTTCAAAGGTCAAGATGTAGGCGCCGGATGGGGTGTTGGACAAATCCAGGGTGATGCCGTGGGGCTGGGTTGAACTTCGGACCTCGACTTCTTGACCAAGGGGGGTGGTGAGGTGCCAGCGGCTGCGGTGGTCTCCGCTGGCAATGTGCAGCAGGTCAGCAGTAGGGTTGGGGAAGACCGAGAGGTGGACTTCCTGCGTCTCCACTCCATTGACGACAGGGCCAAGGAAGTAGCGGGCGATGGCAAAGTCGTTGTTGGTTTGGGCGCTCATGCCCACCAGAACAGCCTTGTTCTCAGGCGTGATGACCATAGCGTTGGCGTCGTCAAACGCTGTTCCAAAGGTCGTTGTGGTCAGGCCAGCTGTCCCGAAGTCGGGGTCGGGCCATCCATCGGGGGTCAGGCGAAGCAGCGCGAAGTCGCGGTCCCCAAAGAAGCCTGGAATGCCCGAGGTACCGGAGGCGAGCAACCGCCCTTCGTCGTCCACCACAAGATCCAGGATGAGGTCGGACATGGCGTTGTCTACTTCTAGGTGACCATACAGGGCAAACGGGGTGTAGACCGTCCCATCCACCTCCATGGCGTCAATCATAAAGTCCCGGTCCTCGCCGCCAGTTCGACCCCCGAAATACAGGATGTCACCGTAGGTGGCTGCGGCAAAGTACTCGCCGGGTTGGTTGTCTGCGATGATGATACCGCCAGTTCCGAATCCAGTCTGAGGTTGCCCTTCGGCATCGAACAGTCCGATGAAAGGGTATTCGGTGTTGTCTGTGAAGCTGTAATGGTAACCGCACACGGCAATGCCGCCATTGCTCATGCGCTCGCCATCGCGCACGGAGAGGTCGGTGGTGGCGTCGATGGTGTGGATGATGGCGCCGCCTTCGCCAAATTCGACATCCAGGGTTCCGTCGTGGGCGCATTGGACCAGGCCGATGCGGTCATAGTTGAATCCGGGCACTCTGACCGTGGCCACCATGGTGATGTGGGTGTCGGTCACCAACACGCGTCGTACATACTCTTCTCCCTGGTCGAAGGTGTATTGGAACAAGCCGTCCGTGCCAAAGGCAGGGTCAGGTGTTCCGTTGGGCAGCAGGCACCATACCGTGGCGCGGTAATCCGAGGCGCCGAAGCCCATGGCGCCCCCGATGATGATGCGGCCGTCGGGCAGC